>NZ_CAJZFJ010000006.1 GCF_915070105.1 uncultured Porphyromonas sp.
CGAAGAACTGCATCTCCATCTGCTCGAACTCGCGCATACGGAAGATGAACTGACGAGCTACGATCTCATTGCGGAAGGCCTTACCGATCTGAGCGATCCCGAAGGGTATCTTCATACGTCCAGTCTTCTGCACGTTGAGGAAATTGACGAAGATCCCCTGAGCGGTCTCGGGGCGAAGGTACACCTTCATGGCACCCTCTGCGGTAGAGCCCATCTCGGTGGCGAACATGAGGTTGAACTGTCGCACCTCTGTCCAGTTGCGTGTACCACTAATGGGGCAGACGATCTCACAGTCTAGGATGATCTGTCGTAGCCCTTCGAGGTCGGTGGCATTCATCGCCTCGGCGAAGCGGCTATGTACCTCATTCCACTTAGCCTGGTACTCGAGTACACGGCCATTGGTGGAGCGGAACTGTTCTTCGTCGAAGCTCTCTCCGAACTTCTTGGCAGCCTTAGCTACCTCTTTATTGATCTTCTCCTCTATCTTGGCTAGGTGGTCTTCGATGAGTACATCGGCACGGTAGCGCTTCTTGGAGTCTTTGTTGTCGATGAGTGGATCGTTGAAGGCATCGACGTGTCCAGAGGCCTTCCAGATCTTAGGGTGCATGAAGATGGCGGAGTCAATGCCCACGACATTGGGGGCAAGGAGCGTCATGGCCTCCCACCAGTAGCGTTTGATGTTGTTCTTGAGTTCGCTACCGAGCTGCCCATAGTCATAGACTGCGCCGAGGCCATCATAGATCTCGGAGGATGGGAAGACGAAGCCGTATTCCTTACAGTGAGCGATTACCTTTTTGAAGAGGTCTTCTTGCTGTGCCATTAAAGTTGTTTATCCTAATTCGTAGATTAAAATCTCATCATGACCCCCACAAGGGGGGCTAATAACTAAACGACAAAGTTACACAATATCAGCTATTAGACCTATTGCACCTATTGGACTTAGGTGATAGGTCTAATAGGTGCAATAGGTCTAATAGCCCTGCTCCCTCGCTGCCCGCCGAGCGCGAGACATCTCCTCTCGTATGCCTCCCTCTCTGAGGAAGGCAGCCTTGGCGGCCTCTATGAGCTTACGTAGGAGGCTATCAGCCTGATGGATTAGGGTGATGGCTATGTTGGCTATGGTCTCGGGTGTACGTACTTTGATTGCCTCTCGGTAGAATGCGGAGTCGTTGTGCTTCCAGCATACTCTACGTGCCTGAGAGGTTTTTTCGCTACCTAAGCTCCACTGCTCAAGGTCACGTACACGTAGGTAGTCTTCGTAGTCGATGAGGAGTTCTTGGAGGCTAGCTCTGGCTACATTGAGGAGCTTGATCTCGGTCTCTCGGGAGGTGGTAGCGGCGGCTGTACCTTCGGCGATATTCTGCTTACCACTGCGTGCCGCCTGTATCATCTGGTCGATGGTGCGATCACCCCGCTCTAGGAAGTGATGAGCAAAGTAAAAGGTAATATCATAGATACACTCTGCCTTCTGAAAGGCGATGAGGTCTCGGTATCGTCCCTTCTGTGGAAGAAAGCTAGGCGGTGTGGGCATACAAGGTATATTTAAGTCATGTCCACAAATATAGATAATATATTAGACCTATTGCACCTATTGGACCTATCACCTAGGTCCAATAGGTGCAATAGGTCTAATAGGTCTAATACGGTAGCAGTAGTGAGCTATCCCCGTAGCTCAGAAAACGGAAGTCATGCGAGAGCGCATACTCATACACCCTGTGCCAGTCCTCTCCGATCAGTGCTGCTATCAGCAGTAGCAGGGTGCTATGTGGCTGATGGAAGTTCGTGATCATCCCTCGTATCACCCGATAAGTATAGCCTGGGGCAATAATGATGCTTGTGGGGAAGACGAGCTGAGTCAGTCCGTGTCGCTCCATATAATATAGGAGTGTGTCTAGGGCTTGCTCGGCGCTGTAGTCCTCCTCGCCCTCATAGGGCTGCCACTGGGATACGTGTAGCTCCTCGGGCAGGCTCTCGGGGTGCTGAGTGAGGTGTACTCCCAGGTGGTAGAGGCTCTCCAGCGTACGCACCGAGGTCGTCCCCACAGCGATGATATGGCCTAGGCTTGCCCTTAGACGCTCCAGTGTCGGGCGGGAGACGGAGATAAGCTCGGCATGCATCTCGTGCTCGCCGATGAGCTCGGCCTTGACAGGACGAAAGGTTCCTGCCCCGACATGAAGGGTCACATCCAGCACATCTATCCCTCGCTCTCCGAGCTGGACAAAGACCTCGGGGGTAAAGTGCAACCCTGCCGTAGGAGCTGCTACCGATCCCTCTCGCTGGGCATAGACAGTCTGATAGGTGATGAGGTCACCAGCCTCGGTCTCTCTGTCCAAGTAAGGCGGGATGGGAAGGATGCCCATCAGCTCTAGCAGTTCGCCGAAGGTATAGTGGGGGTTGTCCCAGCTGAAGGATACCTCGCCCTCGCCGATACGTTCGGCTTGTAGGCGTACCTGACCCTTAGAGCCGGTGAGGTCTTCGTAGAGGCTTGAGGAGAGCTTGAAACGCTTGGCATTACCGATCATGCAGTGCCAGCTACACCGCTCCGTGGCCGAGAGGGAGAGTTCGTAGCTCTCGGGGGAGGAAGGGTCAAGGCAGAAGATCTCAATGCGTGCTCCACTCTCCTTGTGAAAGAGCAGGCGAGCACGGATGACCTTAGAGTTATTGCGCACGAGGACGGTACCCTCGGGTAGGAGCTTGGGTAGGTCACGGAAGGTATGTTCGGCGATCCTCCCTCCTTGGTAAGAGAGGAGCTTGGAGCTACTCCTATCGGGTAGGGGATAGCGAGCGATGCGCTCATCGGGTAGGGGATAGTCGTAGTCTGCTATGGCTATCTGCTGAGGGAGTATAGAGGACATAGGTCTATGGGACAAATGGATCTGTGAAGCACACCCCCACAAAAGGCAGGGGACTCATCGGGGAGACAAAGATACTGTAGATGCGGGATACCCACCCTCATCTCCCCCGAGCTAGTAGGGCCGACAACCCCAAGAAACAGACATACAAGCGAGCCCTACAGAGGATATACTTAGAGCGATGTAGTGTACACGCGTGTATACTCATCCCTCCTAGGTAGAGGCTAGGGACTAGGCAGGAGTAGGGCTGGGGGAGTGATAGGTCTAGTAGTGTAGGGGGTAGGTCTAATAAGTCCAATAGGTGCAATATCGCTAGCCCCTGCCCCGCCAAAGGAATAACCTCGGCGAAGCAGGGGACTACACGAAACAATACAAATACACAATGTCATTATGGGCATTCCCTTCCCACCCTTTGCCCTCGATGACGGCTAGCTCTTGATATTCTGAGCGACCCAGAGGTTGAGGTCCTGCTTATTGATCGCTGCCGACATCAGTTCGGGGAACTTGTCCGGGGTACAAGCAAAGGCGGGTACCCCAAGAGTGCCTAGGAAGGCTGCGTTACCCCGATCATAGGAAGGCGAACCATCGTCGTTGAGGGCTAGGAGGACGATCAGTTGCACCCCCGACTGTACCAGCCGGACGAACTTCTTGCGCATCTCCCGCTCGTTGCCCCCTTCGTAGAGGTCCGTCACTAATACCAACGTCGTATCCTCTGGACGTGTGATACGCTCCATGCAGTAGTGCAGAGCTCGGTCAATATCCGTTCCTCCCCCGAGCTGGACTCCGAAGAGCAGGTCCACAGGGTCTTCCATCTCATCCGTGAGATCCGCTACCTCTGTGTCGAAGACGACCATACGGGTACTGACGGCAGGGATAGAGGCAAGCACCGAACCAAAGATCCCCGAATAGACAACGGAGGCACCCATTGAGCCGCTCTGGTCGATGCAGAGGACGATGTCCTTCATGGCCTTGCGTCGTCGCCCATAGCCTATACGGATCTCGGGAATGATGGTCTTATAGTCGGGTTGGTAGTTCTTGAGGTTCTTCGTGATCGTAGTATTCCAGTCTATCTCGTTGTAGCGAGGATTGCGACGTCGGGAGGATCTGTTGAGTGCCCCCGTGACCGCCTGCTGGGTAGGTCCAGCGAGCTTCCTAAGGAGCTCATCGACGACCTTGCGGACGACCTCCCGAGCCGTTGCCTTGCTCTTCTCGGGTATAGCTCTCGATAGAGACATGAGGGTAGCTACTAGGTGAACGTCAGGTACGACTCCCTCGAGCATCTCGGGCTCTGTCAGGAGCTCATGGAGGTGAAGACGTGATACAGCATCCCGCTGGATGACCTGCACGACACTCTGGGGGAAGAACTCTCGTATATCCCCCAGCCATCGGCTGACCTTGGGAGCCGAGCTCCCTAGTCCCGCCGAGCGGTCAGAGTCGTAGACAGCCTCGAGGCACTCATCCATCCGTATCTCCTCCTTCGAGAGGCTCACACCGGTGCCATCGGCTTCATCTCCACCGAGGATCAGTCGCCAGCGCTTCAGATATTCTTCTTGCATGATCTCTTTTGTCTAGTCTAATCCTAAGAATAGGTGAAGTAAGGGCAGGACACGAGCTGCCTCGGCATGATCCAGGGGCTCTGTACTCATCCCGACACTCTGGGTCGAGGAGCGCTTGCCATCATAGTGACGAGCCTTCTCCCCGAGGTTGCGCCTTTCGGCTGGAGAGTAGTCTGAGAAGGTCCTACGCAGCACCGGAAGTAGCTCGTGGAAGTTCTCCGCCGTGATACCGCAGATCCAGTCATTGACCAACTCCCAGAGGCGATCCTCCAGCAAGAGGAGCGTGGAAGAGGAACGAAGGAAGCCCTCGAGCCAATACGCCATATCCAGGGGCTTCATCCCTACCGAACTGTGGTAAGAGAGACTACGTGCGATCTGTTCGCTGGACAAGCGGTCAGCTTGGTTAAGGAGCAACGTCGCCATACCAGCCAGCAAAGGATGCACCTGTGAGGAGGTACGAAGCTCCTCGAGGAAGGCGAGCCACAGCTCCCTAAGCTCTTCGTCTGCTAGGGTCATGAGTGCTTGGTCTACCTCCCTAAGGGATCGATACAGATCGTCTGCGGCAGCTTCGTCGATACCTGAGCAGGCCTGCAAGCCCCCAGCTACGCTACGTGCTACCATTACCCGCAGGATGCCCTCTAGGTGAGAGAAGTCTAAGGCACGCACAGAGCCGTAGCGCAGGATGCGTATGAGCTTGGGGATCGTATCTAGCATTTCCCCGACATCGACAGCGGAGGCAGATAGCTCGTCGAGCCTCTTGGTCATCATCGTCACCAGCCCCGGGAGGTCGGCAGGGATAGCCTCATCAAGGAGTTCGGCGAGACGGCGTATGTTCTGCGCCTCCATCGCCTGATGGCTCATATAGGCTTCGGTAGCCTGCTGCAGGGTGTTGCCCCACACAGCCCGCTCGATGATCGATATGATCTGCTCGGGCTTATGGTAGAGCTCCCATTGCTCTTTGAAGGTACCCTTGCCCGAGACTCCCCGCTCTGTCCCCCAGCCGATGCCGAGTAGATCAAGGCGATGGATGAAGATACTCTTCTCTAGGTCTAGCGGTTTACGCAGGTCAAGCGTTACGGTCTTGATCTCGGAAGTGAAGGGCAAGCGAAGTCGCTTCTGTTGCCGCTCAATGTCCACCAAGAGGGGCACCTTAGGCACATCATCGGGTACAGAGCCAAGGCGATTACCGATGATTAGCTCCTCCTTGATCAGATCCAGTAGGATCGGATCGCCGAAGCCCATTACGGTAATAGCTGCATGACTATAGTCCTCTAGGAGGGCACGTGGGTATTCCTTGAGGGCAGCAGTAGCGTGAGCCAGACGTACGGTCTCGATAACATGTGCCACGGAGATGTCCATATTCTTCCGACGAAGATGCTTGGCCATCCTACTGACCCAGAGCGTACCATCATCCTCGGGGTGATGCCACAGATAGTCATACCATCCCGGTGAAGTGATACCTGCACCATAACCGCTATATAGGGATAGGCGGTCGTAGGTCCAGGGGATCCACGTGCAGGTAATCTTCGTCTTGGGAAGGCCCTTTAGTCGCTCATTGTCTTCCTTGACTTTGATCTTGGCTCTTGCCTCTAGGGCAGGGGCATGCCATGCGCCACAGATGACGACGATGACCCGATCACCTGCTCGCTCTGCCTCTCGTATCTGCTTACGCATCCACGCTTCACGTACGAGGTCGTGCTCACTCGTACGGTCGGGGAAGGCCTCCCGAAGGGCAGTCATAGCTTCGCTCACCGCCTCGAAGACCTCTGCCCCGTCGGGGCTACTCTCGATACGGAGATTCCACCAAGCCTCCCCATCCGATAAGCCATCGATCTCTGCGAGGACATCGAAGGGATCGGGAGTGGTAAAGGCATCCTCTAGCTCTTCCTCATCGGGGGGAAGGACTGAGCTCACCTCCACGGGGGACTCTTCGTCTGTAGCTGAGGTAGACGACTCGGTCTGCTCTGTAGGGGGAGTAGACAGCACCTCTGTAGCCTCGTCAGTGGGAGCTTCGCCCGGGCTTGCCTCGCTCGTCTCCTCTGCCTTCACCTCTGTCTGGGCTAAGCGATAGATAAGGGGTAGGTCAAAGAAGTGTAGCTCCGTACCCTGAGTGGCTGCGTAGAGCATCGCCTGCCATTCGGGGGAGAAGGCTGCGAAGGGATAGAAGACCGCATTCTGAGGATTCGTAGGCTCGTAGGCCAGGAGAGCTACGGGGGGCTTCATGCCCTCTCTAGCTACCTGCCCTAGGAGCTCCTCCGCCTCGGGTGGCCCCTCTACGAGTATTAGGTCAGGGCGGAGAGCCTCGAGACGCTCCCGTACACGCCGAGCAGAGCCCGGGCCGTGATGCCTGACCCCTAGTATATACGTAGCCATGGTACTAGATCATGTCACGCGAAGCACGATAGATGTCCTTCCACCCATCACGTTGCTTGACAACGGTCTCCATGTATTCCTGCCAGACTATCTTATCCTGCACGGGATCCTTAACGACAGCACCGAGGATACCCGAGACCAAGTCCTCTGCATGTAGTGCGCCATCACCGAAGTAGCCAGCCATAGCAAGGCCGTTATTCACCACCGAGATCGCCTCTGCCGTACTAAGTGTCCCCGTGGGGCTCTTGAGCTTGGTCTTACCATCAGCGGTAGCCCCAGAACGTAGCTCACGGAATATAGTGACCACACGACGTATCTCCTCTAGTGCAGGCTTCTCTGCTGGTAGCTTCATCACCTGCTCGAAGCTCTCGACACGTCTGCGCACGATATCGATCTCCTCATCCAGCGTATCAGGCAGCGGGAGGATGACGGTATTGAAGCGACGCTTGAGGGCGCTAGAGAGGTCATTGACCCCCTTGTCTCGGTTGTTCGCTGTGGCGATGACGTTGAAGCCTCGTATGGCCTGCACCTCTTGGTTCAGTTCGGGTATAGGCATCGCCTTCTCCGAGAGGATGGTGATGAGGGTATCCTGCACATCGGAGCCAATGCGGGTGAGTTCCTCCACACGAGCTATCTTACCCTCCTTCATAGCCTTCATGACGGGGGTCTCGACGAGTGCCCCTTCGCTTGGCCCTTCGGCTAGTAGGCGGGCATAGTTCCACCCATAGCGTATAGCCTCCTCTCCCGTACCTGCAGTACCCTGGACGATGAGGGTAGAGTTACCCGAGATAGCGGCTGCTAGGTGCTCACTGACCCAGCTCTTGGCTGTCCCCGGGAGTCCATAGAGCAGGAGGGCACGATCGGTCACGAGGGTTGCTACGGCTATCTCCATGAGCCGTCTGCGGCCTATGTACTTCGGGGTTACCTCGAATCCGTTCTTGAGCTTCCCCCCGAGGAGATAGGTGACGACCGACTGGGGTGATAGCACCCAGTTATCAGGGATTGGGTTGGTCTCGTTCTTCTTTAGCTCGTGAAGTTCTTCTGCGAAGAGTTGCTCGGCATGTTGTCTTAGTAATGTGCTCATATTATACGTATGTAGTGGTTTTATTTAGTCTTTGGGAATGTTTTGTCTAGGGCGGCCTTCGTCTGCATGATCAGGAGAAGATCCTCTAGGAAGGCTCGCTTGGATGGGGTCATATCGGGTACATGCTCTGCGTCCTCTCCATGCAGGAGACCGTAGAGGAAGGGCTGTACGTCGGGGTGTAGGGATAGACCTATCTGCTCCGTCTTCGCTAGGCGATAGTAGACATAGCAGGCACTGACGATCTTCAGGAACGCCAGGGAGAAGCGAGGCCCCCACATCTCCTCACCCTCCGTGACCCATTGCTCGGGTATACCGTGGCGAGCGTTGTACTTCCGTAGGTCTATATCCTCTCGTTGCCCCGGGCTAAGAAGCCCCACGAGCTCCTCGAGGGTCTTGCTATCACACTGCTCCTGCAGTACCCAGTAGGCCCAGTGCCTATCTCGTAGGGTTACGATCGGACTCGTTATGGAAAAGTAGGATGCAAAGGGTGGGTTCTTGGCAAGTCGCTGTGCAGCCTTCATCGGGTCGTTCGTGTCGTAGAACTCCATCCAGAAGGTCAGGGGTACACGCTCTGCTATCTGGCGCAGGATGTAGTGCTCATCGCTCTCGCCCTTGTTGGGGCTGACCTCAGCGATACCCAGCTCCTTGAGTTCGGGGCTGTAGGGGATCGGGGTATATGACCAGCCTAGTATGCGCCCATACTTCAGCTGTCCCTTTAGGAGCTCGCAGTAGCGTCTGACGAGCTGCCCCTTAGGTAAGCTCCCGAGGAGCGAACGGGCGACCTCACGCACCTTCTGACTGCGATCCTTCGCCATCACGGCGGTGAGGAACTCTTCGTCCTCTTGGCTAAGTCCTATACTGAAGCACGAGAGCAGAGCCTCTCTATTGGAGGCCGTCTCCTCACGCCAAGTGCGTTCGACAAGTGGTATCGCAGCCCGAGGATCCTCCCTACGCACCTGCTTGAGGAGCTGTAGGCGAGCCTGCTGGCCAGATAGCTCCCAGTGCTCTAGGTCTAGGGGACTCTCCTCCTCTACCTCGAGGAGCGGGAGCAGCCACTTACCTCTATTGCCCGAGACCTTGAGGGCGTTGGCTCTACAAGCCACATTGTAGCCACTACCCTTCTTGAGCACTGTGCTTAGTAGCTCGTACACATACTCGGGGCGAAGGATCAGCCCCTCCTCAGCCACTAGGTCTAGCCCATAGGCAAGGGTAGCGGTCAGCCTATTGCTGAGCAGGCTACGAAGGATGAGGGAAGGCTCCTGCGGGAGGAAGGGTTGCGTCTCCTCAAGGGGCTCCGTCAGTGGGTAGCTCACCTCCTGCTCCTCGGGCAAGAGACCTGCCCGACGATAAGCGAAGACCATCGCAGCTAAGCGATAGAAGGCCTCCTCACTGTCCTCACTCCCCTGCTGTATCTTCTCCCACTCTGCCTGCAGCTCGGGCAGGGGGCAGGCCACCGTCCTACCTGGGGTGCCCAGCAGAGCTAGGCTAACAAGACTATTCGTTGTACTACTCATACTCCTTGGTGTGATACTCATGCTGTGTGATGCAGTAGTGCCCATCGTACCAAATGGAGATGAGCCGCCACTCGCCTTCGCTGATGATGACGAAGGCATTGCAAGGTCTTCCGCCCGTTAGGGTCAGGAAGGAAAGTCCATCCTCTCTCCTCACGGAGACAAGCTGTCGCCTATCCCTAGCGTCATAGAGTGCGAAGGACTCGCCCTCTGGGCAGATCCTTACCTCCCCGAGACAGAGAGAGGTGTGCTGGGCGAAGGGGTTCTGCCCCATCCGCTCTCGATAGTATGCCATTCCCTCCTCGATACAGCCAAAGCTCTGAGGAACAAAAGTCTTCTCTGTAGGGGTGGCATCCTGCACCAAGGCTCGGCTGTTGAGCACTCCCTTATAAAAGAAGAGCTTTGCCCGATAGACTACTCCCTCCATCAAGCTAAGCTCCATAGACGGGCGACCGGGCACTATGAAGGTCAAGCGCACGGCATATCGTCCGCTCTGCTGTCCGTAGAGGTGGGCGACCTCGGTGCGGTTATCGCCCGTGCTACGCTCCTCGGTATAGAGGACAAGCCAATCATCCTCCACTCCTTCGCCAGCGAGCACCTCATCCTGTGCCTGAGGGATACCGACCATTGTCCTAAGCTCCACCTGCCAGTCCTCACTGAGGGTCTCTATCCTACGGTAGGCAGAGATCAGGAGGTAGAGACGGGAGAGGCGATCGAGGAGGAGCTCCTTCCAGCCCTCAGCGTTGTAGTCGATCTCGTAGATCTCGTAGAGCCGCTGGGCGACACCCGAGGCCTGCGCATCCACCATCCTACGTGCCATCTCGTAGATACTCCCCCGCTGGCTAGAGGCTACGTGCATCAGACCCGTACGCAGTAGATCCTTCATCCACAGCTCCAGCTCCTGCATTCCCCCCAAGATCTTGGCATGGCGATTGGCCTGCCGACGCTCTGCCTGCTTGGGGTCTTTGACCTTCTCGCCCTCCTTCTTGCGCTCCTCACGCTGAGCTTTCTTCTCTGCTGTCTCTGCACGCTTGTCAATCCAGGAGGTGACCCACTCGGGCTCGTCCTCTTGGGCAAAGGCGGACTCACTGCGAGCATAGAGCAGGAGCAGGCCTAGGGCATGCTTGCAGGGAAACTTATGACTAGGGCAAGAGCACTTAAAGGCAATATTCGTAAGGTCTACTATCGTCTGGTAGGGGGATGACCCTGAGCCCTGGCAGTGTCCCCACAAGGCTCTTTCGCCACATCGCAGCAGGGGCCATTTGCTGGTCTTTGCCTGTCCTTGTCCAGCCTTGACGGAGGCGGCGTCGGGTGCGAGCTGTAGTATCTGGTCTTCGGTAAGTCTGATGGACATAGTGATGTCTATTTGCGTTGTGTGTACCAAAGGTAGCGATTATGCCCGAAAAACCACCTTCTCCCCCACCAAGGTACTACCGCTACCTCCCCTACCTCTCCTCTCCACCCCTCGCCCCTGCGTCCCCCCCGACCTACAGATCCTGCCGATAGGTCTAGCTCACTCACCCTCCTGCTCCCATCCTTGCCCCTGCGCACCCCTCGCCCCTACAGATCCTGCTGATAGGCCTACCCCCTCCCCCCCCTGCCCATATCCTCGACCCAGTACTCATTGCTTGTATCGATTACGGAGACAGCTCTAGCTACGGGATTTTGGGTGGGGTAGGAGAGGACACGGTATGTCCGCTGTAATCACCTTACATAGGTGACGACAACGCTCTCGGTATGATCGCTACTGCGCTCTCGGTATGTGCGCATCCATCACCTTACATAGGTGATTACGGAGCTGTCGGTATGATCTGTTTTTTCGCTCTCGGTATCTACTATTCTCCGTTCTCGGAATGCTTGTGACAGAGGGCTTTGCTATTGGACTTATTAGACCTATTGCACCTATCGTACCTATCATCTAGGTCTAATAGGTGCAATAGGTCTAATAAGTCCAATAGCCCCCTCCCCTCCCTCTAGCTCCCCTATCCCATGCCACCATGGCTGGAAAAAAAGAAGCCCGAGCTGTATAGATCTACAGCTCGGGCTTCTTTCTTGTTGGGGGCTTTAGCCGAGGATCTCTGCCTGAAGGCTCCCTACGAGGCTGGAGGCACCGATGCGGAAGCGCTGGTTATCCAGCCATTCCTTACCGAGGATAGCTTCGACGAGGCAGTAGTACTTCACCGCTTCCTCTGCCGTGCGAATGCCACCGCTGAACTTGACGCCACGTACGTGCCCGTACCTGTCGTAGTACTCACGTAGTACCGAGCAGAGGATGAAGGCGGCACGCAGGTCAGCGCCTGGATACTCCTTCCCAGTAGAGGTCTTGAGGAAGTCTGCTCCCGCAAAGAGGGATAGGATAGAAGCTCGGCGGATGAGCTCGGGGTCACAGAGCGCACCTGTCTCTAGGATGACCTTGAGGTGTGCTCCACGAGCTGTGGCACGCTGCTCCTCGATCTCCGTGGCAGCCTCCTCGTAGTCTCCAGCGAGGAATGCCCCGAGGTTGAGCACGATGTCTATCTCATCTGCACCCGCAGCTATCGCTAGAGCTGTCTCAGCGATCTTGACTTCGATGAAGCTCTGGGAGGCGGGGAAGCATCCGCTGACACACGCTACCTGCACACCCTGGGCAGTGAGGACATCACGGACGGTCTTGACAAAGTTAGGGTAGACACAGATCGCCGCCACCGAAGGGACGTCTTCGGTGCCTTCGAAGTCATTGACACTGGCTACAAGCTTAGCGACTTTCTCCTCTGTGTCTGCACCGGCAAGGGTGGTAAGGTCGATGGTGGAGTGGAGGAACTTCTTGACCTCACGTGTGTTGTTGCGCTCATAGTTTTCCTCGAGGATCTCTTGGATGCGCTTGTCGATCTCCTGTAGGCTTAGTGCAGGAGCGAAGGAGGCAAAAGCCTCAGTGTACTTGTTGGGGGTTGTCTCTGCCATGGTTTTATGAGTAAACTAAAAAGGGTTGCTAATCAGTGTCGCAGTGGAGCTTGGGGTTGTCTCGGTGGCGATCCCGATCACGGCTGGTCTTCTTCTCTAGGTTTCGATGGAAGGCTTCCTCTAGGTTCACCCCCGTCTGATTGGCGATACACAGGAGCACCCAGAGGACGTCTGTGAGTTCGTCGGAGAGTGTGTTAGCCTCGTCACTGGCCTTGAAGCTTTGGTCCCCGTAGGTACGTGCCATCAGGCACGCCACCTCTCCCACCTCCTCCGTAAGGATGGCCATGTTGGTGAGGGGGGAGAAGTAGCGTACGCCGTAGGTACGTATCCACTCGTCTACTAGAGACTGAGCTTGGGTGAGGGTGAGTCCGCTATCCATTTATCGGGGAGAAGCGAACGACTAGGGAAGGGCTACCCAGCGCACGAGAGCGAAGTCCATGCGGTGAGGGAGCTCGGGATGAGCGGGCAGGATCCTTAGGGCACGCTTGTAGTGGCCAGGACGGGACTGTACGAAGGAGAGCTCGTAGGTACTGCGTGCACCCTCTTCGTGTACAAGTGTCAGAGGGGTACGGCTCACGAGACTGAGCTTGCCGTGCTCGTCCTCACGAGCGTCTACCAGCTCCACATCGAAGGCGCAGGTGAGAGCTCCACGATCGAGTACGAGGCGGATGGTCTCCGTTGTGCCCGTATGTCGCTGGTTGGATCCGTTGCTGGTGTTACCAGAGTCTTCGACGGAGACGATCTGCAGGTCATCCCAGTGGCGGATCACAGCCTGCTTCCATGCTACGAGTTCCTTAGCGATGGCATTGCCGTCGGCGTGCAGGCGTGCAGACCTCTGAGCTAGCTTGCAATAGAAGCGACTGAAATAATCGTCCATCATACGACGCATGGTATAGTGAGGGGCGATGAAATTCATTGAATTCTTCATCGTCTGTACCCAACCATCGGAGAAGGGTTTGCCCTCACGATTGAAGTATAGAGGCACGATTTCCTTCTCTAGGAGGTCGTAGATCGTCGTCGCATCTAGCTTGTCTTGTAGACCTTGGTCTGCGAAGGTGCGCTTGTCGGTGAGTGCCCAGCCAGCACCCTCACGATAGCCTTCGTACCACCATCCGTCTAGCACGGAGAGGTTAAGTACTCCATTCATCTCAGCCTTCTCACCTGACGTGCCTGATGCCTCGAGGGGACGAGTAGGAGTGTTCATCCAGATGTCCACACCTGCGATAAGCTTACTAGCGAGACGCATATCATAGTTCTCGAGGAAGATGATCTTGCCTAGGAACTCTGGACGTCGGCTAATCTCAAGGATATACTTGATGAGTCCCTGCCCACCACCGTCGGCGGGGTGTGCCTTGCCGGTGAAGAGGAACTGTACGGGATACTTCGGATTGTTTACGATACGCTCGAGTCGCTCAAGGTCGGTGAAGAGCAGGTGAGCTCTCTTGTATGTGGCGAAGCGACGACCGAAGCCAATGAGTAGGGCGTTGGGGTTGATCCCCTCCAGCACGGATACCGTCGTCTCGGGGTCGCCGCTATTGCGGATCCATCGCTCTCCGTAGAAGGAACGTATGTGCTCGATTAGGCGAAGCTTGATCGTCTGATGCGTGTCCCATAGGAGCTCGTTGGGGAGCTGCTGGATGCGAGCCCACGTGCTCTCGTTTGTTTGGTTCTTGATGAAGTCTTCGCCGAGGTACTTAGCATACAGCTCCTGCCACTCTGCCGAGGCCCAAGTGGGGAGATGCACGCCATTCGTGACATAGCCTACGTGGAGCTCTTCGGGGAAGAAGCCCGGCCAAACGGGGGAGAACATCTCCTGTGACACCTTGCCGTGTAAGAGGCTCACTCCGTTGGCTTCCTGACAGGTATTCAGAGCAAAGACACTCATAGAGAACTTCTCGTTGCTACCAGGATGTTCGCGACCGAGGTCTACGAACTCATGCCACGATATGCCCAGACGTGCGGGGACGTGTCCGAGGTATTTGCCTAGCAGGCCTTCGTCGAAGTAGTCGTGACCTGCAGGTACAGGCGTATGTACCGTATAGATGGAGGAGGCACGCACGAGCTCTAGGGCCTCATCGAAGGGTAGGCCTTCGTCCTCGACATAGTCTAGGAGGCGCTGTGCGTTCATGAAGGCGGCGTGGCCTTCGTTCATGTGATATACATCCTTGCGGATGCCTAGACGCTTGAGTAGGAGCATTCCCCCCATACCGAGGAGGTACTCTTGCTTCAGACGGTTCTCCCACTCGCCGCCGTAGAGCTGGTGGGTGATAGAGCGGTCCCATTCGCTATTCTGCAGTATATCCGTATCTAGGAGATAGAGGCTGATGCGACCGACATTGACCCGCCAAACGTGGCAGTAGACAGTGTGGGAGGAGTAGGGCACCTCTAGGACAAGGGGGGTGACACCATCCTGCTCAAAGATCTGCTCGATGGGGAGCTGAGCGAAGTCCTGTGCCTCGTAAGATGCCTGCTGCTGTCCCTCGGGAGAGAGGGTCTGGGTGAAGTACCCGTAGCGATAGAGGAAGCCCACAGCCGTCATACGGACATTGCTGTCACTGGCTTCCTTGAGGTAGTCTCCAGCCAGTACACCTAGACCGCCGGAGTAGATCTTGAGTACATTGGTGAGTCCGTACTCCATGCTGAAGTAAGCCACCGAAGGGCGCTCGGCATCCTGTGGCTCATTCATATAGGCACGGTAGTCGGCGTAGACCGAGGAGAGCTCATCCATGAGAGACTGATCGTGGATGATCTTTTCTATATCCTCGGCGGAGAGTTGGCGAGCGAGCATGACCGGATTGCCCTCGGTAGACTCCCAGAGCTCAGGAGAGAGACGGGAGAATAGGTGCTGAGCCTTTGGGCTCCACACCCACCATAGGTTGTGGGCGAGTTCTTCGAGGCGAGCTAGTTCCTGGGGGAGCTTAGCATAGGCGTAGATATTCGTCCATACGGGATCGTTGGCACGCTTTGTTACTATCATATCTTTGGGTTCTTAGCTGTCTGTTGTCTATTAAGTGACCTTCTTGATTTGGAAATGCAAAGATAGTGATAATCAAGCAAGTCATTCCCGAGAAGGCTCGCTCGTTATCTGCCCTTAGGCAAAGCCTAGGGTGGGGGACTTGGGCTGGGGAAAAGTGTGTCGTAGGCTAGGGGAAGCCTAGTCCCAGAGCTCCTGCCAGTCGGTGAAGAGGTTGAGGAGGTAGTGCTCGCCCTCGGGCAATAGGATCGGCTCTAGGCCCTGCCCGTGCCAGTAGCGTAGTTGGTTCTCTAGGGGGAGGATACGATCCCTCGCCCCCACGTAGGCTCTTGTCCAGAGGCCTAATGCCTCGCTCTTGGGCGAAGGCTGTGGGGTCATAAGGCTATCGTGGTAGGCGCGAAGCATCTCTGCTCTGATCTCGTCTGTGGGGCGAGCAGCCAGAGCCTCAAATAGATGGCGAAGGCTCTTGCCTCCGCATGTGCGACGGTTGAAGCGGGGACGGTTCTCCTCCGTTAGCTCCGCAAGGGTCTGCTCGCAATGCCCGAGAGGCATCCCGAGGTGGTCGTTCACAGGGTAGCCAGTCCCTGCCACTGCCGTGGCAGAGCGCACACGCTGTCGTAGCTCGGGGTGTGCCTGCACGAAGCGGTCAGCTGCCCATACACCCATCGACCAAGCTGTCAAGCGAACCTCCTCATACTGCCCCAGCTCCAGCGGATCAAGTACATCCGTACGGTAATCCCAGAGGACGAGGAGATCATAGCCGAGGGGCAGGCGAAGGTGCTGGACAGCCTCTGGGGTCATCGCCCAGCCGTTGAAGTGCAAGATGAGACCACGGGCCTCACCGCACCCCTCCTGACGGAAGTGTCGGTACTGCATAGCGGGCTATGGCGTGGCTAGTCCTCCTCCTGCTCCTCTAGCTGGAGCATCTCATGATAGTCTTCCCAGTCGGGGTCCTCCACACAACTGATCTCCAGTGGTAGGGGAGGGTAGGGGGCGAGACACTCGTTGAGTCGCTCGCCGAAGGTGGGCAAGTGGCGAGTATAGAACGTCCAGTCCTTCACGCCACCACCCGTATAGTTGCCGGTGAGGATGGCGAGCTTGTCCCGCTCCATGATCTTGCGTAGCTGGGGCTCGATGGCCTCGATAAGCTGGGCGGCGGCTTCGGTAGGCATCCCTTCGGCCTCTGCCTCATAGCTTAGGCTAAGGTCTACGCGTACCCGTAGCTTACGGCTAGCGATAAATTCGCCGAGGCCCTTACGCACAGTGACGAAGACGAGCTGTCCTTCGTCGGTATGGCTCAGCGAGGTGAACCAGTCATCTGTTAGCTTCATTCGTTGTCTGTTCTTTTGGGCAAAGTTATCTATTCCTCCCTATATGGCTCGGGGAAGCCTGCCTAGGGCTCGGGGGAAGGGCTCCCTCACTCCACCCTACGAGGTATGCCCGCTACCCCGACCGAGGTATCGGGGGAACGTCTCGTGAGGTATCGGGGGCACCCCGAGCGGGGTAGTAGGGCTACCTCATGGCGGCACTCTTTAGCCCTTGCTCCGAGCCTTCTACTCTGCCCTAGGGCAGGGGGCTCTCCTTCCTTAGCCTAGGTGTGCTCTGTGGGTGAGTCACCTTTCTCCGCTCCCCTTGCCAGGGTAGACGCCACGACCTCGGGGAGGGTAGTGTCTCACGAATGCCGTACTTTTGCACAGGACATACATAACGAACAAGATTGTAAGTAACTCAAATGAAGCTTCTTGCCCTAGACATAGATGGCACGGTCGTCAATAGCCAGCATCAGGTGACCGAGCCCGTACGTAATGCGCTCATCCATGCCCAGCGTGAACGGGATATGCGGATCGTCCTTGCCTCGGGACGTCCCACCTCTGCCCTTCGTCACCTCGTCGAGATCCTAGAGCTAAAGACCTACGGGGGCTACCTGCTCCCCTACAACGGTGGTAAGGCCATCGAACTCTCCTCCGGCAAGGTACTCCATGCCCAGCTCCTAGACCAAGACCTCATCCCTCAGCTCTACCACCTCATCAAGGCGCATGGGGTTAATATCCTCAGCTACACCGATGAAGCCATCCTAAGTGAAGAGGCTGCCAACGAGTACGCTCAGAAGGAGATCGACATCACGGGTATGCCCTTGTGCGTACTAGATGACTTCTTAGCCTCCATCCAGGAGCCCCTACCGAAGTGTCTAGCTGTCGGGCCTACCGATCGGCTGGTAGCCCTAGAAGCTGCGGTGAAGGCACAGCTCGGCCATCGGGTAGATGCCTTCCGCTCCAGCGACATCTTCCTAGAGCTAGTGCCCAAGGGGGTGAACAAGGGCGTTGCCCTAGAGCGACTCTCTGCCGTCCTCGGGGTAAGCCTAAGCGATCTCATCGCCATCGGGGATAACTACAACGACGTAGAGATGCTTCGTCTAGCAGGCACCTCCGTCGCCATGGGCAACGCTCCCGAGGACATCCAGCGAATGGCTACCCTCGTGACCAAGACCAACAATGAGGACGGCGTAGCCTACGCCCTCGAGCACCTCCTCCCCTAGTCTACGAGCCTTCCTCCCAAGTGCAAACAGCGGCTACCCCTAGGACTGTCCTAGGGGTAGCCGCTGTCGTTATGCTGGGTGCTGTCGTGGGGGCTTCGCCGTCTGCTCGGGGTGGGAGTAGGGGGCTCGTGGGCTGAGGTGTAGGTAGGCTTTTGGAGGAGTGAATACCGAGGACTAGGTATTGTCGCCGAGACGGAGAGCCAATACCTTTGCAGGGTGATTGGCTCTAGGCCTTTATTTACCCTACCTAGAGGATACCTCAGATGAAAGGAACAAAGACAAAGGATCTCATACTCGACCATGCCCGAGAGCTCTTCCTGGAGTTTGGATACGAAGGTGTATCCATGCGCATGCTTGCCTCCCGATGCTCTATTAGCCTAGGTCTGATCTACCACTACTTCGTCAGCAAGGATGCCCTCTTCGCAGATGTCGTCCGACCAGTGATCAATACTCTGGAGTACGTCCTAGCAGAGCACAACAGCGAGGGGCAGTGCACCGAGGCTATATTTGAAGACGTAGAGCGTGGGCAGTATCAAGTGTTTCTCCTACTGATCACCAAGTACCGCCGTGAGCTACGTCTACTGCTCATGCATGCCGAGGGTTCGCCCTATGAGCACTACGAGGAAGAGTTTGTAGAGAAGAACTACCAGCAGGGCAAAGCCTACCTAAGACGTATGGGAGAGAAGTACCCCCAGATGAATACAGCCCTCTCGGAGCAACTGATAAAGATCAATGTGGAGAACTGGCTGCACCTGCTGAAGACCCTCCTCGATGAGCGTCTGAACGATAGCCAGAGGGCTCAAGTCCTACTCGAGTACTTCGCCTTCACCACCGCTGGGTGGGAGCGAGTCATGAGAGCCCCACTACCTAAAATGAAATGAGCCGAGGAGTATCTCCCCGGCTCTTATTGTGAACGGACTAAGGTATAAGTTCAAAATATGCATCCTATCCATCAGCACAGATACCGCCCCTTCGGGCTCTTCGCCCTTGGGCTTCTCCTCTTGCCTTCCCCTAGTTTAGCTCAGAGCGATAGTACAGGTCGAGGGGAACGCACCCTCAGGGAGGTCGTAGTCTCTGCCAAGAGCAAGGAGCGCAAGTTACACGAGAGTGGCCTGCCTGTCTCCATCATCTCCGTAAGGCAACTGCAGGGTACCGCCTCAGGTATCGACGACGTCCTTGCCCGTACAGCCGGCATCACGATCCGCCAGACAGGTGGGGTGGGGAGTAGCTCTCGCCTCTCCGTACGTGGACTCGAGGGCAAGCGTGTGGGGGTCTATATAGATGAGCAGCCGATCGGGGAGCTCTCCGATATGGTTAGTCTCAATGACGTCCCCATAGATATGATCGATCATATCGAGGTCTACAAGGGGATCGTCCCCAATAAGCTCGGGGGAAACAGCATGGGCGGAGCGGTGAATATTGTGCTGAAGGAGTACCCGCCCTTCTACCTCGATGGCTCGTATGAGGTCGGTTCGTTTCATACGCATCGTCTAAGCACGATCCTCAAGCGGCACGACCGAGCCACAGGGCTTACCTATGGTGTAGGTGGTGGCTTCACCTACTCGGCCAATGACTATGAGATGAGCCTACCTCAGCGGCAGAACCTCGTCGTACGTCGTGAGCATGACCACTTCCGAAAGATACTAGCAGGTGGATCGATTACTGCCGACGAACGCTGGGGCTTTGAGCGGGCAAAGCTCGAGTTCTTCCTTGCAAATACCTACCGAGAGCTACAGGGCATTGTCACCCCGATCGACTCCGCATACAACCACAACCTAAGCATAGGGACGACACTCCTGCTTAAGCGTAGGCACTTCCTACTTCCTGGGCTAGACCTAGACAACGAGCTATCGGGAGTCTATTCCTACGGCGGGTTAAGGGATAGAGCCACTTCACGGCGAGACTGGGATGGGACACCCCTTCCCCCTACCTCGCCCTATGGGGGAGAGCTGCAGAACCTTCCCTCCGATGGGCATAATAGATCTTACTATATAGCCGACAAGCTCTATATGACCTACACCCTGTCGGGGAAGCAGGCGCTCTCCCTCTCCGCTCGCCTCGCAGCCACGGTAAGCCGTCCGAGGGATGATTACCAGAGGAAGCGGATGCACTATGAGGCCAGTCGCCCTGGGGATGTGCTCAGCCTCACCCTTGGACTTGGGCATGAGATCTACGCCTTCGGTGATCGCTTTCTCTCGTCTCTTACGGGGAAGTGGTACTACTACAAGACGAGAGGCGAACAGCCCTCCTACTTTGGCTCTAGCACGTTTGTGCCGGTGAGTTCTACTAAGGGAGACTTCGGTATTAGCGAGGCTCTCCGATACCAGCTTTTCCGCTCACTGATGGTCAAGGGTTCGGTAGCATGGGAGCTGCGTTTACCCAGTAGCGAGGAGCTACTTGGCAATGGATACTTGATTCTACCTTCGACGGCACTTAGCCCCGAGCGCAGTCTCTCGGCCAATCTAGGTTTGCTCTTTCAGTCCAGCTACTCCTACGGCAGGACAGAGGTGGAGATTAACGGTTTCTACAACGATGTGCGTGATATGACCCGTCTGGTCTCTGCGATGGGGCCTGCCCTGCAGTATACGAACTTCGGTCAGATGCGTTCCCTCGGTATTGAGGCGGAGGTCAAGAGTGATGTCACGCCATGGCTCTACCTCTACGCCAACGCCACCTATCAGGATCTCCGAGACACACGTACCCTAGAGCCTCGCTCCACTCGCCCTAACCCCACCTATGGAAAAAGAATGCCCAACATCCCCTATCTCCTAGGGAATGCTGGGCTGGAGCTCCACTGGATGGATCTCTTTGGCTTCGTCAGAGGTGCCAATACACGTCTACTGTGTGATGCCTCCTATGTGCACGAGTACTTCTATGACTTTGAAGTCTCTCGCTTCCAAGAGCGACGCATACCATCCACTATTAGTTTGGATGCAGGCCTAGAGCAAAGCTTCGGTAATGGTCGCTGGACGGTCACGGCGAAGGTCAAGAACCTCCTAGACCGAGACCTCTACAGCGAATACAATCAACCCTTGCCTGGACGTAGCTTCTCACTCAAGCTACGCTACCTCCTCAAGTAACTTAATCATTCACCCAATAAGTAATACACCTATGAAGCAAACATCTCGTGCCCTCTGTGCCGTAGGCCTTGGGCTACTCACCCTACTCTCCTCCTGTGGGAAGAGGAATGACCAGCCGACACCTCCTACCCCTAATCCAGGTGAAGTGACCCCGCTGAAGCTCCCCGAGCACCTCATCTTCCTTACCTCCGTCACTGGGGGTGATGGTTCGCCGAGTGCCTCTTATCTGATTAGTACGGGGCGGATCATCCCCGGGAAGTTTACCAACGCCAATGGTCTGCCCCTAGAGGTAGGGAATACCCCCTACTACTGGGAGGGACGTACCTATACCTTCCCCGGTATCATGGGTTCGACGAAGAGCCAACTCGGGTGCTACCTAGAGCAGATCGATCAGACCTATCGGCAGGTAGGTGCTCTGCCTGTAGCGGGGACAGCTGCGACCACTGCTATGGCTGTCCTCAACAAGGATAAAGCCTATATCTCCAACTGGGGGAGTGGTACTGTGCAGGTCATTAACCCTCTGACCCTACAGAGCACCAAGACCATAGACCTCAACAAGTATGCCCATGAGGGTGCTCTCGTTCGCCCCTCGGTCATGGTGCTACGTGACGGGCTACTCTATGTCGGGCTTTGCCAGCTCAATGCTCAGTGGCAGTCTGTCAAGGAGCAGGCAGATATCGCTATCATCGATACACAGAAAGACGAGCTAGTCAAGGTCATCTCTGATACCAAACACAAGCTCACTTTCTGCTCTCGTCCTATCGACCCTAACTCGATGTTTATCGATGAGCAGGGGGACATCTACGTCAATTGTCTCGGGTCTATGGAGGATCCCCTACACCCGAATCAGAAGGCAGGCTTCCTTCGCATCAAGAAGGGCGAGACTGAGTTTGATCCCTCCTACATGCTGAGGACAGCTGATATTAAGCCCGAGGGAGTAGCCCACAACGTAGACTTCTTCTCCTCCATCGCCTATCTAGGCAAGGGGAAGGTGCTTGCTCTGGCTAGCATCAACAAGCTTGACCCCGATCTTGCTAAGAATATGTACATGGCTTATGTCCATCGTCTTGCCCTCATCGATCTCCAAGCTAAGACCATTCGTGTCATCGGGGATCAACCTGCATCTACGGCGATGGCTATAGGGGTCACCTATGATGGTAGCAGGTATGCCTACTATAGCTACACGAGTAAGGAGCGGCAGGGGATCTACTGCTACGACACTCAGACGGGGAAGATAGACCCCGAAGAGCCTTACATCACGACCGAGGGCACGGTCACGGGCATCCGTTACATCCCAGCCAACTAATCCTCGGAAGACGCTATACGGCGGAGAGGCTACCCCCATGCCTACGGGCTGGGGGTAGCCTCTCTTGCTATTGACTGGGCGGTCATTCTGTACGTCTGAGATCGCTTGACCGCACTCCCGTCTAGCGGTGGTAGTGGTAGTCAATCCCGAAGAGTGCGCCTGCGAAGGTCATCACCTCCCCATAAGCCACGAGGACGCTGGAGTGGATCTCTCCAGGAGGTCGTACGAAAAAGGCAATAGCCAATAAACTAATCCCAAAGACACATAGCCCCACAGCCACCCATAGCTGTAGCCTAGTGCCAATCTGGTTGTTCTCAGGCATCATACACCTCCCTTCCCTCGCTAATGAGGCGGTAGGCTTGCCGAGCATCGAAGCAGGGACACACCTTGATCCATTCGTGTGGCTCTACTTCTCCGTCTCCATCCCTGTCGGGGCTCAGGTCTCGGTGCCCTAGGATAAGACTCTCAGGAGCTAGGCGGTGCAGGCGGATGAGCAGAAGCCTAAGAGCTCGCTGCTGTGCCTCGGTACGGGTATCAGCGGGTTGCCCCGTAGCGTCTAGTCCGCCTTCGTAGCAGACGCCCCAGCTGCAGGCGTTGTAGCCTCGGGCATGGGCCCCCACTTCGTCGAGGGGGCGAAGGGGGATAATGCTCCCCGACCTGCGCACATAGAAGTGGTAGCCTGCGTGCCTAAAGCCCCGAGCCTTGTGGTCACGCTCCAGCATCACTTCCGTGTAGTCCATCGTGCAGCGTGTGGCACTGCAGTGCACGACGATGTAGCGAATGTTCTCCTGTCTCATCTGTGTCTCCTCCAGTAGATATAGCCCACAAGTCCCGTGAGGGTAAGGGCGGTGAATAGAATACCCCATAGGAAAGACTTCACTCGGGCAAAGAAGCTCCCAGAGCTGCCCTTGCTTAGGGTCTTGAGTTGGGTGTGCGTGCTGGTTTTGTGATGCCCTATGACGCTGTCCTCACGAAGGCTTGACTGCATCCCCTCCCGACGTGTCGTGCGTCTGTGGTGGTAGAGGAGGGGGAGCAGGCTCGCACGTGCTGAGCTATCGCTCTCAAGGGCAGGCGGGAGGATGAGCGGGTAGAGCCCTAGGAGCTCTTCCTCACTTTCGCTTACGGTCTGTGCCGTGGTGTGGGCGGAGTGTTGGCTTAGGAGGCTGTCACTCTGCCTCTCGTGTATGCCCTCTGTCGTGGCTTTGCGTGCTCCACAGCCGAGGGGGAGGCTGAGGGCGATGAGGAGTGCCAGCTGTGGGGCATACCCTTTCCGCCCTATAGTGGAGCCATAGGTGTCGTGGTACATAGTAGTGTATAATAAAAGTGTGGGTAGAGGAATATAGCTGCGCCTTTGCCTCCACCTCGGCTGGTGGGGTAGGGCGGCAGGAGGTAGCCCAAGGGGCATCAGGGGAGAGCCCATACTCCCCTCGGGCCGCTGTGCTTCGTGGTGTGCGGGTCGTGCCCTCGGCTCTCTAGGCGAACTAGAGGGCAAGGGAATGCATGCGCACAGAGGTAAAGAGGGAGAACTTGCTCGGCTAGATACCGACGCCACCACCGGGGGCTGTACCACCAGGTTGCTTGGGCTTTATGGGCTGACCCTTAGCATCATCGACGGTGATCTCTACCTGCTTCGCTGCCAGACGTATAGCATCCACTGGGTAGAAGCGCACCCGAGGAGTGCGAATGGTCTGCGCCGTCACTTCATCAGCCTTGGTCATACGCTTGGCGGAGGCCATGAGCTTGAAGGTGCCCAGCTCTGCTAGGGAAACCGATCGGCCGAGGCGAAGCTCTTCGTTGATGACGTCGCTTAGGGCAATGAGTGCAGCATGTATGTCTGCTCTGGAGAGGGTAGTCATACGCTCGATGCGACGCTCTAGGTCGCTCGTGCGGATACGATCATGGGTTCTCTGCTTGGCGTAGTAGAGCGTAGAGCCCTTGTTCTTGCCTACCTTCATGGTGGTAGGCTTGATTTCAAAGTGTAACATAATAGATCTGTATATAATAAAGTATATCTACGTGTCACGATCAGAGCTTGGTCTCGAGTGCCCCTCATGCTTCCCCTTGGGTACCCTTCGCTGGGGGTGGTGTGTGGGGTCTGGACTTGTGCTCTTCGTTTGACAATACAAAGGTACGAAGGCTCCCGACACGTCCCATCACCCCCTCGGAGGCGATGATCAGTTAGCCCCCCTCTGACCCCTCTCACGACCCCACGGCAAGGGCAAGGTGTACGAGCGAAAAAAACTTATCCACAGCCCTCTCGGGGTAAGCCTACTTAGTAGTCATAATTTCCTCTATATAGGCGAAGTAGGTGCTTTTGTGGCTGAGGGGAAGTTTCCCCAAAACTTCCCCTCAGCTCCCTCTTTTTCTTTCCTCAGCCCTCCCTCTTTCAGTTCTTCGACCTTCACCCTTTACGTTCCCCAACCCTCACCCTTTATGCTCCTTGAGCCTCACCCGAAAGCATCCCTTGTTCCCCTCTCCCATCTTCTGCTCCTCATCCCCTTCCTCTTCCTTTGATTTTACTTGAGAGGTGCTCTTGACCTTCTCCTTTGTCTGCAGCCTCTCTCCCCCGTCTTTCTCCTCTACCTTTGCCCGCAAGTAGCCCTTAATCTCCTCTTCTACTTCCTCTTCGACTACGAGTCGTGGGTTCTTAATGCTCCTCCCAAGCCTTCGCTCATCGGTGCTCTAAGCGTGCCCTAGGGCTTTCCCGCTCCCATTGCTCCCCAATCACTGCTTTCGGCTCCGAATGTATGTCTTTGCCTGTCTAGTCGCCCCTGGGGGTCTGGGAGCCCCTTTTCGGGGTTTATTTCGGTCGGGTGGGGGATACTTCTATCCGAAGGGGATGGGGCTCTCTTGGGGCTCTTTTTGCCCCTTCCTTGCCTTGGGAGGCGAGGGCTTCGTGGACAAAGGGGATTCGGTGGGGCTTTTGAGGTGCCCTCACTACCTTGGTCGAGGTATGCCCGTTACCTCCGGTGAGGTTTTCCCGCTACCTCAAGCGGGGTAGCGAGGGAACTGTGCTGGGCTGTCAATAATAGGATTAGAAAGGGCTGGAGGGCATGCTGTGCTAGGCATTCAGGGAAAGTGCCTTGAGGGAAGGAGTGGGTATGTAGGCTCGTTATGCTATTCAAATGAAAAGCTTTACATTTGCAAAGGAGGTGTAATTAGCACCTCTGGTTGAATTGATTTTTAATTAGATATAAAATGGGACAAAATTATGAAGTATAGTGAGCTTCACCGATTACTTCGAAAGAACGGCTGCTACCCAACGGGGGCAAGTATTGCGGGACATCCTGAATGGTACAGCCCTATTACGGGGCAATATTTCCCCACAAGTAATCATGAAGGTAGAGAGGTCGCAACAGGGACACTTAAAAAGATAATGAGGGATGCAGGGCTTTAGCTCTATCCCCAAAATGACAACGACAATGAAGACAGTGATTGCTCATATCGAGTGCAACAAAGAAGGGTTCTACTCCGTCTACGTACCAGAGGATCTTCCCTTTGGTTTGCTAGGAGAGGGTAATACCGCAGAGGAGGCCAAGCAAGACTTCCTAGCCGTATATGAGGCGATGCGCGAGGCTCATAGAGTGCGTACAGGAGATGATATAGAGCTTCAGTTTGATTTTGTGATGGATGCCTCAGCTTTTCTACAGCAATACAAGGGCATCTTTACCTTAGCTGGTCTCTCGAGACTTACGGGGATCAATAAGGCTCAGCTCTCACAGTACGTCTGTGGTACACGGCGTCCCTCCCCTCGGACACAAGCGAAGATCAAGGAGTCGATACAAGAACTCGCTAACGAGCTTAGTCGGGTATTTATCTAACCCTATTTGAGTATAGCTAGGGTCTAGGACTGGGGGCTCCCCAGCCCTAGACCCTAGTTGCTTTCGGGGGAGGATAGAGTGGGGGATCATTCGTATGATTATTTGTACTTTTGCGGAAGAAAGGGGAGGTCATATTCATGGGCTAACCCCCTGGAACCACACAAGTAATAGAGAATGGTCGTGTGACGATACGCTCACCCCTGACTGTCATACCCTAATGCCTTTGACCTGCCGATGTCCTTAATCGGTTAGGAGACTTTTATTAGGGTAAAGGAGGAGCATACGCCTATACGACCATGAAAGACGTTCGTTAACTAAGCACAAAGAAACCCAATGAAGAAGTATGTACTAGCGCTCCTAGCACTAGCCAGCTCTTGCTGTACAACCCTCCTTGCTCAGCGAGTAGTCCCCCTAGAGAACTCCGCTACCAACGAGGGGCTAGAAGCCCTTCTAAAGAAAGAGTCCGTCTACCTACAAGACCAAGGCAACCTCCTGCCTAAGTACGAAGGACAATGGACGGGGACCTACGGCGGGCACAAGATCATCGCCACACTGACCCTCCAGCGCAAGCATCAGGTAGAGCCATCGGAGGATATCCCTCAGCCCCTCTTCACCGACCGCCTAGTCCTCTCCTATCAGGTGCTGGACGCTGCGGGCAAGATCATCCTCGACACCGCCAAGAAGCCCAGCCTAATAGGCGAGGGGAGCACGCTGGAGGTGCGCAGAGAGGGTGGTCAGCCAGGTGCGAAGGTACTGGAGGAGCACTATGAGCTCTCCCTGCCCTTGGACGACAAGGGTACCTGCATCTTTGCAAAGGCATTGCTGAGCAAAGACCTCAAGGAGCTAACCCTCGTGATGACCGATGTAATCATCGCAACGGATGCCGGTGACTGTCCCGACTACATCCCCGGGATCGAGGAGAGCTGGGTGCTCACACGCACCAGCCCCGTGCCCTCGGTGACCAAGTAGCGGCTGCCTTACCCCTGCTATGGAGTCTGTATAAGGCTCTTAGATAGGGAGATAGAGAGAGCCCCCGCACGAAGTCTATGCTTCGTACGGGGGCTTGTTATTTGTGGTGGGGGTGTTTGGGTGCCTTTGCCTAGAGGAAGATGTCGGTACGACGGCTCTTGGGGGTGAAGGTCGGCTGGTTCTCATCCTTCGGGTCTCGTCTGCCTAGGGCAACGGCGACAATGGGACGATACTTTGCGTGCCCAAGGATCGAGTCGTATGCCTGAAGGTCAATCCCCTCCATCGGGGTAGCGTCGATGCCCATCGTGGGGAGGGCTGTCAACAGGACGCCTAGGGCGATGTATGCCTGTCGCTCCATCCAGCCTTGCACGGCTTCCTCGCCTCTTGTGGCGACCTTGGCTCGGTAAAAGGCTTGCGCTCCCTCGGCAAGCGTGCTGATGCGTTCCTCTTCAAAGGTCTTCACGCTGCGGTACACATGGATGACGATGATATGGCTAGCTGTGCGCACTCGCTCCTTGTTGTTCATGGAGTGCTCCGAGAGATGGGCCTTGAGCTTCCCCTCGGGGATGATGTCGAATGCCCACGGCTGGGAGTTGATGGAGCTAGGGGAAAGTCGGAGGAGTTCCTTGATGTGCTCTATCTCCTCTTTGCTCAGTCGGTGGGTCGGATCATAGAGCTTGGTGGTGTATCGCTCCTGTAGGATCTTGAGTATGTTCATTGGGGGGGCTAATGTGGGGTGGGGCTAGAAGTCTAAGAGACGGTAGCGACGGCGCACTTCGGGCATTGGCATGCGTTCCTGATAGTGCCACCACTCTTTTTTGTAGGGGCGTAAGCCTACCTGCCCTAGGATACGTTTGAGTAGAGCCCTGTTCTGGGGTACCTCGGGGGCATAGAGGCCTGAGCGCACAAGTGCCCGTTCGTTTCCGAGGTGAGCTCGATCGCCGAAGTGGTCAAAGGGGCTTCCCATATCCAGTGGTTTCCCTTTTTCGTCTATGATGGTAAGGTCTACGGCCACCCCATAGTTGTGCCGTCCACCTCGGCGGGGATGTGCTACATAGATGCGCTTGGAGGTGCCTGCTACTTGCTCGTACATACGTCTCTGTGCGCTCAGGGGACGTGCAGCATCGTAGACGAGGAAACGATAGCCGGGGTGCTCCTTCTCCAGTAGCCCCTGGGCACGGGCTAAAGCCTTAGCGAGATTGGGGTGCAGGTAGGCCTTACGTAGCGAGCCATACATGTTTGCACCTGTGAAGTTGTCCTTTGTGGCGTACTTTAGCTGCACTTGGATACGTGGCGCTGCTACCTGCACATCGACGAGCCCATGAGCTCGCATGAGGCTGTCGTAGTTCTGTGCTCGAAGGGGTGACGCAACGAGTGTGACGAGCGTGAGGATACAAAGGAGGAGGTGCAGGCGCAGTCGCTTCGGCATAGGCTCTTGTTGTTGCTGGATGGGTTGTGGGGGTGAGAGAGAATGGTTTATGAGTGTTCCACGTGGAGCGTAGAGAGGGAGACTTGCTCTAGCACTCGGTCAGAGTCTGTGATGGGTCGTAGTACTCGGCATGGATTGCCAGCGGCGACAACACGTGCGGGGATGTCTCGTGTCACCACACTGCCTGCGCCGATCACCGCACCTTCGCCTATGGTTACGCCGCCAAGGATGGTGACGGAGCCACCTATCCAGACGTTGTCTCCAATGGTCACGGGAAGTCCACGTTCGTAGTATGTGTTGCGTTCCTCGGCGAGTAGGGGGTGCTGTGGGGTGTAGATGCTTACATTTGGCCCAATAAAGGCATTCTTGCCTATGCGTATCTCTCCAGCATCAAGTGCTGTAAAGCCCGTGTTGAAGAACGAGTGATCTCCCACGTGGATGTTACTGCCGTAGTCCATGAATATTGGGGGTACGAAGTAGTACTTACCCTCGATGCTCCCTAGTAGTTCGTGGAGGATACGCTGAGCTTCTTCCTGCTCTGTTTCGTCAAGGCGATTGAAGCGATTGATGAGCCTCTGGGCTCGCATCCTTTCTTCAATAATCTCTGGGTCGGAGGCATCGAAGTATAGGCCTTGCTGTCGTCGTTCCTTTTGTGTCATACTTTTGCTTTGAGGGGTGAAGGGTGCCGAGGGGGCGGGAGTTGCGCTCTGTGAAGTCCTCGTGCAAAGATATGCCTTTCTTGTTGAAGGTGTCTTTGGGGTGTGTGCTAAAGGGGTGGTTGGTGTGAGTGTTCCACGTGGAGCAATAAAGGTATATAGGTCGTGTAGATGTCTAGTGTAGCCTTCTTTATAACGTGCGGGAGGGGATAGCGAGGTGTTGTCGCTATCCCCTCCCGCTCTACGTTGGATGGGTGCTTGAGGCCTGCTTGTCGGCGGATGTTGCCTAAGCGGTGGGGCTACTGTGCAGATTGGGTGGTGATGTTTAGGCCTTCGTTAGCGTCTGTGGAGAGACGCTTTGTGTCGTCCTTTCTAGAGCGTGCGTCATGTGTCTTGACGGCCTTCTTACCCCAGGAGTAGGAGAGTGTAAGTTGTAGGCGAGGGCTGTGCCAATTGCGCTCGAAGGCGAGGGCTGGGGATGAAAGCTCATAGCTCCCACGTGCGATGTTGGTGTTGAAGAGGTCGTGTGCGGAGAGAGTGATGCGTAGGTCGTGTATGTGCTTGCTTACCGAAGCATCCACCCACCACTGGCGTTGCATGTGGTAGAGCCCAAACATCAGTCCGCTATAATAGGTCACGCCGAGGTCGGCTGTCCAGCCCGAGGGGAGTCCGAGGTTGTGTTTGTGCTGGACGTAGTAGGCATTGAATACCTTGCTGTAGTCTGCCCTGTCGATACGTCCTGCATCCCACTGGCGCTGGGCGGCGAGGTAGGTGGAGGCTGTCCAGCTCAGCTCTCCTTGGCGAATGATCGGGATGGGAAGGATGAGCAGTGCACGTAGGTAACGGCTGTAGTCGAGGTTGTGCCGGCGCAGTACGTACACTCCGCCCTGCTGTGTGATGGCCTCTACGATGGGCTCCTTGGTATCGACATAGCTAAGCTCTAGCTGGGCTGCCTGGAGATAGCTATAGTTGAGCGTCAAGCTCCTGCGGTACGACGTCGTTAGATGTCTGTTCCCCTCACGTGCTAGGACTTCGGAGGCTGATGAGATGTAGCCGAGGAGGTCTCTGTAGCCTGGTCGGGTGTAGCTAGAGGAGTGGGTCAGTGAGATCTGGTGGTCTCGGGCTGGGGTGTAGCGAAGGGAAGCGTAGGGGAGCAACTCTGAGCCGGAGCGGAAGAACTCACCTGAGCCTGTCCCTAAGTTTCCCTTACGATCTTCGCCAGCGATGCGAAGTCCCACAAGTCCCGAGAGTCGCTCCAGGCGGAAGCGAAGGCTAGCATATCCCTCTATGTTCCATTCTCTTAGCGTGGATTTGTTCGTCCTGTGGGTGATCCTAGAGTCTACGGCTACGTGGCTTGCTTCTGCTCCTAGGGAGAGGGTGAAGACCCTAGAGAGCTGATGGCTGAAGTCTAGGGCTAGGCGTGCGAACTGGTTCTCGTCCTTGCTGGCTACGCCTGATGAAGCCTTCTCTCGTCGTAGGTCAGAGCTCCCCAGCGAACCTTCGACCGTGGTCCATAGTGCCCAGTGGCTAGCTCGGTAGGTGTGGTAGAGTGTGCCGTAGAGGTTGCTCCACTTCAGGCGGTTACTCATGTTCTGCGTGAGCAGGAGTCGCTCATCGGCGTAGTTCCCGAGGATCTGAGCGCCGAGGGTGTGGCTCTTGCCCAGCGAAAGATCCGTCCCCAAACCCACCTGATGGGAGATGCGGGAATCGGTGCGAAGGTCATCAATGTGCCCCGTAGAGAAGGTGGTAGTCTCTCTATGACGTCTGTCGCCTAGGGTGTAGGAGATGTAGGAGCGGCTACGTCCGTAGCTGAGATTTACACGAGTGGAGAACTGCTCGGAGAGGTAGTGCTGGTAGGTGCCGACGAGGCTGGTGAAGCCCTTGACGCCCTCCTCGACTGTTGTCTTTCGCTTGATGTTGAGGATAGGAGTAGTGACACCGCCATACTCGACTCCGGGCTCACGGATGAGTTCGACGCTAGAGAGTTCGCTGAGGGACATGCTCTGTAGGAGGGAGATGACTTCGTCCTTGCTCATGCGCTGGGGACGCCCATCGATGTAGACGGTAAGCTCGGATAGTCCGTATAGCTTGAGGGTGTTACCTCCCTCTAGTTGGAGTCCAGGGATGAGCTTCAGTCCATCCAGCACACTACCGCCACGAGCGAGGGCAAAGGCGGCTCCTCCGAAGATGAGGGTTGTGCCTTCGTAGCGTACGAGGGGTGCGCTATGCTGTACGACGACAGCCTCTAGCTCGCGGGTGAGCTCTACGGGTAGAGTCCCCAGCTGGAGCTTGCCAGAGCGAAGGTCTAGCGAGGGACGGAGGATAATGACTTGTTGGGCGAAGGAGGCACCGAGGAGGTACTTTCCTGGGGTAGCTTTGAGGAGGAAGTACCCTTTCTCATCGGTGAGGGTGCGAAAGTGGGTGTCTTGTCCCTCGGCTGTACGTAGGGCGACGAGGGCATTCATGAGGGGGGTCTTGTCGGTCTTGCTGACGAGTGTCCCCTCGAGCCAAGCCTCAGCTTCCTGGGCTCGGATAACTCCTCCGCACACAAGGGCAAGGAGGAGGGTGAGTAGGAGGTGTCTCATAGGTCGGTCTCTCTGACAGGTGTATGGGTTGTGTATTGTTAGTTGAGTGTTGGTCTTACGAACTCTATCGCAAGGCTCGGGGTCAAATTTAAAAAAAATATATCGCCCTGCAAGACCCTCGCACAACCCCTGGCAAAGGCCTCTGTTACAGAGTTTATAGCGGGGCGGGAGAGGCCTCGGTAGGAGCACTGTTTCGCTCTCGATAGGAGCGCCCCAATCACCTATGTAAGGTGACCGAGACGCTCTTACCGAGAGCGCTCTTGCGCTCCTATAATGATCGCTTCCATCACCTATGTAAGGTGATTGGGGCATTCCCACCGAGTACGCAGTAGGGGGCTTGGTCGCTCCTATCTCCCCCTCTCGAGAGGACTGTGACGGAGGGGGCCGTGTGGAGGGGGGCAGGAGCTAGACCGTACTCGGTCAGCTCGTGTACGATGGCGGTGTGGGAGTAGGCAGGGCAGGTGTGCGATAGGTCTAATGAGTGCAATAGGTCTAATAGCTGGTCAGCAAAGGTCTGGCTAAGGAGGCTGAGTGGAGGTGGGGAGGGGTGCGCAGGGCTGGTAGGTGAGGGAGCTGGGTGTGTAGGTCGGGTGGGCTGGCTGGTAGGCTGATGCTAGTAGTAGGTGGGGTAGGTGGTGTGATAGGTCTAATGAGTGCAATAGGTCTAATGGGTGGTCAGCGAAGGTCTAGCTAAGGTCACTGAGTGGAGGCGGGTAGGGGGCACTGGGCTGGTAGGTGAGGGCGGTGGGTGTGTAGGTCGGTGGGCTGGCTGGTGCTGGGTAGGATGGGGCTGGCTGGTAGGCTGATGCTAGTAGTAGGGGGTAGGTGGTGCGATAGGTCTAATGAGTGCAATAGGTCTAATAGGTGGTCAGCAAAGTCCTAGCCAAAGTGCTGGGTGGAGGTGGGTAGGTGGGGGCGCTGCGCTGATAGGTGAGGTCGGGTGGGCTGGCTGGTGGGCTGGCTGGTGGGCTGGTAGGCTGGTAGGCTGGCAGGTGCTCGGTGAGGATAGTAGGGGGGTAGGCTGGTAGGCTGGCAGGTGCTCGGTGAGGATAGTAGGGGGGTAGGTAGGAGGGCTGGTTGTAGAGTCGGCAGAGCAAAGTAGCTATTTATAGGTATATAGGATAAATATTTCTTTATTGAGGATATTTGGGATATATTTGTCTTTGCGTTAGAGCGACTAGCGTATCTATTAATCCAACCGAATATAAGGAAATGTTACAGGAATTCACTCTAAACCGAGGCAGAGCAATCATCAACTTTACCTCGAAGTACTGCGATAATCGCCGAAAGATCCTCAGTAGTTACGCCTACGGGCGTGTGGTCGAGTCCTTCATCCTTCACCTAAAGAAGGACAACCCGATTATCTACGATGCCTTCATCGAAGACTTCCAGACAGATGATAATCTCATCCACTCCCTTATGGAGGTGATCCGCTTCTTGAGTGTCTGCGAGGTAGAAGAACTCCTAGCAACGAACAATAAGTATGCACCTTTCTTCAAGGACCGTGATCTCTTCCTCGAGCTCATAGAACTCCTCTACCACTACTGGCGTCGCATGGAGCGTATCGCTGTCGTGCACAACCAGCGTCAGGGAGAGGGGCTACAGAATGTGCGCTTCGTGCAGGCATACGAGCTCTTCAATGAACTCATTCTCTCCATCTACCGCCGCACCAAGGAGGTCGTCAATGGCTTCGCTAGCCATGTCTACCGCCAGACGACAGCTGGGGTCAATGCGGGGCTTATCCTGAATGATGCCCCATGGAACTGCCCGATCGAGTACAAGGGCTTGGCAGCTATCCCCTTCATCGACTCCATCATCATTAACCCTCCCTATGTCTCCTACACGAAGAAGAATACGCGTGATGGGATCTTCCAGGAGCATCAGTCGAACCCCGCAGACCACATAATCCTCAGTGAGGATGAGTGGTTCCTCTTTCCAGCCAAGGTGGGCGATCTACTAGCGTTCGTCTACTTCCACAAGGACTTCATGTGCCACGGTCTTGGGTTGTCGAACCTCTTCGAGCTGGCTAAGCCCAACGAATACATCGGCAAGAAGCCGGATATGATCTATATCTTCGGCTACCCTGATGGGCACGAGGAGAAGCGTACCTTCTACCACAAGGACAAGAAGAACGACATCCTCATCGGCTACGCCAACTACAGCGACGAGATCGACTACTTCGGCTACATGAAGAAGATGCTCCTGACCCTGCACAACATCAAGCAGATGGAGCGTGGCAACCTCCCCATCCACGGTGCTATGGTCAATATCGTCCTGAAGAACAGCCGTGTGGCCAACATCATCATCATGGGCGATAGCGGTGCGGGGAAGAGCGAAAGCCTCGAGGCCTTCCGCACGCTCAACGAGAAGTACATCCGTCACATGCGTGTCATCTTCGACGACATGGGCTATCTCAAGCTCCAGGAGGACGGGACGATACGTGCCTACGGGACGGAGATCGGTGCCTTCGTACGTACGGACGACCTCGATCCTATGTATGCCTTCTCCCAGCTTGACCGAGGGATCTACACCAACCCCGACAAGGTCAATGCCCGTGTGACCATCCCCATCTCTACCTACGAAGTCATCTCTAAGGGCTTCCCCGTGGACTACTTCCTCTATGCTAATAACTATGAGGACTGCGAGCAGAAGATCGCCCTCTTCAACGACCGAGATGAGGCCGTGAAGACCTTCGAGGCAGGTGCACGCCGAGCCAAGGGGACGACGACGGAGACGGGCCTTGTGACCTCGTACTTCGCCAACCCCTTCGGCCCTGTGCAGGAGCGTGAACGAGCCGAGGAGCTTATCCAGAAGTACTTCACAGCACTCTATGACAAGGGGGTGAAGGTCGGGGAGATGCACACCTGCCTCGCCGTCGAAGGACACAGCAAGACGGGGCCACGTGCCGCTGCCGAAGAGCTCTTCAGCATGATCAACGAAGACTAAGCGTAAGCCGTCTCTAATTCTTTCTAAATCTTAAGTTAGATTGCCCCTGCTGCAGGTTCGCCTGCGGTGGGGGTAGTCGTATTATATAGGAGAGCCCGATCCCGTGGTAGTGGGTGTCAGTCCCTCTCGTGGGAAGGGCGAGGGACTCCTTGTGGGGGGAGTTCACGCTGGAATCTACGGAGGGTGGGGGTGTAGTGGTGTCTTAGTAGGGTGTCCTGTGCCTTTTGCTCTAGGGCGAGAGAAGGGGGTAGGGGAGGGGCGGAGAAGCGGAGGGTGCAGGGGCAGAGGTCTGCAGGCTTTTGATTATCTTTGCACCTCACAGATAAGTATATAAAGAATAAGCGATATGTCTCTACAATGCGGTATCGTAGGCCTACCCAACGTGGGTAAGTCTACCCTATTTAATTGCCTATCCAACGCTAAGGCACAGTCCGCTAACTTCCCCTTCTGCACCATCGAGCCCAATGTCGGGGTGATCACCGTACCCGATGAACGTCTGAACAAGCTGGCGGAGATCGTCCACCCCCAGCGAATTGTCCCCACGACAGTGGAGATTGTAGACATCGCAGGGCTTGTCAAGGGCGCAAGCAAGGGCGAAGGGCTTGGGAATAAGTTCCTCGCCAATATCCGTGAGACCGATGCTATCCTACATGTCCTGCGTTGCTTCGACGATGACAATATCACCCACGTCGATGGGAGCGTCGATCCCGTACGTGACAAGGAGGTCATCGACACCGAGCTACAGCTCAAGGATCTGGAGACCGTAGAGGCTCGCCTACAGAAGGTCTACAAGCAGGCTCAGACGGGTGGCGACAAGGCTGCTAAGCTCGCCTACGAGGTGCTGAGCCGCTACAAGGAGGCGCTTGTGCAGGGACGTAATGCCCGCACCGTGACCTTCGAGACGAAGGACGAAGAGAAGGTCGCCCGTGAACTCTATCTGCTGACCAGCAAGCCCGTCCTCTATGTCTGCAACGTCGATGAGGCTTCGGCACTCAGTGGCAATCAGTACGTAGAGCAGGTGCGTGCCGCTATCCAGGACGAGGGCGCAGACCTACTCGTCGTAGCGGCGAAGATCGAGAGTGAGATCGCAGAGCTCGAGACCTATGAGGAGCGTCAGATGTTCCTCGGGGAGATCGGGCTCGAGGAGTCAGGTGTAGCACGTCTCATCAAGGCTGCCTATGCCCTGCTGAACCTAGAGACCTACTTCACCGCAGGCGTACAAGAGGTACGTGCCTGGACGTATACCAAGGGGAGCAAGGCACCCCGTGCGGCAGCCGCTATCCATACGGACTTCGAGAAGGGCTTCATCCGTGCCGAGGTGATCAAGTTTGAGGACTTCGTCCACTACGGCAGCGAAGCCGCCGTCAAGGAGGCTGGGAAGATGGCTGTCGAGGGTAAGGAGTATGTCGTCCAGGATGGCGACATCATGCACTTCCGCTTCAACGTCTAGTCCTCCCTACATGCACAGCTACGACGTCATCGTCATAGGTGCAGGGCACGCAGGCTGTGAGGCCGCCGTCGCTGCCGCTCGCCTAGGCTCGCATACGCTGCTCATCACACCCGATATGAACAAGATCGGGCAGATGAGTTGCAACCCCGCTGTGGGCGGTATCGCCAAGGGGCAGATCGTGCGTGAGATAGACGCACTCGGGGGACGTATGGGACTCATCACGGATCGGACAGCGATCCAGTTTCGCATGCTCAACCGCAGTAAGGGACCCGCTATGTGGAGCCCCCGAGCACAGAGCGACCGCCAGCGCTTCATGGAGGCATGGCGAGAGGAGCTGGACGATGAGCCGAACCTAGATCTATGGCAGGATACGGTGACCCATCTGGAGATCCAGGAGGGTAGGGTGCAGGGTGTGGATACGGCGCTCGGGGTACACTTCGAGGCACGTGCCGTGATCCTCACAGCAGGTACCTTCCTCTCGGGGGTTATGCACTTCGGAGAGCATCAGATGAGTGGTGGGCGGGTCTCCGAGCCAGCTACCTATGGGCTGACCGAGGAGCTACGTGCTGCAGGCATCCGCACCGACCGCATGAAGACGGGTACTCCCCCCCGAGTGGATATACGTAGCATAGGCCTAGAGGCATGCATCCAACGGGGGGAGATCGGAGTACAGGATGGTGAGGAGGACTATCATAAGTTCTCCTTCATGGACACGCCCGCTCGCTCGCCCCTCAAGCAGCTCCCCTGCTATACGCTCTATACCAACGAAGCCTGCCACGAGGTACTATGTGCAGCACTCGATCGCTCTCCCCTCTACAACGGACAGATACAGAGCATAGGCCCTCGCTACTGCCCAAGCATAGAGACGAAGATCGTGACCTTCGCAGAGAAGACACAGCACCAGCTCTTCCTAGAGCCCGAGGGGGAGCGTACCAACGAATATTATATCAATGGCTTCTCCTCCTCCCTGCCCCTCGAGGTGCAGCTAGAGGCTCTTCGTCAGATACCCGCCCTTCGGGACGTCCGTCTGTACCGCCCAGGTTATGCCATCGAGTACGACTTCTTTGACCCCACACAGCTCCACCATACGCTGGAGAGCAAGGTGGTACAGGGACTCTTCCTCGCAGGACAGGTGAATGGGACGACAGGCTATGAGGAGGCTGCTGGCCAGGGACTCATAGCTGGGATCAATGCCCATCAGTCGGTGCATGACCTCCCTCCCTTCACGCTCAGTCGCTCCGAGGCCTATATCGGTGTGCTCATTGACGACCTCGTGACCAAGGGGGTGGATGAGCCCTACCGTATGTTCACCTCACGAGCCGAGTACCGCATCCTACTCAGGCAGGATGATGCCGATATGCGTCTGACCCCTCGGGCGATCGAGCTCGGGCTCGCTACCCAGGCGAGGGCAGAGCTACTGGCGGAGAAGATAGAGGAGCGAGACCGCCTCATACAATTCATAGAGGGCTACTCGATCCGCCCCGACAAGATCAACCCCAGCCTAGAGCAGGAGGGACTAGTCCCCCTCCGTCAGGGGTGCAAGCTCGTAGACCTCGTTCTGCGTCCCCAGCTGAGCCTCGCCCAGCTCGCCCAGTTCGTCCCCGCTCTGGCCCGAGCCATAGAGCGTATCCCTAGACGGAGAGAGGAGATCGTCGAGTGTGCCGAGATCCTCATCAAGTACCGTGGCTATATAGAGCGTGAGCGACAGCAGGCCGAGCGACTGGAGCGACTGGAGTACGTCTTCATCCCCGAGGGACTCGACTACAGCAGTATCCAAGCCCTGAGTACAGAGGCTCGGCAGAAGCTAGAGCGCATCCGCCCTGCGACGATCGGAGCAGCCTCACGTATCCCCGGTATATCCCCCCACGATGTCAGCGTGCTCCTCGTGCTCGCTGGTCGGTAGCCCCCACCCACATGATTATGCCAGACGAAGATCTGATCTACGATAAGATAGATACCCCCCTCTTTCATCTCATTGGCGAGGCTGCTGACAGCCTCGGAGTCGAGGCCTACGTGGTCGGGGGCTACGTGCGTGACCTCTTCCTCTATCGCCCCTCCAAGGACATCGACATCGTCTCCGTAGGTAGAGGGATAGACCTAGCGAAGGCAGTGGCGGAGCGACTCGGACGAGGAGCGAAGCTCTCGGTCTTCGCCCGCTTCGGCACTGCACAGGTCAAGAAGGGCGATATAGAGCTGGAGTTCGTCGGTGCCCGCCGAGAGAGCTATAGCCCCGATAGCCGTAAGCCCTTCGTGGAGGATGGCACGCTGCAGGAGGATCAGGAGCGACGAGACTTCACGATCAATGCTCTAGCCCTTTGTCTGAATGCTGATCGCTTCGGCGAGCTCGTCGATCCCTTCGATGGGTTGGATGATATGGACAACTTGACCCTGCGTACGCCCCTTGACCCTGATGTGACCTTCAGTGACGACCCTCTGCGCATGATGCGAGCCATACGCTTCGCCTCGCAGTTGGGCTTCTTCATTGATCCCGACACCTTCGCTGCCATTGGGCGTAATAGGGAGCGCATCAGCATCGTCTCGGCAGAACGCATCTCTACGGAGTTCAACAAGATCCTCCTATCCCCTCGCCCCTCTGTCGGACTGGAGCTCTTCGAGCAGACTGGACTGATGGAGATCCTCTTCCCCGAGCTCCTCGAGCTGAAGGGTGCGGAGACCCGTGAGGGCATCGGACACAAGGACAACCTCACCCATACCTACAAGGTCGTAGACAACCTCGCCAAGGCACTTGCCTCCCGCCCTCATCGTGAGGAGGATCTGTGGCTCCTATGGGCTGCTCTACTGCATGACATCGGTAAGCCTCGGACGAAGCGGTTTGACCATCGCCTAGGCTGGACATTCCACAACCACAACTACGTGGGGATGAAGATGATCTCGCGTATCTTCCGTCGCCTGCGGCTGCCCCTAGACCACAAGATGCACTACGTGGAGAAGCTCGTCGATCTGCACATGCGTCCAGCTACCCTCGTGGACGAGGGAGTGACGGACTCAGCTGTGCGCCGTCTGCTCTTCGAGGCAGGGGATGATATCGACGATCTCATGCTCCTCGTAGAGGCCGACATCACGAGCAAGAACCCGCAGAAGGTGCGTAAGTACCTCGATAACTATAGCCTCGTACGGCAGAAGCTCACCGACATCGAGGAGAAGGATCGTGTGCGCAACTTCCAGCCCCCCATCTCAGGGGAGCTCATCATGAAGACCTTTGCCCTCTCCCCTTGTCGGGAGGTAGGGCTCATCAAGGACGCTATCAAGGATGCTATCCTCGACGGCACCATCCCCAACGAGTACGAGCCCGCCTATGCCTATATGCTACGTGAGGCCGAGAAGCTAGGCCTCACCCCCAAGGAGGAATAGTCTCGTCTACGATAGCTATCCCTAAGCTCACCAGCCCCACACGTGTCTCCGATGCGTGTGGGGCTGGTGCTATTAGAGCGTAGGTCTAATGGGTCCAATGGGAGCAATAGGTCTAATAAGGGTGGTCGGAGAAGTGCTCCTATGGCGAGTCGTAGGTAGGGCTAGGTGTGATAGGTGGGGATCGTAGGTGTTAGGTGGTCTAGGGCGGATATGGGCAAGAGATGGGGGTGGGGTCTGTTGCTGTTTTTGGGGAGAGTTTGGTAGTTTGCTAGGAATTATGGAAATCAATTGCTAATTTTGTGAAATAAGGTGCTTTGAGACTGGCCAAATGACTTTGGCGTGGTCGTCTAAGGGGGGGATTGTTCCCCCTTACTATTTGTCATTATAATTCACGACGAACTCTGGTCACGGGAAAGAAATGATCTACACACCATAGGCTCTATGTGAGTAGAGCTATGGATCGAGTAGGGGGAACCGACCGCCCTTGGGCAGAGATTGTATCACTATTTAATAGGTCGCAATGAGATTAAAAACTACATTATTAGCCTGCGGATGGCTAATGCTTGCTCTCCCCCCGGCACTAGCTGCCCCTAGTGCGCCGACGAGCCAAGCAGGACAACAAGATCAACCCAAATCCACCTATTCCCTGATCAGTGGGATCGTCCTAGATGAGTTCGGCGAGCCCATGATGGGGGTCACTATACAGGTTAGTGGGATGACTGGTGGGTTTATTACGGACGCCAAAGGGCACTTTGAGTTCAAGACCACGAAGCCTAGCGAGACGATCCGCCTAAGCTTCATTGGTTATAAGGCCAAGAGTCTGACCCTACAGGCCGGCAAGCCCCATCGTATCACCCTAGAGCCCGATAGTGAGACGCTCTCGGATATTGTCGTCACGGGCTTCACAAAGAAGGATAAGAAGAGCTTCACTGGTTCGCAGACGACCGTCAAGGCCAAGGAGCTCCTCTCTGTGGGGACTAAGAACCTCCTGGAGAGTCTTGAGGCCTTTGTCCCGGGGCTACAGATCGTACAGCAGAATAACCTCGGCTCTGACCCGAATGCTCGCCCTGACCTCAACCTCCGTGGTCGTGCTACGTTCTCTGGAGCTGCCAATCTCCCTCTCTTCGTCGTAGATGGAGCTATCGTAGACGTGAACTACATCTACGATATGGATATGAACACCATCGAGAGTGTCACCGTGCTCAAGGACGCCTCTGCCTCTGCGCTCTATGGGGCGAAGGCCGCGGCTGGGGTCATCGTCATCACCACCAAGCCCATTGAGCAGGGGGCTATCCGCCTTAATTATAGTGGTACGCTCCGCCTCACCACTCCAGACCTTAGTGGCTATCACCTACTAAATCCCGAGCAGAAGCTCCGCTATGAGGACCTAGCTGGGGTCTATACGGGTATTGACCCAGCTGAGCAGTATCGCAAGGACCTAGAGCGTGACGCCGTGGTACGCATGATCCGCAGTGGGGTGAATACCGACTGGCTCTCTAAGCCCCTGCGTATGGGTGTCTCTCACTCGCATAGCCTCAGTGCAGAGGGTGGTGACCAGTTCGTCCGCTACGGCCTAACCCTCCGCTACGGCAACGAGCAGGGGGTCATGATCCAGTCAGGACGTGAGCGTGTGTCGGGAAGCTTCAAGCTCTCCTACAACAGACCTAATCGCATCTTCCTATCCAATAACCTTACGGTCAATAGGGTCTCTTCGGACGAGCCCAACTATGGGTCGTTCAGCAACTTCTCCCGCATGAACCCCTATCTCTCGCCCTATGGCTCGGATGGTCAGCTCGTCAAGAGCTTCAATGGGGATCGGGTCAATAACCCGCTCTATGAGGCCAAGCTCGGGAGCTACAATCAGTCGCAGAATATCGACCTGCTGAATACCTCTACCCTTCAGGCTTGGGTTGGGGACTTCCGTGTAGACGGAGACTTCTCCTTCACGATCCGTAGTGGTAGTGGACGTAAGTTCCGTTCACCTCTCTCCAATGACTTCCGTGGCGATGCCCTCGACCAGCGTGGGGAGATGGTAGAGAATCAGTCGAAGGGCCTCAACTACATGGGGAAGCTGATGGTGTCCTACAACCGTACCTTCCTCGACAAGCTCTATGTCACCTCTATGGCTGGGGCTAATATTGAGTCTTCGTCCTCCGATGCCTCTACCTACACGAGTCGAGGGTTCTACTCGGACAACCTTGGGCACCCCAACTTTGCCCTTGGCTATCGCAGTGGTGCTCGCCCCTCAGGCTCGGACAATTACTCCACGGCTGCGGGCTTCTTCCTCAATGGAAATGCCATCTATGATAACCGCTATTCGCTGGACTTCGTCTTCCGCTATGAGGGCTCCTCGAAGTTCGGGAAGAACCAGCGCTTCGCTCCCTTCTGGTCGCTCGGTGGTGGATGGAATATCCACAACGAGTCCTTCTTCAAGGGCAACAAGAATATCCAACTGCTGAAGCTCCGTGCGAGCCTTGGGTATCTAGGAAATATGTCCTTCGAGCCCTATCAGGCTTACACGACCTACGACTACAATAAGAATATCAACTACCTCGTAGGTGCAGGTGCTGTGCCCCGTGGCATCGGGAACCCTGACCTCAAGTGGGAGCGTACGCTGAATCAGAACGTAGGGCTTGACCTGACGCTCTTCAAGAGTCGCTGGGACCTGACCTTCGATGCCTACCGCAAGCTGACGGATAACCTCCTGCTGGATGTCACGAAGGCGCCCTCAATCGGTGTCGTCACGGCAAAGCAGAACGTCGGGGAGGTCGTGAACTCAGGGCTGGAATTCTCCACTCGTGTCGTGCCTATTCAGAACCAAGATCTGCAGTGGACGCTCGCTCTGAACTACTCCTATAATAGGAATAAGGTGAAGAAGATCAGTAATGCCCTCAAGGCGCTGAACGACTCCTATGCCAAGGACACGGTGCTGAACCGCTCCACGACGCCGCTCCCTCTCTACGAGGAAGGGCAGTCGCTCACGGCGCTGAAGGTCGTCCCCTCGGCTGGGATCGACCCTGCCACGGGTAAGGAGATCTATATCAAGCGTGATGGCTCCTATACCTTCGACTACGACTCCAACGACCGTATCGTCTTCGGTGATACGAGTCCCTGGGCCTATGGGACGCTCTCGTCCTACCTCTTCTATAAGGGCTTCTCTCTGAATGCTAGCTTTGGCTACTCCCTTGGGGCTGTGGTCTACAACCAGACCCTCGCCTCCCGAGTAGAGGGTGCAGACCCCCAGTACAATGCCGACGAGCGTGTCCTGAATGACCGCTGGAAGAAGCCCGGCGATGTCGCCAAGTACAAGGATATCGCCAACCGCGAGAGTCCCTATCAGAGCAGTCGCTTCGTACAGAAGGAGTACTACCTGACCCTGCGCAGCCTCTCACTGGCCTACGAGACGGAGGCAGCATGGGTGAAGAAGCTACACCTGCGTCGTGCACGCTTCGAGCTCCTCTCCAATGACCTCTTCTATCTCTCCACGGTCCGTCGTGAGCGTGGGCTAGACTATCCCTTTGCACGGAGTATAGAGCTCTCGGCTCGCCTCTCCTTCTAACCACCCACTCCTCAACGATACAATGATGAGAAAGATGATAATCCGCCCCCTGGCTGTGGGTCTACTGTCACTGGCACTACTGCCCTCCTGCAATAAGTTCCTCGATATCCAGTCCAAGGGTACCCTCCTGGAGGATGTACAGTTCTCCACGATACGAGGCTACGAGGATGCTATGTACGGGGTCTATGGCTCGATGGCTGAGCAGGGGCTCTATGGAGGGGTACTCACAGCAGGATTCCTAGAGAATATCTCCCAGACGATAGGTAATGTGAATAACGTGTCCATGAACTATCATGTGAATCGCTATCGCTATACCAACCCTCAGGTGCGGGATCAGATCGACGCTATCTGGTCTGCCCAGTACCAAGTGATCTCCTACGTCAATAACATCCTCGCCAACGCCGAGAAGAGCGCCCTCTCGGGGCATGTGCTCCAGCTCGCCCGAGGCGAAGCCTATGGGCTGCGTGCCTTCCTGCACTTTGATGTCGCTCGTATCTTCGCTGCGGACTACCGCCGAGCTAAGGCTGCTGGGACACTCAAGACGACACGTGGTATTCCCTACTCCTATGACTTCAACCTGCAGAACAAGCGTCTCTACAACCTCGAGGATACGTACAAGAATATCCTAGCTGACCTTGACCAAGCAGAGGCACTCCTCGGTGGTGATGAGTCGATCCGGGGAGGTGATCTCACGGCGGCGACCTACGAGACGAACCGCATCGTGCATTTCAATAAGTATGCTGTCTATGCCACGAAGGCACGTGTCTACAATGCTATGGGTGAGACTGCCAAGGCTATCGAATATGCACAGAAGGTCATCGCTCACAGTGTGGACTTCGGCCTAGCGGATCGCTCTGCCTTCGCTAACGTGACCCGCTTCCCTGCTGATCGGGAGCTTGTCTTTGGGCTGTATGCTCCTAAGTTCCTAGACTGGGTAGCTACGACTTACCTCTCTACAGGGGGGGCAGGTAATGTCGATCAGGGACGCCTGCTCCGAGCCCTCAATGAGCTCTACACTCCACTAGGCGGGGGAGCCTCCATTGACAATCGTCAGGTAGCCTACTTCCGTCAGATCGACTCCTACACGCAGTTCATCCGTCTGCTTCCAGATAGGGACCTGCTTCGCTCCATAGCGACCTCGAGCAAGGGGATCATGCTCATTCGCCTACCTGAGATGTATTACATCCTAGCCGAAGCGAGCTATCCCACCGATCCTGCTGCAGCTGTAGAGGCGCTGAACAAGGTACGTGACAGCCGAGGGTTAGCACCACTGACGACTGCTAACTTCTCGAATCAGGCTGCCTTTGACAAGGAACTGATGCGCGAGTATATCCGTGAGACCCCGGGGGAAGGGCTGTCGTTCCATGCGATCAAGCACTTCTTCCTCGCCTTCCCTTCGCTCACTGGGGAGAGTGTGACCCCCACGGAAGAGATGTTCACCCTGCCCTGGCCACAGCTTGAGCTCACCTACGGCAATCACTGATCGATCACCCTCAGATAATGCGAACAATGAAAAGGAACCATATCAAGCTCCTCCTCTGCCTCGCACTCACTGGGCTTACGCTCATGAGCTGCCAGAAGACCGAGGACGAGCGTATAGAGTATATCAGTCGGGATGGCTACTACTCAGCCCCACGCAGTGTGTACTTCCACTTTGCTAGTGCTGATGACCGGATCATACGGGAGAGCTATGGGACACGTCCCGATGCCCTCACCGAGTTCACGGTGAATATCCCAGTACGTCATACGGGCACGGCTGCCTCTACTCCGCTAGCTTTTAGAGTACGGGTAGACGAAGCTGCCTCTACGGCACGTGTGGGGCAGCACTTCAAGGCCTTGGCGAGCCAGTATACCTTCGCTGCGGACTCTCTGAATGGGACGTTCCCTGTGACCTTTATCCGTAGTGCCCTCCAGACCGAGGAGGGTAAGGCCGATACGCTCGTCCTAGTGCTAGAGGCTACCTCGGATCTGAGGACAGCCTTCACCCAACTGAACCGCATCACGGTGACAGCCAACAATGGGCTGATGATCACACGAGACTTCTGGGTGAACTCCAGCTACCAGTACTTCTGCGGAGACTTCTCTCTGAAGAAGTACCGAGCTATCCTAGCTCGCTACCATCAGGATGAGATGGAGCTCTATGATGCCTTTAGCCATCTAGGTAATGTAGAGGTCTTCTATCAGCTCCTGGTCAATATCGAGGCTGCCCTCAACGAGATCGGTGAGCCTATCCCCGAGGTGACCAAACGTGCTCTCGAACAATTCAGACAATAAGACACATGAAGCGACAGACATATAAACTCAGCATAGCGCTCTTCTCCTTGTTTACCCTCGGAGTCGTCAGCTCGTGCTACAAGGATCACTCTACGGGGGTGACGCATCCCCTAGAGGTGGTAGACCCCACTTCGCAGCTTCAGGAGCTCTACGAGGTAGAGTTTGGCTCTACGCTCACGATACAGGCTCCCCAGTATAAGATCACCAATGGGGCAAGTGTGACTCCTACGATCGAGTGGGAAGTGGACTACAAGAAGGTCTCTACGACCAGCACCCTCGCCTATACACCGACTAAGAGCTCGGACTATGGTATTCACCCTGCTCGCCTCAAGATGCAGACCCCTGATGGTACCTACTACCATCGCTTCCGCATCCGTGTGAACTTCAAGTATCGTGAGGGACTCTATGCCCTCACACAGCAGTCGGGGAAGACGGTTGTTGGCTACTACCCCTTCGGGCAGGCCGCCAATCCCGTTGCGGACATCTTCACCGAGGGTGGGGTCGATCGTGACTTAACGGGGACACCACAGACGCTGAGTATGTTTACCCATACCACGGGGGCAGGGAGGACGACCAACTACCTCTTCGTCGGTGCCGACACCTGGGGCTATAGAATGAATGCAGACTCTCTGAAGGTCATAGGCTCTCGTATGAACTTCAATGGGCATACCATCCAGGCGCATATCTTCTCCTCGCAGGACCTCAATGAGTATGTCGTAGCAGGGGGAAACCTCTATACCGTAGGTCTACAGACGACGCTCCCTCGCCGTCTGAATGACGCTCGCCTCAAGGCCGCCTTCTCCGGTACCCTCCCCGTCCTAGCCGGGCGAATCAGTGTATGGCGCAATGCTATCTACTCGGGGGGCTTAACGCTCTTCGATGAGACTACGGGTACAGCCATCGTGCTGGAGCTCGCTGGCTCGGGGAATAAGGTCTATCCCTTCAAGGCCACTTACAGCGAGCCCGATCCCTTCACTGGGCAAGACGTATCTGTCACGGGCAATCCCTTCTCAGGAAGTACCCTCCTCGATATGTCAGGTACTACGACGATGAGCCATGTAGCTCTGCTGACGTATAGTGCATCCTCGAGTGAGTATACCCTAGCGGTGATCGAGCCTAACCTCTTCCTCAGCTCCACCAAGGCTGGGACAAGCTACCCCATGCAGCGCATTACCTACAAGGGGACAGACAGCCCGACTCACCTCACCCTGCGCCCTGAGCACAACTCGGCCTACGTAGCTGCTGGCAACAAGGTCTACCTCTATGACCTACAGCGTCAAGCCGCCTCCTCGCCCGAGGCCTACATCACACTCGGTGCTTCGGAGACGATACAGTGTATGGTGCTCTCGGGAGGGACACGCCTCTATATCGCTACCTATGACGGCTCGGCAGGAGCGGTCTATAGCTATGATGTCTCAGGTAGTACGGCTCAGCAACTCTGGCGAGACACCTCGCTGGGCCGGGTAACGAAGCTCGTCTACCGAGAGCCCCGCTAGGCCCTCACATTGCGCTCCGCTCCCATGGGTGAGGCTGTGTCATAAGCACCCCTTATCACACAGCCTCACCCATGCAAGAGCGGAGACGCTACCATCCCAACGATAAAATCACAAATACAATAAACGATAGATTCATGCACAAGAGCAGCATTCGCACCCTCGTGGTGACTCTACTCCTACTGGGTGGCTACACGCTCTCTGCCTCGGCGCAGATCGACACACTCAAGACCAAGCCCAAGGAGGTAGAGAAGAAGCAGGAACCCAAGAAGGAAGAGAAGAAAAAGGAAGAAAAGCCGGAGAAGGAAGAGAAGAAGAAAAAGGAGGAGACCCCGTACATCAAGTTCTTTAAGGACAAGAAGGTGGAGAGTGCCCGTGGCAAGTTCGTCTCCCTCCACAAGATCGACGGCGAAGTCTTCCTCGAGCTTCCCACGAAATACCTAGGACAGGAGCTGATGATGGGGGCGACGATCACCTCCACCACCGACCCTGACTATCTAGCTGTGGGGTCGAAGAACTCCGCTCCCTTCGTCTTCAGACTGGAGAAGCAGGACAGCGTCATCGTCATGAAGGCTCCCAATACCCTCGTCTACCGCAGGGATGCCTCCCGTCAGCTACAGCAGGCCCTTGAGCTTAACTATCGTGACCCTGTGGTCATGTCCTTCACTCCGAAGGTCTATACTGCCGATAGCTCTACCGTAGTGTTCAGTCTTAACTCGCTCGTCACGGAGAGCAATCCTTTCTTTGAGATTATCCCCAAGGAGCAGGGTCCCTTCAAGCTATCCTCATCCCGCAATGGTAACCTGACCTTCATCCGAGGGCTAAAGGCTTTTGATACCAATGCCAGTGTCAAGGTCGAGACGAACTTCTCCGTAACGGCTTCCCTGATGGGCGTGCTAACCGTCGCCAAGGATATGCCCCTCACGGCAGAGGTTACCTATACCATCCTTCCGGTGAAGCCCTCGCAGGCTACCCCTCGTCTAGCCGATGCTCGTGTGGGCTATGAGACCTCACGTAAGGTCTCCTTCCCCGACTACCTCGACCAGAGTGAGCCTGTGTACCTTGCCCACCGCTGGTGCCTCATCCCCAAGGACAAGAAAGCTTACGCCAAAGGAGTACTAGTAGAACCTGAGAAGAAGATTACCTTCTACCTCGACAACGCTTTCCCCGCTACCTGGGCAAAGGCTGTGAGGGAAGGTGTGTTGAGGTGGAATAAGGCCTTTGAAGCAGCGGGTTTCCGCAACGTGATCGAGGTACGCGACTTCCCTCGGGACAAGAACTTTGACCCAGACAACCTCGAATACTCCACTATCCGTTACATACCTAACTCGCAGGAGACCGTCTCGGGTGCCTCATGGTTCGACCCACGTACTGGGGAGATCTTCAATGCCTCGCTCCTGATCTATAACAACGTGGAGAACCTCATCCACAAGCAACGCTTCATCGCCACCGCTGCCATCGACCCCGCAGTACGTAGCGCACGCTTGCCCGAGGACCGCTTCCTCGAGTCACTCTCTGCCCTCGTCACGCAGGAGGTAGGGAAGACCCTTGGCTTGCTCAATAACTATGCTGCCTCCACCGCTTATTCGACTGCGAACCTTCGCTCTGCAAAGTTCACGAGTGAGCATGGGCTAGCTCCCTCGATCATGGATGGAGAGTTCTACAACTATGTAGCACAGCCTAGCGACAAGGGTGTCCGCCTCATCAACAACGTCCTCGGCGAATACGACCGCTACGCCATAGAGTGGGGCTACCGCTACTTCCCCGAGGACAAGGGTGATCCCGCCCGTGAAGCCAAGCGTCTGGTAGAGTTTGTCAATAAGAAGGTTGCTAACCCCATCTACCGCTACGCCCCAAGGCAGACCTACTCCGTAGACCCAACGGTTCGTACCGAAGACCTCGGGGATGACCACCTGATGAGTAGCACGCTTGGGATGAAGAACCTAGCGATCATCCGCTCGCACCTCGAGCAGTGGATCCAGAACGACCCCGACAGTCGTAAGAAGAAGGCGATGTACCTCACCGTCGTCCAGCAGTACTACCTCTACCTCAAGAATGTCATGTCGCTCGTCGGGGGTGTGGTGACCCGTGAAGCTCGTCTCTCCACAGGCCTGCCCCGCTATCAGGTTGTACCTAAGGCCAAGCAGCGCGAAGCCTTCCAATGGATCCTAGCGGAGGCTAAGCGCTTCCAGAGCTATGCCGATCGTAGCCTAGAGCGGAAGCTACCGATGGATGTGAGTTACTTTGACCAGCTACTGGAGTTCATCAATAACGACATCCTCAACCTACGTGCCCGCATCATCATCGCTTCGCAGGTAGATAAGAATAGCTATTCGCTCGGGGAGTACTTCGACGACCTCTACAAGGCTATCTTCGCCTCCACGATTGCTGGGACTGCCCCCAACCACATGGAGCGCTTCATGCAGCGCAACTTCATCGACAAGGCTGTAGCTGGTGCTACCAATGCCCGTCAGGCTACCCCCAACATGCCCTATGGCTTCACCAGCGGGCCCGTGACGATGGATATGCTTCGTCTCAGTGCCTCTGCCCCTACAGACTTCTCTACGCTCCTCAGCAGAGGTCGTCTCAGCTACGGCGGTGGTGACCCCTCGGCGAACATCTATCCGATGGCCAATGTCCCTGCCCTCGACACCTCTGACCAGTACTTCTACGCAGCACTGGTCAAGATACGTCCTATCCTAGAGCAGCGAGCCAGCTCCACCACCGACAGAGAGCTACGTGCACACTACCAGACACTAGCCTTCAAGGTCAAGAAGCTCCTCGACGACAAGAAGTAGTAGACCAGGATACGAATAGATATGATGAAGAATAGATCGATCACCCTGCTCCTCTTAGCCGGGTGCCTCACCCTCGCTCCTCTATCGGCTCATGCAGGCATCTTCGACTTCCTTAAGAGGAAGAAGAAGCCAGCCAAGACGGAGAAGCCCGTAGAGAAGACCCCCTACGAGCGTATCCTTACCTCTGGGAAGATCGTCTCCGCTAAGGGGGACTTCCTCACGCTACACAAGACGGATAACAAGCTCTACATCGAGCTACCCGTCAAGACGATCGGCAAGGAGTTCCTCCTAGCAGCTACCCTCTCCTCCATCTCCAACCCCCAGCTGGGGATGGTAGGCTTCAAGAACGGCAACCCCATCCACATGCGCTTCGCACAGAAGGATAGCGCTATCGTGATGGAGGCCATCAATACCGAGCCCTACCTCACCCCAGCGGACGAGAAGGAGCTACGGCCACGTATCGCCTCGAGCTACACGGATCTAGCCGTATATAAGTTCCCCATCAAGGCTTGGAACAAGGACAAGACTACCGTGGTCTTCGATGCCTCCTCCCTCTTCCTAGAGGATCAGAAGTATCTGCCCCTCATGGCTAAGAGCCTAGGGTCATACAGTGTCAGCTCCAGCCCACAGCGTAGCCTAACGCATATACGGGAGATTAAGTCCTTTGAGGACAATGTCTCCATCAAGGTTGATCGTAGCTACCGCATCACGCTCTCCTCGGCACGTGGGGGCGGTTCGCCACTGAAGGACTATCCCGTGACCCTCGGGGCGACCTTCACGCTACTGCGCCTACCGGAGGAGCCTATGACCCCTCGACTAGCTGACACCCGTATCGGTGTCTTCCAGATCAGCAAGGGGGCATATAACCCCGAGAGCCAGCAGTTCGAGTCGGCACGTTTCGTTAAGCGTTGGCGTCTGGAGCCTTCGGATGTCGAGGCCTTCAAGCGTGGCGAACTTGTCCGCCCCAAGAAGCCTATCGTCTACTATGTAGAGAATACCTTCCCCCCAGTCTGGAAGGAAGCTATGAAGGAGGGGACACTACGCTGGAACAAGGCCTTCGAGCTCATCGGCTTCAAGGATGCGATCGAGGTACGTGACTTCCCCACCGATGATCCTACCTTCGACCCCGATAATCTCAAGTACAACTGCATTCGCTACGTCCCCATCGCTACCGAGAACGCTATGGGTCCCTCTTGGTCTGACCCTCGCACAGGGGAGATCATCAATGCCTCTGTACTTGTATGGAGCGATGTGTCTAAGCTCAATAACAACTGGCGATTCATCCAGACCGCACAGGCTGACCCAGCCGTACGAGCAGTGAAGCTACCCGATAGCCTCATGTCTAAGTCGCTGAAGTACGTCATCGCCCACGAGATCGGCCATACCCTTGGCTTCATGCACAACATGGCGGCCTCGGCAGCCTACACCATCGACTCCCTGCGCTCTCCTTCCTTCTCGGCTACACACGGTACGACGCCCTCCATCATGGACTATGCGCGCTTCAACTACGTCGTGCAGCCCGGAGACAAGGGGGTGAGCTTTGATCCTCCTACCGTAGGGACGTACGACAAGTACGCCATCGAATGGACGTATAAGTACTTCCCCGATACGAAGGGGGATCTCATCGAGGAGTCTAAGCGAGTCTCAGCACTGATCGACCAGCATGCCCACGACCCTGAGTATCGCTATGGGGTACAGCAGATGGGGGATCGTCGCTATGACCCCTCCGCTATCGAGGAAGACCTATCAAATGACCCGGTCAAGGCAAGTACCCTAGGCCTCTCCAACCTCCGCTATATCCTCAGCCACCTAGGGGAGTGGTTCCCTAATGATGACGAAGCAGAGCACCGTGCTACCCTCTACGAAGGAATCGCCAATCAGGCGATGCGCTATGTCTCCAATGTCTTCCTCAACGTCCCTGGGATCTACCTCTATCAGACGAGCGAAGCCTCTGGCCTACCCCGCTACAAGGTCGTACCGAAGGCCGAGCAACGTGCCTCAGCTATGTGGCTCCTAGACCAAGCGGTCTCGATCGATAGTATGCGCAATGAGCCACTAGAGCATACGATGAGTGATGTCGCTGCCGACTCTCCCTTCGTGCGCCTAGGTGCCCTCACGAGAGCGATGGCTATCCGCAATATTGCCAACCTCAACCTCTCCTACTACCTAGACTCCACCTCCTACTCGCCCCTCGAGTATGCGGACGATGTCTATGCTCGTGTCTTTGCTAAGACGGAGCAGGGTAAGGAGAACCTCTCCTTTGAGGAAAAGCAACTGCAGGACTACTTCGTCCGCTACCTCATCGGCTACACCTCTGACCTTGCTCCTAAGGGAGGTGGTCGCTCCTCCCTCTCCATCGCAGAGCTCACGGGCTTCGCAGAGCCTACGGAGCTGGTACGCACGGAGGGTATGACAGACGAAGAGTTCATCTCGCTCCTGCCTCAGCAGGCTCCACACATCTGCTCCTATGCGCCCTCGAGTTCAGCGGATGCGCATGGGCACTCAGGGGTAGGCTTCCTCAACTTCGGGAAGAGCTATGGCGAACCAGAAGATCTCTTCACCAACGCCATCAATACGACAGAGTCGCTCTACCTCCCACTGCTCTACCGTACGCAGGAGCTCCTACGTCGAGTAGCGCCCAAGACGGCAGATGCGACCCTGCGTCAGCACTACGAGTTCCTACTGCGTAAGCTCGACCAGATCACCAAGTAGCGACCTCGCTAGCTCCATATAGAAGCAGAGACGGTGGTATAGGACTTCCCTATACCACCGTCTCTGCTTTTGTGTCTGTCGGGGAGCGGAGTCTCGTCGCCGTGGGTAGTGAGCAGGCTTGTTCCCCATCCTCCACTGCCCCACATATGCTCTTTCTTATAGTCCAGTCTTTGGCTCTTTGGGTATATTATCTCATATCCAGAAGGCCTTAGCCGAGCGCCTAGATATTATCCCTAAGGAAAAACATACGAGCGAGCTCTACAGAGGATATACTTAGGGCGAGGTAGTGTACACGCGTGTATACAGTTGTGTACACACGTGTATACTCTTGTGTACACGCGTGTATACTCACCCCTCTTGGGTAGGAGGTGTACACTTGGTATGCCTGGAGCTAGTACACAGCTAGTTCTATGTTCGTTGTATGCTCTACTTTACTTTCACACAATAGTGTTTTCATGTGTCGGCCTTGCTCTGCCTCTACGAACCCTCTTGGTTGCCTCCCTCTGCGCCCTAGGGACACGGGGTAGGCGGGCTGTGCTACACGATAGCTATCCCGACCACGCCGTTGCCTCTCCTTAGCTCTCCACGGGTGCTGGAGTCGGGGAGCGGTGGTACTCGGCACGTAAGCGAGCGAGTAGGAGTACGACCATGAGGAGCGCATAGAGCCCCACGAGTTCGGCTAGGCTA
>NZ_CAJZFJ010000007.1 GCF_915070105.1 uncultured Porphyromonas sp.
CAGATGGAGCTCAACGCTATGGAGCCCGTCATGGCTCAGTGCTGCTTCGAGTCCATTGACCTCATGATCAACGGCCTCGACACCCTCCGCACCCTCTGTATCGATGGCATCACGGCCAACGAAGAGAAGTGCCGCAGCTACGTACGTGAGAGCATCGGTATCGTCACTGCCCTGAACCCCATCATCGGCTACAAGAACTCCACCAAGATCGCCAAGGAAGCCCTCGAGACCGGACGTGGTGTCTATGACCTAATCATCGAGCACGGCATCCTATCTAAGGAAGACCTCGACACAGTGCTTGCTCCCGAGAACATGACGCACCCTGTGCGCCTCGGCATCAAGCCACTTAAGTAGCCCCCACTCTACAGCCCCAGCCACTACTGGGAGCACCTAGAGGCCAAATAGCGTAGCTCCAGCCCTCTTACCCGATACGAGTAAGGAGCTGGAGCTACTTTACTTTCCTCGCCCCCACCCTCGGGGGCTTCACTCTTTATCCCTCTATCTCCCCACTGCATCACAGAGTACTATGTCCCATAGACCGATCCGCAGACTCTGCCTACCCCTCCTCCTCTTACTCCTCTCCTACAGCCTACCTCTAGGAGCAGTGCGCCGTACGATCCACCTCTCCTCCTATGGCCTGAGAGCAGGAGCGAAGGAGAGCTGTACCCCTCTCATGCGTAAGATCCTCGGTGACCTACGCAGAGAGCTACAGAGCGAGGGGGACACCCTCGAGCTCCTCTTCGCCCCCGGTCGCTACCACTTCGCTAGTCAGGGAGCAGACGAGCGTGTGTACTACATCTCCAACCACGACCACCCCGGTAGCCGTCCGATAGGCCTGCTCCTAGAGGGCTGGCGCAATGTGATCCTACGAGGTGAGGGGAGCGAACTCCTCTTCGAGGATCGTATGCTCCCCTTCGTCCTCGACAGTTGCCGAGGGGTGGAGCTACGTGGGCTAACGATAGACTTCCCCAACCCACAGATTACCCAGCTACATATCCTTCGCTCCGACACGACCAAGGGGATCACCTTTGCCCCCGCACCTTGGGTCAAGTGGCGACTCTCGGAGCGTGGACAGCTAGAGGCCTACGGGGATAATTGGCGCTCCATCCCTGAGATCGGGATGGCCTTTGGCCCCAAGAGCCGAGAGATCTGCTACCGCACCGCCGATATGGGCTTTACCAATAGGGGGCTTCGCCTGCTCACCCCGCAGGAGACCAAGGCCTATCCCCCCTCTGGAGGACAACCCGAGGCGATCCTACATGCCCCCCACTGGCGAGATGCACGCCTACCGAGCGGGACGATCTTCGCCGCGCGATCCTACTACCGCCCCCAGCCTGCTATCTTCATCACCGAGAGTCAGGACATCCGTCTGCACGACCTCACGGTGCACTATGCTGAGGGGATGGGACTACTGGCTCAGAACTCCGAGGATATAGAGCTGGAGCGATTCCACGTAGAGCTACGAACCGATGGGGGGAGGTACTTCACCACGCAGGCCGATGCTACGCACTTCGTCGCCTGCCGAGGTCGGGTAAGTCTACAGCACTGTCGCTTCGAGAATATGATGGATGATGCCCTCAATGTACATGGGGTCTATCTCAAGGTCTTGGCACGAGAGGGCAAGCACACTCTGGTAGGACGCTTCATGCACGAGCAGTCCTTTGGCTTCCCGTGGGCTAGCCCAGGGGACTCTGTGCGCTTGGTGACCTCGAGGGATATACAGGGGCTGGAGGGTGTCTTTCATGTGCGTACGATCAGCTCCGTAGGGGGACGAGGACTAGAGGGTGCACGGGAGGTGCGTATCACCTTCGACGAGGAGCTACCCGCTGACTACCATGCCGAGCGAGGCATCAGCATGGAGAACCTCAGCCGTACACCGAGCGTCATCTTCGCGCACAACCTCGTACGGCACAACCGCGCCCGAGGTATCCTCATCAACACCCCTCGCCCTGTCCTCATCGAGGAGAATACCTTTGATCACGTCAGTGGCTCGGCGATCCTCTTCAGCACGGACAACAATATGTGGTATGAGTCGGGGCAGACCCGAGAGGTAGTGATCCGACGAAATACCTTTCAGGACGTCTTGACGAGCCTCTATCAGTTCACGACAGCTGTGATTAGTATTCATCCGATTATCCCCGAGCTTGCTCTCCAGCGACACCCCTTCTATGGGCAGGGAGCAGGAAGCATCCGCATCGAGGACAATATCTTCCGCACCTTCGACACACCCCTGCTGCACGCCATCAGCACCGACGGCATCCTATGGCGGGGTAACAAGATAGAGCCCACAAAGACCTACCCCAAGTATCACCCCAATCAGAAGCGGTTCCTCCTAGAGGGCTGTCGCAATATCGACATCGAGCCCAAGGACCAAGTCGAGTAGTCGCCTCATCACCATACCTTCGACTACTCCCCGTCCCTTCGCCTACCGCTAGAAGAAAGGACGAAGCACGATAGTTCCACATTAAGGAGGACTACTCTCCCCACTACGGGGGCAAGGCTGGAGTACGATAAAAGACAAGAGCCACAGCTAGGGCGTCCCCCGGCTGTGGCTCTTGTACATAATTGGGTTAAAGATAACTTGCTAACTCCTGTGGTGTAGGATCAACAGCTCGTATGACCCCTCGCTCATCGACGAGGTACGAGTGCAGTCGCTGCTGGAGTCCCATCACACGTAGACATTCGCTACGCATCTCAGTGCGCACACACTGCTGGGTCTCCTTGCCCACTTGGTCTAAGGTAAGCGTACGCTCGTACACATCCTGATCAGGATCGAGGGAGATCCCTCGGTAAGCAATCCTGTCACTAGGTGTAGCACTGAAGAGCTGGCTCCACTGCTGGTTCTCCACCCTACTCTCGGCATCATAAGCTGCCCAGAAGTGAATGAGTGTCATCTGTGGAGTCTTGCCTTCGGTGAGTAGCCCACGCTGCCTCACGTCCAGAGACTTCATTTCCGGTAGTACATCACCTACCTCTAGCCCGGTATGGGCTGTGGGGCGAGGTGTGCTTGCGGAGGTCACTACGAGGAGCATACCGCAGGCCAGTACGCCGAAAAGAATTCCTTTCAACGTCATAAAAACTTATTTAAGTCCAACATACCTACATCATCCACTCGCCATCTCTAGCTCTCTAGGGGTAGCATTATACTCTAAGGGGGGAAGGTCAGGGATTGGTCGGTGTAGGTTCCCGTGTTTCGGGTCTGTAGGTCTTTACCCTTATACCACTTGTACTTGGCTTAAAGACGCACAAAGGTATAAAAAATCAATAAAACTACACTACCCTCTACTTCATCCCCTCTCCCCCTCCCGGTATCATAGGGGCTCACACAAGTGTAGCTATCTTGGGCTAGCCTCCGTTGAGAAAGGGGAGTACCACTTCTCTGCTGAGGGGAGGTGGGTATCGGGCAAGGATATGACACAAACGAGGGATAAATGAGGGATAAACGAGAGTAACCAGCGAAGGAAAGAGGCGAGGATAATCCTTCCAAAGTAAGCGGAAAGCAAGCGGGAAGGAGCGGAGTGGTAAGGAAGTCTATAGCTGGGGATAAGATAGGGCGAAGGCTGCATACACCACACCTAGGCCAGGATGGATAAGCACTATATAGAGCAAGGGCTACACTTCCCCGAGTGGGAAGTGTAGCCCTTTGAGCTTACAGATGATCGTTGCGTGCCCGCGAAGGCTACTTCGAGAGGATCTCGTAGGTATCCTTAGCGATCATGTACTCCTCGTCCGTAGCGACGACGACTACCTTGACCCTGCTATCTGCAGCACTGATGACCATGCTCTTGCCACCGACGGCCTGAGCATTGAGCGCCTCATCGATCTTGATGCCTAGGAACTCCAGCCCACTACATACATCCGTACGCATAGGAGGGCGGTTCTCCCCTACACCCGCCGTGAAGACGAGGAGGTCAATCCCTCCAAGGGCAGCAGCATAGGCACCGACATACTTCTTGATCCTGTAGGCATGCATAGCGATGGCGAGTGCATCACGATGGCTACCCTCACCTGCGGCCTTAGCGATGTCACGCATGTCAGAGCCCTGTGTACCGATACCGGAGATACCGCTCTTCTTGGTCAGGAGGTGGGTTAGGTCAGCTTGATCGAGGTGCGTCTTGCCTGGCTCTGCCTTCTTTAGGTAGGGAGCGATGAACTCAGGGTCGAAGTCCTTCTTGGTAAGCAGGAAGTCCAGCACACCACTGTCTATATCCCCAGCACGTGTACCCATGATGAGGCCTTCGCTCGGGGTAAGGCCCATCGAGGTGTCGATGCTCTTACCATTGAGGATAGCTGCCATGGAAGCACCACTGCCGATATGTGCCGTGACGATACGGCTGTTCCCTAGGTCGATACCTGCGATCTCTGCACCACGGCGACTGACGAAGTCGTGGCTCGTACCATGGAAGCCATAGCGACGGATGCGGTACTTCTCATAGAAGGCATAGGGAAGGGCATACATATAGGCATGCTCGGGCATCGTCTGGTGGAAGGCCGTATCGAAGACCCCTACCTGAGGAGTATTGGGGAGCACCTTCGTCACAGCCTCGATACCTAGGATGTTCGCAGGGTTGTGCAGCGGAGCTAGCTGGGCACACTCGTGGAGCTTAGCGATGACCTCGGGGGTGATACGCACGCTCTCGGCGAAGCGCTCAGCACCATGTACTAGGCGGTGCCCAATAGCATCGATCTCATCGAAGGACTCGACGAAGTGCTCTTCCTTGAGGATGTCAAGGATGATCTCTACACCACGGGTGTGATTGGGGATGTCGAGGTGACGCTCCTCCTTCTTGCCGTCTGGCTTACGGAAGGTGATGAAGGGGTCGGCGATGCCCACACGCTCTTCGTTGCCCGAGGTGAGTACCTTGTAGGTGGGGAGCTCGATAAGGGCAAACTTCAGAGAGGAGCTACCGCAGTTTAGGACTAGTATCTTCATAATATAAGTATCTATGCAGAGATTGGTGAGGACTAACCCTTCTTGGCCTTGAGGGCTATGGACTGATTAGCGGTGATAGCGGCCATCTTGTAGATATCCTCTACGGAGGCTCCACGGCTTAGGTCATTGACAGGAGCAGCCATACCCTGTAGGACTGGCCCTACAGCCTCGGCACCTGCTAGACGCTGGACGAGCTTGTAGCCGATATTACCAGCCTCGAGTGTGGGGAAGATTAGGACGTTGGCCTTACCTGCCACAGGGCTACCGGGAGCCTTGAGCGAGGCAACCTTGCCTACGAGGGCAGCATCTAGCTGGAGCTCGCCATCGAGCTGAAGGTCGGGAGCCTGCTCCTTAGCTAGGCGGGTAGCCTCGACGACCTTATCGACCATCTCGTGGTGTGCACTTCCCTTGGTGGAGAAGCTAAGCATAGCGATACGTGGCTCTACATTTGCGATAGCACGAGCGGACTCGGCAGAGGAGATAGCGATCTGTGCTAGTTCAGTGGCTGTAGGATTAGGCATCACGGCGCAGTCGGCGAAGAGGAGTAGGCCGTTGTCGCCATAGTCACCATGGGGGAGGAACATCATGAAGATACCGCTCACACAGCTGATCCCTGGGGTAGTCTTGATGATCTGCAGGGCGGGACGTAGGACGTCACCGGTAGCGTTGATAGCACCTGCGAGCTCTCCGTCAGCATCGCCAGCCTTGATCATGAGGCAGCCGAGGTAGAGAGGATCCTCGACGAGGATAGCAGCCTGCTCCTCGGTGAGTCCCTTTGACTTGCGGAGCTGTAGGAGTAGGTCGATGTAGTCTTGCTTCTTAGCGTGCTTCTTGGGGTCTAGTAGCGTAGCCTTCTCGATGTTGCGTAGGCCGAGGTCATGCGCACGAGATCGGATGGAGTAGGGGTCACCGATGAGCGTCAGGCGGACGACGCCATCACGTAGGAGGCGATCGGCGGCCTTGAGTGTACGTTCTTCTGTGCCTTCGGGGAATACGATGTGCTGAGGGTTAGCTTTAGCCCTGTCAATGATGTCTTGAATCAAGTCCATAGCGACGATAAATTGATGTTAGAAGATTTGACTATGCCCAAAGGTACGCATTCTAAGGGATATACTGGCACTTTAGGCACAAGAAGGGGACATCTCTCCCCTCTCTCGGACTACACCCCGACAAGAGAGCACTCCCCTCGAGTCCACCCTTACCCTATCCCTCCATGCCCCGATCTATTCCCCTTAGCGCAACTAGCGATTACTCTACCTAAGATCTCTATACCTAATATAATAGTAGGACAGCCCGACATAGAGTAGCGGAGGCTATCTCTATGCCGAGCTGTCGCTCATAGGGTCTCGCTAGGTGGATCACCTAGCGAAGTATCTGTGTCTGCTAAAGACTAGAGGCGGTCGTTAGAGCCAAGGACGTTGAGGACCTTGTGCATGTAGAGCTTCTTGAGCGAGTCACGAGCTGGGCCGAGGTACTTACGTGGGTCGAACTCAGCAGGGTTCGTAGCGAAGACCTTACGGATAGCAGCTGTCATAGCTAGACGACCATCGGAGTCGATGTTGATCTTGCACACAGCGCTCTTAGCAGCCTGACGGAGCTGTTCTTCGGGGATACCGACAGCATCCTTCAGTGCACCGCCGTACTGGTTGATCGTAGCTACCTCGTCCTGAGGAACGGAGGAAGAGCCGTGAAGTACGATGGGGAAGCCTGGGATCTGCTTTTCGATCTCAGCGAGGATGTCGAAGCGGAGGGGGGGAGGTACGAGGATACCGTTAGCGTCACGCTTGCACTGCTCGGGGGTGAACTTGTTAGCACCGTGAGAAGTACCGATCGAGATAGCCAGTGAGTCTACACCCGTCTTGCTGACGAAGTCAATGACTTCCTCGGGCTCGGTGTAGGTGTGGTGCTCAGCTACGACATCATCCTCGATACCAGCGAGTACGCCGAGCTCACCCTCTACGGTGACGTCGTACTGGTGGGCATACTCTACGACAGAGCGTGTCAGGGCGACATTCTCGTCATAGGGGAGGTGTGAGCCGTCGATCATAACAGAGGAGAAGCCCATCTCGATACAGCTCTTACATAGCTCGAGGCTATCGCCGTGGTCGAGGTGTAGAGCGATCTGGGGGTTGGGGCAGCCGAGCTCCTTGGCGTACTCGACAGCACCCTGAGCCATATAGCGGAGGAGCGTTTGGTTAGCGTACTTACGTGCGCCACTGGAGACCTGGAGGATGACGGGGGACTTCGTTTCCACGACAGCACCGATGATAGCCTGGAGCTGCTCCATGTTATTGAAGTTGAACGCGGGGATAGCGTAGCCACCCTTGATAGCCTTGGCGAACATCTCACGAGTATTGACCAAGCCTAGTTCCTTGTAACTAACCATTTGTATTGACTTAAATTAAAGACGGTTTAAAAACTAGTTCTCTACCGCAAAGATAGAATAAATAAACTGAATGCCTAACGATTTCTTTAAATTGTTAGCATAAGTATTCCACCACCCCTATCCTACTCCATTATATATAGGCATCCCACGAAAGCGATGGGGACACACCTCCCACTCCTTACCTAGGGGAAAAGAGCTCCTGATGAGGCAGGGCAAGTCCCTCTCGAAGAAGCCATTGATTCCCCTCGCTCACCTCCCCGTAGGCCTCATACTGCTGGGCGAAGCAGGGTACTCCATACTGCTGGGCAAAGCGTGCCGTATGCAGTGTCCCACTCATGAGCCCACACTGCACGACCAGCACCTCGGTCGCTAGGGTGGCCAGCAGGCGATCACGAGCTACGAAGAGCCGCCTATCCACATGTCTCCCAGGGGGATACTCCGAGAGGATTAGCCCACCCCTCCCGAGTAAGGCATTCTGCAGAGCAGTGTGCTCCCTTGGGTAGGTCTCATCTAGTCCTGTGGCGACGACAGCCACCCCCAGCCCACCCTCCTCGAGGCAAGTACGGTGTGCCTCGGCATCACAGCCCCGAGCTAGACCACTCAGGATGACCGCTCCCTGCCCGACGAGCTCCCGAGTGGCACTGCGAGTATGCGCCAGCCCCTCAGCATCGGGTACACGTGTCCCGATGACCGCCACCCGCCTATGCTCCTCTAGGAGCTCGCACATCCCTAGAGTATAGAGGAGAGGGGGACACTGCCCCCCGAGACGCCTGCGTAGAGCACTGGGATAGGAGGCACTACTAGAGGGATGGACACCGATACCGAGCTCGGCACATCGCCCAAGGATCGCCTCCGCCTCCCCGCCATAGCGCTGGAGCTCCCGCTCATAGAGGTCAAGCCCACTCGGTAGCCCTAGGGGTAGCTCACTGGGTGTAGGGACGGTGCCCAGCAGGACATTGATCTGACGGGGGCGAAGGCCTGCTAGCTGTAGGGCTAGGGCCTGCACCTGTGTCTCATGTGCTGTTTCTATCATAGCTACACAAAGGTACGCAAAGCCTAGGCTCTGTGTTTTATCGAGAGAGAACTAGAGGAGTATTTACTGCAGGGGCGATGCATGGTCTCTTTAGAGTACTCCTTTCTTTGGCTCTTTGGGGATGTTATTTCATATCCAAGGGCGCCTAGAGTGCCTAGACGTTAGTCCCGAGGAGAGCTAAATAAGAGAGCCTATCGGGGTGATACTTAGAGCGAGGTTGTGTACACGTGGGTATACAACTGTATACACGTGGGTACACTGTTGTATACACACGTGTATACTCGACCCTCCTAGTTAGTAGGTATACGCTCGGTATGTCTACACCTAGGACACAGATGCTTCTATCTTGTGTGTATACTCGTTGATTACTTAGCCCTCGCACTATGGTGTTTTCATGCGTCAGCCCTGTAGTATTTACGGATAGCACCCCTTGAAAAAATTATTTTAACTACCTTTGTGCCCGAAAGTTGGCATGTAGAGTAGAGCTATAGTTCTGTATTTGTAGCCCCTGTATATACCTGAGTCCTTTTGTGATAAGAAGGGCAACTTTCAGCTAGGGTATACATGTTATACCCATACCCAAACACTCGATCTTAACAAGGATTAGTGTTTGATACTCTCTAAAGGGGCTTTCATTATAGCGTAGCCCTATACTTCATTTTTATTGGTTTTCACCCATAATCTAAGTTTTCAAGTAATGAGAAGAAATCTCTTCATGCTCCTCTCTCTCCTTGCCCTAAGTGCGTGTGGGAAGGAAGATATACAGGAGCTTCACAATCAGCAGGGAGAAGAAATACAAATAAATATCTCTGCACACCTCTCGGCAGACAACGCCCCAAAGGCAATGGACTACAAGCTCATCAACAACAAGGTACAAAAGGACCTCGAGGGCAAGAGCAAAGTCTATGTTTACACCTGTATCTATGAGGGAAATAAAAAGCTCTTCGCAGAAAATATTCAGTGGGATGTCACAGCGGAGAAGAAGCTCAAGTACAATGGTTCTGTCAGCCTATCTGCGCAACCTACGAACCCATCACAGCTCAGACTCCTCGCCGTCATCGGAGAGGTAATAGGCTCTCGGCAGCCCAACAATATCGTGTTGGCCTCCTCCTACCCAGAGAGTGGGACGGTGGGTGTACTCTCATCTGACGCCGCAACGACCATCAATGTCCCCTATATCATGGAAGTCAAGCTGGGGAAGGATATCAGTGGCCTTTGGGTACCCAAGGAACAGTCTCAGATCTTCAAACCCTATGGTCATCTTGTTCGCTTCAAGATAAAAAATGGGACGGCAAGTGAAGTGACTATCACGGGTGTCTCCAGCAACAAGTTCCTCGCAGGGAAATCCACATTGAATGCAGAGGCGAAGACCCTAGAACGAGAGGAGTACGGCACGCACCTAGACCTCAATCTGTCTCGTGAAGTGAAGATTGCTTCAGGAATGACCTCTACTGAGACCTTCGTCCTTTGGGTACCTAAGATGGCGACCAAGGGGAGCTATAGCCTTGATCTCCGTGCGAAGGGGATCGAAGACTCACGTATCTACACGACGATGGAGATCGAGAAGAACCAAGGTGACTACAAGAATGGTAAGCTCTACAATGCTACGCTCACGTTGCATAAGACCTGTATCCCCAACCCTCTCAGCCTCCTCTCTGAAGATGTAATGAATAGTGATGGTAGCGACTTCGTCAATCTGCGTAACACGTTCAAGATGGACGACCGCAGCACCTATAACGGACCTGGGAAGGTAGGATACTTCCAGCACACTGATGCAATCAATAAGTTCTGTGAAGAGAAAACTTACCCAAGAACAGGGAATATCCTATGGCACCAGCCAGACTTCTTTGAGTGGAATAGCCTCCTCTATAACCCTCAAAACAAGCAGACAGGCGTAGCAACATATCAGGATAGGACAGAAAAGGTACGGGTAAAGGTTGGGGTTGGAAATAAGGCTAGTATCAGAAGCAGTAACAGCTACTGGAAGACCATCTCATATAGCGTGCATGTTCCAGAGGAGTCCAAGGGGACATATACTTCCCATCTAGGCGACACTAGACCTACCATAAAGACTGGTAAGAGCTACTATATCCTATCCTTTGCTGCAGCTGACGCCCCACTACCTGATGACAAGACTCCAAATCGTTTCCCCAGTGAGACGACAAATGTCAATCGCTATGCATTCCGTTACACTCTGTACGATGATCATATTAGGATCGACTGTGCCCCTGTCGGGATCCAGGACATTCAGGCCAACCAGCTCCCTGACCATCGCATCTTCTCTGGGATCGGTGTTGTATCTCGTAAGCTCCCCTTCTATGGGATATCTACTGTCCCTCCCTATACAACGAAGGACCTCAAAGGGGACAACATCCGAATCATTGACTACGCGACAAATACAAAGGATGAGAACGGTGGCATAGTAATCGCAGCCTTCAGTGCCCCAGCAAATGGAGTCCTAACCTATCCTTTCAACTACGGCTTCCCGGTCGCTCTATTCAAGAAGTGGTAAACTAACTGCGAACTCATCATGGAAAAGAAAGAATATCAGAGCCCAAGAGCAGAGCTACATCAGCTCTGCAATCAACTAACTGTGCTGGTCAACTTCTCTAGCGAAGCCGAGATCGGCGATTGGGAAGATGATGGCAACCTCTAGTGGGCTGACATCTTAGGCAAACATCCCTAAAACTAACTAGGCTGAGCCCCTAGTCCCCTATCGAATGTCGAGGGGGGCTAGGGGCTCAATGCTCCCCCCTTTTTCGTATCTTTGACCCCCGAAATCCCCACATACAACGGCAACAAACATGCTAGACGAGCAAACGGTAAACTACAGCGATAGTGACATCAAGACCCTAGAGTGGGACGAACATATTCGTCGTCGCCCTGGGATGTATATCGGTAAGCTAGGCGATGGTACCCACGCCGACGATGGGATCTATGTCCTGCTCAAGGAGGTGCTGGACAACTCCATCGACGAGTACGTCATGGGCGCTGGCAAGAAGATCGAGGTCACCATCGCCGACGGGCTAGTCACCGTACGTGACTACGGCCGAGGTATCCCCCTGGGCAAGCTCATCGATGCCACGAGCAAGATGAACACCGGGGGTAAGATCGACTCCAAGGCCTTCAAGAAGTCCGTAGGGCTCAATGGCGTGGGGATCAAGGCCGTCAATGCCCTCTCCATCCACTGCGAGATCACCGTCTGGCGTGAGGGACTGACCAAGACCGTTCGCTACTCCCATGCCCACCTCCTGGAGGAGACCGAACCCACCCCCAGCGACGAACCCACGGGGACACGGGTCGTCTTCCGCCCCGACGAAGAGCTCTTCAAGGGCTATGCCTACAACGATGAGTTCGTCGTGGCGATGATCAAGAACTACTCCTACCTCAATGCTGGCCTTACCCTCATCTACAACGGTGAGCGTTACCTCTCCAAGCAGGGTCTAGCAGACCTACTAGCGGAGAATATGACTGACGAAGCCCTCTACCCCATCATCCACCTCAAGGACGAGGACGTCGAGATCGTCCTCACACACACCAGCCAGGTAGGGGAAGACTTCTACAGCTTCGTCAATGGGCAGAACACCACACAGGGCGGTACACACCTCTCAGCCTTCCGCGAGGCTGTGGCTCGTGTGATCAAGGACTTCTTCGGCAAAAACTTCGACTACCGAGACATCCGCTACGGCATGGCTGCCGCCATCAGTATCAAGGTCGAGGAACCTGTCTTCGAGAGCCAGACCAAGACCAAGCTAGGATCCAAGGATATGGAGCCCGGGGGACGCAGCATACAGAAGTTCCTCAATGACTTCCTCGGCAAGGAGCTGGACAACTACCTCCATATCCACGCAGAGGACACCGCCATCATGCTGCAGAAGATCCAGGAGAGCGAGCGTGAGCGCAAGGCACTCAGCGGTGTGGCAAAGCTCGCCCGTGAGCGTGCCAAGAAGGCCAGCCTGCACAACAAGAAGCTCCGAGACTGCACCATTCACCTCAACGACCCCAAGGCCAAGGAGCCCGAGCGCACCAGCCTATTCATCACCGAGGGGAACTCCGCTAGTGGCTCCATCACCACCTGCCGTGACCCGCACTACCAAGCCGTATTCTCGCTCCGAGGCAAGCCTCTGAACTGCTACGGCCAGACCAAGAAGGTCGTCTATGAGAATGAGGAATTCAACCTCCTACAGGCTGCACTCAACATCGAGGACGGCCTAGAGGGACTGCGCTACAACCGCATCATCATAGCCACCGATGCCGATGACGACGGGATGCACATCCGCCTGCTGCTGATCACCTTCTTCCTCCAGTTCTTCCCCGAGCTCGTGCGCCGTGGGCATGTCTTCATCCTCGAGACACCGCTCTTCCGTGTCTTCCTCCCCAAGGAGCACAAGAAGACCGACAACTTCATGTCCAGCACCCCTGCACCGAAGAAGCGTGGACGGAAGAAGAAGGAGGAAGCCCCCCAAGCCGAGGAGCTCGTCACCAACATCTATTGCTACAACGAGGCACAGAAGCAGGCAGCTCTGAAGAAGCTCGGCAAGCGTGCCCTCGTCACCCGATTTAAGGGGCTCGGGGAGATCTCTCCCGAGCAGTTCAAGGACTGGATCAGCGAGGAGAACATCAAGCTTGACCCCGTTCGCCTGCGCAAGGAAGACAACCTAGCGAACCTCCTGCTCTTCTACATGGGCAAGAACACCCCCGAGCGTCAGAGCTTCATCATCGACAACCTCATCGTCGATGAGTAGCCCCCTACCCTAACCCCATCCCCCGAGATCATCCTCGGGCAGTCCCCCCTAACGCAAATACCCCGAGCAGTGCCTCCACGCTGGAGCACTGCTCGAGGTAGCTATTTTCCTGTCGGTACGTCCCCGCACTTCGACGAGGGAATGAGGTAAACGAGGACATCCCCCTTCCCCCTCTAGGCTGGTACGGAGGTGCTTATTCTTCGTTAGACAAGGAGGGAAGAAGAGGGGCGACACACCCTAGCCTTGGGATGTAGCCCAGCTAGCGTGTGTCGCCCAGTATGGTAGATACGGCTCTAGCCCTTAGACCAGAGGATACCCTAGCGTGTGATGCTGTAGCTCACCCCGAGGCAGAGGAAGACGTTGCGCAGGGAGTAGGGCATGACCTGAAAGCCTTGGTCAAAGAGCTTTGGTAGCCCGACATTCACACGTCCCGTCACCGCCCATTGCTTGTCGAGCTTATAGTCAGCGCCGAAGCGTACCCCGACATCATTGCGCACGATGAAGTCCCCGATATTGAAGGCGAGGACAACACCTGGCTGATAAGGACGGCCATCCATCAGCCCATCCCCATCTAGCTTGGCGATGAACTTGCGCCTGAGGGCATGCGAATAGTAGCCACCGACATAGAAGCGGAAGCCACCACGAGGCATATCGAAGGTCAGCCCAAGGGGCACCGTGAGGTAGCGGTTGCTCATATCCACACTCTGTAGACCCGTGTAGCGCTGCTCGGAGAGGTCAGAGCTCTGGTAGCGGATAGGCATATCCTTGGCACGCACTGTGGCATAGAAGCCCTTGCCCTCGTACTCGATCCCCGTAGCTAGGGCAAAGGGACTGGTAGGCGAGAGACGATAGGAGAAGTCGATCCCGACATTGGGCGCAGCACCGAGGTTGAAGTGCATGACCTTCTCCACGGGCTTAGGCACGGTCGGGGGGAGTGCACCTCCGAGGTTGAAGCCTAGGTGTAGCCCTAGAGCGAAGGGAGAGCGTGGTGTCTGATCATCAGTAGTGCTAGCGGCGAGCCCCCGAGGTATGAGGAGGCTGAGAGCAAGGCTAGCTAGGAGTAGTCTGCTATTCATAGCTGTATGTAGAGGACTTAGGGGTTAATCTTTCTTCTTCGGCCGATCTTTGATCGTGACTTCCTTTAGGCGAAGCTCACTACCTACCGCCCCTATGTACTCTGCGCCACGGAAGCTGGAGGTGAAGACGAGTGCTAGGCGATACTTCCCTGTCTTGAGGTCGATAGCGGCGTAGCGTGCAGGGTCGGTGGGCTCTAGCTTGAGCATATAGGTTGCCCACTTGCCCGCCTCGGTTGGCTCTAGCTCGACATAGCCACGTACTAGGATACGAGGGTCGGTATGTAGGTTCGTACCATTGAGGTAGCTGTCATCCTGAGTCACATCATAGAAGATAGCCGATGCCACACCCTTGTCCGAGGTGGGCAGAGGGATATTGGTCTTATTCTGTCCGTGGATGACCTTGTCCCCAGCCTGGTACTGATAGACGAAGGTCATCTCATCGGGGACTCCTGCCGAGTAGGGCTGGCCAAACTCCGTAGACTCAAGCGGCTTGGCTACGAGGTTCGCACGGTTTACTCGACCTGAATAGAGTGCCCCTGCGATGACATTGGTTCCGAAACCGAAGAAGTAGAATCCCTTGATGGTGCGGATCTGCGCTCCCACTACCTGCTCGCCCTCCTTGAGTGGTACGACGGGATAGTCCGTGGGACTCTGCGCGAGAGCACTGTAGCCCGTATTGCTAGCAGAGGACCAATAGGTCAGAGCTGGATCCTCATCCTCGGCTATAGAGGGGAGAGTGAAGGTCATCTTGGGGATAGCGATCCAGCGAGTGAAGGTGAAGCGCTGGCTCGTAGTCACGACTCCAGGCTTGCGATTCTCTAGTCCCTGACGCAGGTGGGAGATAGCCTCCTTCTCTGCCATCGGGTCGGCACACGAGCCGAGCGCAAGCAGAGAGCCTGAGATCAGAGCTGTGAGGATGAGATGTGATGCGTTCATTGTGGTGATTATTGTTTAGGATACTACGCTAGCCTCTGGTCTCAATCGAGGACTAGCAAACGAAGCTAGCCTCACCGCCAGTTATGTGGCAGTGAGGCTAGGATACTATCAAGTAGTCTCGCACACTCGGTAGTGGAGTGTAGCAGAGTGATTACTTTTCGGCGCTCACGCGACGCTCCTTGATACGAGCCTTCTTACCCGTGAGGGCGCGGAGGTAGTAGAGCTTAGCACGACGTACCTTACCGAGCTTTTCTACGGTGATCTTCTCGATGAAGGGGCTCTCTAGGGTGAAGATACGTTCTACACCTACACCCTCGGAGATCTTGCGCACTGTGAAGCGCTTCTTGTCGCCATGTCCGCTGATACGGATGACCACACCACGGTAGCGCTGGATACGTTCCTTACCACCTTCGCTGATGCGGTAGTCTACCGTGATGGTATCCCCACTGCGGAAGGATGGGTGGCTCTTGCCCGTGGCGAAAGCCTCATTGACGATCTTGATAAAGTCCATTTCTTTGTCCTTTAGCTTATTTGATTAGTACTACACCAAACGCAATATAACAGGCCACACGAGTCGTTTCTTCCTGACAGAGATTGCGCAAAGCGGTGCAAAGATACAAAAAATCACTTAGTTTACCCCGTTACCTATACCTTATATATAGGTGAAGTGCAAAGAGGCTATCCCCGACATCTTACTAGGGCTCGCTCTGTTCTGCTCCCGCAGCCTCCTCCTTGAGGAGTGCTGCGACCTCCTCTAGCTGGGTGTACCACTCCTCTCCGAAGGCTCGGATAAGAGGAGCCTTGAGGAACTGGTAGACGGGTAGCTGAAGCTGGCGGCCACGCTTGAGGGCACACTTGCAGAGCGACCACTTGTGGTAGTTCACCGCAGTGAAGTCCCGATAACGTGTCAAGCGGATGGGATAGAGCTGACAGCTGATGGGCTTGATGAAGTCGCTCTTGCCCTCGTAGTAGACCTTCTCGTAGGCGCACTGGCAGTTGCCGTGCTCGTCGTAGGTCGTGAAGACGCAGTCCTTGCCCTCCACGATCGAGGTGACTTCGTCGCCATCCTCATCCAGGTAGCTCACCCCCTGCTCTCTGATGATCTCCAGCGCCTGTGGCGATAGGAGGTGCTCGATGAGGGGCAGGTGCTTCCTCAGGAGCTCCGCCTCCCCCGGCTCTAGTGGGGCTCCACTATCTCCCTCCACACAGCAGGCACCCTTGCAGGCGGCATAGTCACAGGCGAAGAGTACATCGAAGACGTCTTGGCTGACGATCTTATCCTCTATCTGGATCATGGGCTGGGGCTAGCGGATCTTGAGGGTCACGATGGTGAGCACCGCTAGGATGATCCCTATGAGCCAGAAGCGCATGGTGAGCTTAGCCTCGGGCACCTTGTCCACAGGACGCTTCAGTAGGCTATTGGTAGCTGCTCCACCGGGGAGCTGGAAGTGGTGGTGCAGGGGAGCCATCTTGAAGACACGTACCCCTGTGCCCGTACGATGGCGGGTGTACTTATAGTAGAAGCGCTGGATGAACGAAGAGGTAAACTCTGCGATGAAGACTCCGCAGAGGATGGGCAGTAGGAGCTCCTTACGGATGAGGATTGCAAAGACCCCGATGATACCCCCGAGAGCAAGGCTTCCCGTATCCCCCATGAAGACCTGCGCAGGGTAAGAATTGTACCAGAGGAAGCCTACCGTTGCCCCCACGAGTGTGGCGGCGAAGATCACGAGCTCCTCCGCTCCGGGGATAAACATTGTATTCAGATAGCCTGCCATATCGTGGTGCGAAGAGACGTAGGCCAATATCCCGAGCACAACCCCAACGATAGCCGAGGAGCCTGAGGCGAGGCCATCGACACCATCGGTGAGGTTCACGCCATTGGATAGGAGCATCACGACGACGACCGTCATCATAATGAAGATCGTGACCCCAAGGATCTTCTTCACCCCTGGGTCATCGATAGGCAAGATCTCGGAGTAGTCGAGGTTATTGTCCTTGACGAAGGGCACTGAGGTCTGGAAGCTCTTCGTGTCCGTCGTCTCGAAGCGGATCTCTCGGGTATTTCCCTCACGTACGACCTCGCTATTGCGCTTGATCACGACTGAGGGGCTGAGGTAGAGCGTGACCCCGACGATGAGGCCGAGGACTACCTGCCCAAAGATCTTGTAGTGTTCCTTCAGCCCGTTCTTATCCTTCTTGAAGACCTTGATATAGTCGTCGGCGAAGCCCAGTAGCCCCATCAATATGGTCGTCACGATCATCAGGATGATGTAGATATTGTCCAGACGAGCGAAGAGGAGCGTAGGGATGAGGATAGCTAGGATGATGATGATACCGCCCATCGTGGGGGTACCCTTCTTGGTCTGTTCTCCCTCGAGGCCGAGGTCTCTCACGAGCTCACCGATCTGCCTACGCCGCAGGTACTTGATGAGGCGACCGCCCCAGATCGTACTAATGAGTAGGGAGAGGATGATCGCCATACCTACACGGAAGGAGACGTAGGTAAAGAGACGAGAGAATGGGAAGACAATCCCCTGGTCAGAGAGAAAATCGACTAAGTGATAGATCATGCTTCGTTTGCGTTTGGGTGGTTTATGCTTCGTGGGAAATCTGCTCTAGGACGATCTCTCGATCGTCGAAGTGATGGCGCACGCCATCTATCTCCTGATAGGTCTCATGCCCCTTGCCAGCAATGAGGATGATATCCCCCTGCCCAGCGAGCATGGTGGCCGTGCGTATGGCCTCGGCTCGGTCGGTGATGGTGAGTGTACGGGAGAGCTCCTCGGGGCTAAGCCCAGCCTTCATCTCCTCGATGATGGTCTCGGGGCGTTCGCTGCGGGGGTTGTCCGAGGTCAGCAGGAGGCGGTCACAGCGCAGTGCAGCCTCGTGAGCCATGATGGGACGCTTCCCTCGGTCACGATCGCCCCCACAGCCCACGACACAGAGCACCTTGGCTCCCTCGGCCTTGATCTCGTGGATCGTCTCTAGGACATTGATGAGGGCATTGGGTGTATGCGCATAGTCTACGATGGCGATGTAGCCACGGCGGGGCGAGAGCAGAGTCTGGAATCGTCCATCCACAGCCGTCAGTTCGCTCACCCGTCGGAGCACCTCGTCCCGATCCATGCCGAGCAGTAGGGCGGCGGTGTAGACAGCGAGGATATTGTAGACGTTGAACTCACCGATCAGCCGAATGAGTACCTGCCGTCCCCCCAGCTCGATCTCCGTGCCGTAGGGGTGGCACTCTAGGATGCGAGCCTTGTGGTCGGCGACACTACGTAGAGCGTAGGTGTATCGCTTGGCTCGGGTGTTCTGGAGCATCACGAGCCCATTCTTGTCATCGACATTCGTTAGGGCAAAGGCCTCCTTGTCCAGCTGGTCGAAGAAGCTCTTCTTTGCCCTCAGATACTCGGCGAAGGTGCCGTGGTAGTCTAGGTGATCACGGGTCAGGTTCGTAAAGATCCCCCCACGATAATGCACGCCAGCTACACGGTGCTGAGCCAGCGCATGCGAACTCACCTCCATAAATACGTGGGTACAGCCTGCATCCCTCATTCGCCCGAGGAGCTTCTGTAGCTCGGGGGCGGAGGGGGTAGTGTGGGTCGAGGGGATCGCCTCGTCCTCCACGTAGTTGCATACCGTACTAATGAGTCCACAGCGGTAACCTGCCGAACGGAAGAGACGGAAGAGCAGTGTCGCAATCGTCGTCTTTCCGTTGGTCCCAGTCACCCCGATGACGATGAGTTCCTCTGAAGGGTCGCCATACCAATGGGAGCTCATGATACCGAGCGCCTCAGCCGTGCTCTCTACCTCTATATATAGGATATGGGGCTGGGGGTCGATGGGTAGCTCCTCGACGAGGACAGCTACAGCTCCAGCCTCGATAGCGCTGGGGATAAAGAGGTGCCCATCGGCATGTACCCCACGCAGGGCGACGAAGAGCGTCCCTGGTTCTACTCGTCTGGAGTCCTCGGTGATCTGTAGGATCTCTGTCTGCTCAAGTTCCTCTACGGGACTTGTAGTCTTATAGCTTAGACCTTGTAGGAGGTCTACTAATTTCCTTGCCATTACCTTTGAAAATGTCTACAAAGGTACTCTTTCGCCGCCTAATAAGTATAGCCTCACCTCCATCCCTACCTAGTGCCCCACCTCTCACTCCACCGACAAGGCCTACCCGAGCCCTACCTACCCCCACCGCCCACTCCGCAGACACCACCATCCAGCCCTACCTAGCTCTCTCCCCTATACCACAGAGTACACCTACCTCATCCCTGCCTAGCTCTCGCCCCCATACCACAGACAGCACCTACCCCAGCCCTACCTAGCTCCCACCCCCATACCACGGACAGCGCCTACCCCAGCCCTACCTAGCTCTCTCCCCCATACCACGGACAGCACCTACCCCATACCTACCTAACTCCCACCTCCCATACCACAGACTACACCTACCCCAGCCCTACCTAGCTCCCACCTCCCACTCCACAGACAGCACCTACCCTAGCCCTACCTAGCTCCCACCGATCCAGCCACAGAGAGCACGCTACAGCCACAGAGAGCTCCCACCTCATACGATCTATATATGTACAGCCTTCGCACACCTTATTATTAGACCTATTGCACCTATTGGACCTATTAGTCCTATTATCTCGCCCCATCTCGCCCATTCCGAGAGCCCGATCAGAGGCACGATACACCCCCTTAGGAGCAGGCATACCGAGACCGATATCATCACCTCAAATAGGTGATGAAAAACGCTCTCAGTAAGAACGCACATACGCTCTCGGTAAGAACGCACATGCGCTCTCGGTAAGGGCGCAAGGACGCTCTCGGTAAGAGCGCATGTGCGTTCTTACCGAGAGCGTTTTGCCCTCCTCGGAATGCCTGATACAGAGCTCACTACGAGGTAGGGTTTGACCAGCTGTATACCTCCCTTCCTCGCCATTCCCAAGGAGGGAGATAGACAGGGAGGCAGATTGGCGATAGGGCTTTCGGTATCATATTTGATATATAGGGGGTGCATAGAGCCGATGTACGACAGCCCTTCCCCTGCATACGAGGTAGGCGGAGGTGGCTTGCGCCATAGGCTAACGAACTTGACAACAACATAAAAGACAATAATATGAGTGAAGAAATCAAGGAGCCTCACACCGATATAGAGGAGCCCCTAGAGCAGCAGAGTAAGACAGAGTGTCAGAGCGAGATACCCTCTGAGGAGGTCGCTACGGAAAATTTGTCAGAGGGAACACCTTCCCCCGAGAGCGAGGAAAAACGCCTTCGCACCGAACTAGACAAGCTTCGGGACACCCACATGCGTCTCGTCGCCGAGTATGACAACTACCGCAAGCGTACCCTCAAGGAGAAGAGCGAACTCATCCGTAGCGGTGGCGAGAAGGTACTAGGTGACCTCCTACCCGTCGTGGATGACCTCGACATAGCCCTACAGAACCTCGACAAGGCTACCGACCTAGAGGCTCTCAAGGAGGGGATGCACCTCATCCACACGAAGTTCCTTGACTACCTCATGCGTCAGGGTGTACGCCCCATAGAGACCGCAGGACAGCCCTTCGACGAGGAGCTTCACGAGGCCATCGCCACCTTCCCTGCCCCCGAGGAGGCTCAGAAGGGCAAGGTCATCGACTGCGTCAAGAAGGGCTACACACTCCACGATAAGGTACTGCGCCACGCCTCCGTCGTCGTCGGCCAGTAACAAGCAGGAAGAGAAAGGAAACAGCAAATGGCAACAAAGAGAGATTACTACGAAATACTAGGTGTCAGCAAGGGAGCTAGCGACGAGGAGCTGAAGAAGGCCTACCGCAAGCTCGCCATCAAGTACCACCCAGATAAGAACCCAGGAGATAAGGAGGCCGAGGAGAAGTTCAAGGAGCTCGCCGAGGCCTATGATGTACTGAGCGACCCACAGAAGCGTCAGCGATACGACCAGTTCGGCCACGCAGGCGTAGGTAGCAGTGCTGCTGGAGGCGGTGGCTTCGCAGGCGGAGGGATGTCCATGGATGATATCTTCAGCCGCTTCGGCGACCTCTTCGGGGGCGGTGGCTTTGACTTCGGTGGCTTCGGAGGGTTTGGTGGCGGAGGACGTCAGGTGCTCCGTGGCTCAGACCTTAGGGCACGTGTACGCCTCTCCCTAGAGGAGATCGACAAGGGCGTAGAGAAGAAGCTCAAGGTAAAGAAGCAAGTCGCCTGCTCACACTGTCACGGTGAGGGCACCAGCGACAAGGACGGCAAGCAGACCTGTGGCACCTGCCACGGCTCAGGTATGGTCATCTCCGCACAGAGAGGGATCTTCGGGATGGTACAGACCCAGAGCGTCTGCCCTACCTGTGAGGGTACGGGTGAGGTGATCACCAAGCCCTGCTCGTTCTGTAAGGGCAAGGGGACTCAGATCGGTGAGGAAGTCGTCACCTTCAGCATTCCCGCTGGCGTAGCCGAAGGGATGCAACTCAACGTACAGGGCAAGGGGAACGCTGCCCCACGAGGAGGTGTACCCGGAGACCTACACGTGATCATCCAGGAGGAGGAAGACCCCAACCTCATCCGCAACGGCAACGACCTCATCTACAACCTCCTCATCTCCATCCCCACAGCCGCCCAAGGTGGCTCCGTGGAGGTACCCACCATCGGAGGTAAGGCTCGTGTAAACATCGCTGCTGGCACACAGCCCGGCAAGGTGCTCCGACTCAGGAGCAAGGGCCTGCCCTCTGTCAATGGCTACGGACGAGGCGACCTGCTGGTCAATGTCAATGTCTTCATCCCCAAGCTGGATGAGAAGGCAGACGCAGGAGTACTGGGTGAGATGTCGAGCTCGGCCTTCCAGCCCACAGAAGAGGCGCGCAAGGAGATCGACCGCCACTACCGACAGATGCTTCGCTAAGCACGATACACCCTCGGGTGATTATTCCCCCGAGCCCCTTTCCCTACGGGGAAGCAGAGCCACAAAAGACAGCCCCCGATACACCGCTCTTCGGTGTATCGGGGGCTGTCTTATTTAGTTGGGAACTACTCCTCCCGCACTCGTCCCCCCCTTAGGGAAGGAGGCGAAGGGAGGCGAAGGCAAGAGCCTATGGGCGACGACGGCGTGGGGAGCGTGCCTGCAGAGCCTCCGTGAGGGCAAAGTCCAGCTGCCTACGAGCAAGGTCAGCCTGTGCCACCGTGACCTCGAGTTGGTCACCTAGGCGGAAACGGCGTCCCGTGTGCCTGCCTATGAGCGAGAAGGTCTTCTCATCATACTCATAGTAGTCATCCTCTAGGTCTCGGCAGGGGACGAGTCCCTCACACTTATTCTTATCCAGCTCGACATAGATACCCCAGTCTGCGAGCCCTGTGATCACGCCCGTGAAGGTCTGCCCGAGACGTGGGATCATGTACTCGACTTGCTTGTACTTGATGGAGCTACGCTCGGCATTGGCAGCGATATTCTCCATATCAGAGGCATGGTCGCACTGCTCCTCGGTGGCTGTGACATCTGCACTCTCCTTACCCTCGATGAGGTAGCGGGTCAAGAGACGATGTACCATGAGGTCAGGGTAGCGACGTATCGGAGAGGTGAAGTGGGTATAGCTCTCGAAGCCTAGCCCGTAGTGCCCGATATGTGCTGTCGTATAGCGAGCCTTCGCCATAGAGCGTATGGCGAGCATGGAGATCATATTCTCCTCTGGGCGCCCCTTGATGTCCCTGAGGAGCTGGTTGAGACTTTGGCTGATCGCCTCTGCCCCACCCTCCGTACGGAGCTTGTAGCCCATACGAGAGACGAACTCCGAGAGACTACGTAGCTTCTCCTCATCAGGAGCCTCGTGGATACGATAGACGAAGGTAGGAGGGGTACGCTTCTTCAGGTGCAGGGCGGGGGTGATGTCCTGACGTGAAGCATCAGCGATACGCTCTGCCACTGTACGGTTCGCCAGTAGCATGAACTCCTCGATCAGCTGGTGGGCTGGCTTACTCTCCTTGATATGGACTTCGATAGGCTTGCCTGCCTCGTCTAGCTCGAAGCGTACCTCGGGACGATCGAAGGCTATACTGCCTCGCTCGAATCTCCTCGCCCGAAGCTTCTGCGCCAGAGTGTGGAGCGTAAGGATCGCCTCAGCATGATCCCCCGTACCCGTGTCGATGATCTCCTGTGCCTCCTCATAGGTGAAGCGGCGAGAGCTACGAATAACCGTACGTGCGATACGTGCAGCAAGGAGCCTTGCCTCGGCATCTAGAGTGAAGATACAGCTATAGGCATACTTGTCCTCATCGGGACGGAGCGAGCAAAGGAAGTTGCTCAGTCGCTCAGGTAGCATCGGGATCGTTCGATCCACGAGGTACACACTGGTAGCTCGGCGGTAAGCCTCGTCATCTATGATACCACCAGGCTGTACATAGTGGCTCACATCGGCGATATGTACCCCGACCTCGTAGCGTCCCTCGGGTAGGGAGCGTAAGGAAAGGGCATCGTCGAAGTCCTTTGCATCCCGTGGATCGATCGTGCAGGTGAGCACCCCACGGAAGTCCTCACGGCGAGCGAGCTCCTCTGCCGTAATCTCATCCGAGAGCCCCTCGGCGGCACGCTCTACCTCCTCGGGGTACTTGTAGGGTAGGCCATACTCGGCGAGGATGGCATGCATCTCGGCGGTGTTCTCACCAGCCCGACCGAGGACGTCGATGACCTCGCCACGTGGGTTCTTGGCATGCGCATCCCAGTCTAGGATACGTACGACGACCTTATCACGGCTCGTAGCATTGAGACACTTGTCGTCGGGGATGAAGATGTCTTGGCGTAGCTCCTTGTTGTTAGTCACGAAGAAGGCATAGCCCCGAGACTTCTGCAGTGAGCCTACATAGGTCGTATGGCTACGCTCTAGAATCTCGGTGATACGTGCCCCCTTGACCTCGCCACGTCTATTGCGCAGTAGAGAGATACGCACCTTATCCCCATGAAGGGCATTGGCACACGAACGATCGGATAGGGGGATAGGGTCAAGGTCGGTGTCCTCGGGGACAAAGGAGGGACGACCACCACGGTAGTCGAAGTGTCCCTCTAGGCTCTCGCCACCTCCGCCACCACGGACGAAGCGGCCGGGCTCGAGCTCCTGCAGTTCGCCCACCACAGCCATCTCGGAGAGGGTCTGGTAGATGGCACGCTTCTGCCCCATCGTCGTCTTGCCGATAGCATAGCAGATCTGCTTGTAGGAGAGGACTTGTCCTGGGTTGGCATCGAAGACCAAGCGGGTGATACGCTGGATCTCACGCTTATTGAGACGAGAGGGAGCCACTGTGGGCTGCTTGTCTCGCTTATGTGTAGCTAGTTGCTTTTTCTTACTCATCAATGATCAAATTGTGTTGTATCTGTGGTCTCAGCATCCCTAGGCGGGCAAGTGCTAGGTGCATCCCCAGCCTTCCATAGCCTTCTTGGGGTACCATCGTCCCAAGGAGAGGGAAGACGGGAGGGGGAGGGAGAAGACGGATAGCCGATCCCCTAACCCAAGGGATTAGATGAAGCTTAGGGTCACCTATGACCACGTAAAGACCACCCCTACAGCCTACGGAGCTACCATAGGAGCAGAGGGGTGGTGCTGTGTGAGTGTGTACTTGTCTGATGAGTAATAGCTGCTCTTGAGCTAGTGCTCGTCAGAGGGATCTACGGGAGGGATGACGAGCTTGTAGCCCTTGCCGTGTACATTCTTGATCTCCACACGTGGGTCATCTGCCAGCATACGGCGTAGCTTGGTCACGTAGACGTCCATGCTACGCTGGCTGAAGGAGTTCTCACCTGACCCTGTGTGCTCGGTGATCCCCCAGATCACATTGAGGGCGTGGGAGCGCTCGAGGGTCTGGTTGGCGAAGAGGCAGAGCAGTGCCAGCAGCTCACATTCCTTGGTAGTGAGCTTACGTGCGGTATCGTCGATGGAGAGGGTCTGAGTCGTCGTATTGAAGGTGTAATTACCGATATAGTAGACACGCTGTGGCTCCTTACCATCGTCATGCTTATTGGTGCGACGTAGTACAGCCTCTATACGTAGGACGAGCTCCTCCATGCTAAAGGGCTTGGTGATGTAGTCATCAGCTCCCGATCGGAAGCCCTCGAGGACGTTGTCACGCATACCGAGAGCAGTGAGGAAGATGATGGGCACATCGGCACTAACGCTACGGATATCCTTGGCTAGGGTCAGTCCGTCACGCTTGGGCATCATGATATCGAGTAGACAGAGGTCATACTTGTTCACTTTGTAGGCCTTCCAGCCTTGCTCACCGTCGGTACAGAGGTCTACGATATACTTCTTGCTTTCGAGGAGTTCCTTGAGTATAGTTCCAAGGTTTTCTTCGTCTTCACAGAGAAGGATTCTAGCTTGTTCTTCCATGAAACGTTGTCTTTAGAGGGGGAAATAATCTTGCAATAGTGCGTAGTATAATACTTCTATGTTATGTGCACGGAGAGAGGACATCCTCCCTCCTCAGGATTTTATGCGTCTGGCGCTGTGGGGATGCGTATGACCATCTTGGTACCTATCCCTGGCTCGCTCTCGGCGGTGATGCGTCCACCGATCTGGCGGATGACCGAGAGGACATAGGCTAGACCGAGACCGAAGCCTCTGACGTCATGCCGATTGCCAGAGCCGACACGATAGAAACGCTCGAAGATACGCTTGAGCTCATGCTTCTCCATCCCGATACCATTATCCTGGATCACGATGCGGATATAGTCCTCCTCGTCACTGGTCTGGATGGAGAGGCTAAGGGGCACATCGGTACGGCTATACTTGACAGCATTATCTAGGAGGTTGAAGAAGACATTCGAGAGGTGCATTTGATTGGCACGCACCCAAGTATTGGTAGCCTCCAGGTCGAGGGAGAGGTCTCCGCCACGCTGCTGTGCGTGGAAGGTGTAGATCTCTGCTACAGGGAGGATCAGTTCGTTGATATCTAGGGTCTCTAGGGCGAACTTACCTGCATGTCCCTCGAGGATCGAGAGCTGGAGCACCTTGTCGATAAGGAACTTTAGCCTCTGAGCCTCTAGTGAGATGATCGACATCAGCTGACGCTGCTTCGGTAGCGTAGTCGCCGGAGTAGAGCTCTCCTCCAGCAGTTTTGTCGAGAGGACGATCGAGCTGATGGGGGTCTTGAGCTCGTGCGTCATGTTGTTGATGAAGTTGGTGCGTTGGGAGGCAAAGTTAATGTACTTCAGCAACACAGCTAGAGCGGAGAACCCGAGTAGCAGGACTATGATCGTCGAGATGAAGCTCGGGAGGGCTAGGCGGAAGACCTCTGCTCGTGTCGGGGCTAGGTCAAGCGACACACGCATATAGGGACGTCGCTCAGTAGATCCATCACGTGGCACGAAGAGGTACTGGATAACAGTATTCTCATTCTCCCACTCCCCTCTCATAATACCCGGGGGACGGTACTCATAGACTACCCGACCATCGTAGTCGTAGAGAGCCATCTGATAGTCCACGCAGAGGTTCTTGCTATCTAGACGCTCTCGGATCAGACTCCTCAGCAGATAGATATTCACCATCTGGCTCATGCTGTCGGGCATATAGGTATCGTAGACGTACTTCAGGATGTACTTATCCAGCGCATGCAGCTGCGTGAAGTAAGCCAAGATAAGATCCTTAGAGGGGCGATAGTCCACACGGCTCTTGTCACCTGTGTTAGGGATACGTATCATGACTTGATTCTCAGCGATCGCACGCTCCACGGCCAACGTGTCGGCTAGGGTACGCACCCAGATATCGAAGGGGGCGACATCCGTACCAGCGAAGGTCGTGTCGGTGAGGAAGGAGCCCATCAGGCGATTTGCGCCCTTGTTGAGGTTGCGTACTAATTCACGCACCTGTAGCTCCTCTGCCACATCAGAGAGTGCTTCCTTCATCAGTCCTCGGATGCTCTCCTTGCGCTGGGTCAGGACACGGTCATAGTACTGATATTGGACCCACGTCAGCAGGCTATAGGCTGAGACTAGGGCAAGTACGATGATCCATATCACTCTTTTTTTCATACCATATCTGTTCTCTAAGTACAGGGACCTAAGCGTTACCCACAGGTTTGTAACACAAAGGTAGCTATTTCGCCCGTATTTTACACTGAGTAGTAAACAAAATGAGGAGTGACCCTCCCGCCCCGTAGACGCTCCCCCTACCCCGACCTCGGAGAGACGTCTCTCGTCCGCTACGGACGCTCATACCTCAAGCGGATACGTAGGGGGTAGTGATCGCTGTAGCCACCCCGCCAGAAGGCTCCTCCATAGGTACGGAAGGGCACGGGGAAGGGACTGCTCACCGAGGGCTGCCCCATGAAGGGGCGGTAGAAGATCTCCGCACTCCCCTCCACGTAGCTTAGACGTCCTCCCCCGAGGAGGCTCCGAGAGGCATGGATCTGATCCAGCTGTGTCCACACTCCTCGGAAGCAATAGCTCCCAGGGGGCTCTCCCGCTCCCCGCCGTGGAGAGAGCTCATAGAGCTGATCCCAGCGACAGCTGTCTCGGGCGATCGAGTCCACTCCACCCTCGGGGTAGGGGCGAGAGCCCAAGGCCTCACGGGTCGCAGGCTCCTCGGGCGCACCATTGAAGTCACCGAGGACGAGGACGTGCGTGTGCCCACCACTTTCCTCCAGCCTACGTGTCGTCTGCTCTCTCAGCAGCTCGCAGGCATAGCGTCTGTACCGCTCGCTCTGCCGAGCGCCGCCACGGCGGGAGGGCAGGTGGCAGACATACAGATGGAGGGTATCCCCCGTAGGGACAAGCCCCGAGACCTCGAGAATGGGACGTGTCCGCTTCGTACTATCGAAGGGGAAGTGTAGGGGGAGCTCTCTTCGCCCCAGCAGGCGAAAGGTCTCCGTCCTATAGAGTAGGGCGACATTGATCCCACGGGGATCCTCGCCCTCTGTGACGGTGAAGGCATAGCCCGCCTGAGCCCTGAGCGCAGTATGGCTAAGCAAATCCCTCAGTACACCTGCATTCTCCACCTCTACCAGAGCCACGAGGTCAGGGAAGTGTGTCAGGCTCCCAGCACTGCTGAGCACCTCGGCGATCTGGTGGAGCTTGCGCTCATACCGAGCCTTCGTCCAGCGGTGGGAGCCCATAGGGAGGAACTCATCGTCGGCACGCTCTGGGTGATCCTCCAGGTCAAAGAGGTTCTCCACGTTGTAGCTCATCACGATGAGCTCGCCCTGCCCCACGAGGGGGAGTCTAGCTCCGAGGAGCAGGTATAAGGTCAGCAGAATCAGTCTACGCATGTCCCTCCATAGTACTCAATAAATAATAATGGTGTACCGAGGCAATGGGGCGGGTGGAAGTCTCTCCTTCTCCATCTCCCTCCCTCCACACATAGTCACACCCCACCCTAGCCTCCACACAAAGGAAGGAAGAATCTCCGTCACCAGCAAAGCATCTCCCCCTCCCCTAGGGACGACGTATCAGCTCCTTTAGTACGCTCCATCCTTAGACTCTCTGAGCTCTCATCCCAATGCCCAAGGACACCCATCCATATCCACCACACCTCCAACTCATTAGTCCCCCGATAGACATAACTACGGGAGCCCTACAGCGAACATACTTAGAGCGAAGTTGTGTACACGCGTGTACACTATTGTATACACGTGGGTACACTGTTGTATACACACGTGTATACTTTCCCCTTCTAGAGAGGAGGTCTGAGGTCGGTAAATCCACTCCTAGGATACCGGTACCTCGACCAAAGCATGTAGCCCCCCGATGACTTCGCCCTCGACTTTCTGTGATCTCGGGCATCCGCCCCGTGCCACCCCAGCCTCTCCTCATCGCCTGAGTACACCTATCGGACACAAGTATGCAGGACTGAGCTAACACATTTGCATAGTCCACTATACAAGCGCACACGATAGGGTAGCACCTAGCGATCGGGCTAGGTCACGGGGAACGTACACTAGAGGGACGGGGGCGAAATATTCGCTACCCAGCCGACTAAGCCCGTCCCTTCGGGTCTGGCGGGAAAGAGAGGGGAACACTTGGGGGCAGAGGAGAGGTCATCTATGTGATATTGACTACCTTTAGGGTAAACTCTAATCCTTATGTCACGATGAGACACTTCGGCTTACTCTATGTCGCCTTTGCGCTCTATTCTGGTAGTCTTCTGGCGCAGACGACCTTCCCCGTACAGGGCACACTCAGGAAGACTATTGATCGCCGTCCGGTGGACTTTGCCAATGTCCTACTCCGCAGTCCTCGGGACAGTAGCCTCATCACGGGGGTCGTTACGGACTCGCTGGGGCGATTTCGCCTGATGGCTCCACAGGGGAAGTACCACCTAGAGATACGTGCCCTCGGGCTCAAGCCTTACCACAAGAGCCTCACCCTCTCGGGGGCGCTTGACCTAGGGGAGCTCCTACTGGAGGACGAGGCCAAGGAGCTCGCTACAGTACAGGTCACCGCCAAGCGACCCATCATGCAGCGCAAGGCGGACCGCATGGTCTTCGATGCGAGCCAGATAGCTACCGCAGCGAGCTCTGCCCTCGATGTCCTGCGTCAGACCCCCGGGGTGAACGTCAGCGACGAAGGGATCTCCCTCATCGGCAAGGGGAATGTAATCGTCCTCATCAACGACAAGCGAGTACGCCTCTCTGGCACGGCACTGGTAAACCTCCTGCGCACCTATCCTCACTCTGACCTCACCGAGATACAGATCCTCACCACACCACCCGCCAAGTACGAGGCTGAGGGGAACGCAGGGATACTGAACATCATCCTCAAGAAGGCCAAGAACGACTTCTTCGGGGGGAGTGCCTCCGCCTATGCAGGGTTCAACGAGGACTTTCCCAGCTACAGGGTAAGTACGGGGCTGAACTACAAGCGGGATAAGCTCTCTACCTCGCTACAGGCTAGTGCGGGCATGAGTACCTTCGGTGGAGACTTTTGTACCTTTCGTACCTACCCCAAGCAGGAGCTCTACTCATCGAGCGTGACTACCTTTGAGGTCAAGAACCGCAACCTCAACCTCCGTGCTGGGCTCGACTATGCCTTCACCCCAGAGCTGACCCTAGGTGTCAATCTCTCCTATGCCCCCGACAGGGATAGACCCCACCGAGAGAATGATACTAGGGACTATGCCATCCCTCCTGGTAACATCCGCTACCTCCTACGCTCTATGCCCGGGCGGGCTGATGAGACGAAGAAGAGCGACTACACGACAGCGAACCTTCACCTGGAGAAGAGCTTCAAGTCCGCCTCCCGACGCCGTCTCTCCTGGGATGCAGACTACATCAGCTACCGCAGTCGTGAGGAGCGTAACTTCGCCTCCCAGACCCTTAACCAACTCGGGGTACCGACCCCAGGGGGAGACTTCCGCTTCAATGCTGAGACCGACCAGCGCACCACCTCCTACATCACCAGCCTAGACTACACCGAGCCCCTAGGAGCGGGGACACTAGGCTTTGGGGTAAAGGGTACCTGGACGCGCACCCACAACAGCAACGACTACGATGCCTCCAGCACTCTCGGGGAGCGACACGATAGGATCCGCTTCGACGAGCATGTCTACGCCCTATATGCCGACCTCAACGCACCTCTATCCCCCAAGTGGAGCCTACGCACAGGCCTTCGTATGGAGTACACCCATACCGAGGGGATGACGAATGGACGACGGCTAGAGCACCTGAGGAGCTACCTCAACGTCTTCCCCTCGCTCTTTGTCGGCTACAACCCCAACGAGCGTCATGCCTTCAACCTCAGTAGTAATGTGAGACTCAGTCGCCCACACTTCGGCCAGCTCTCCCCCTTCGTGCGCTATGAGAACCAGAATAGCGTCTTGCTGGGGAAGGAAGACCTGCATGCAGCCAAGCGAGCGAACCTCACCCTCGGCTATACCTTCATGGGCGTGCTCAACTTCGAGCTCAGCGGGGGCTATCTCTGGGATGGTATCGCACCGGTCGTCCGCCTAGACCCAGCGACCAACCAAGCAAGCTACCGCCATGAGAATGCCGAGAAGACCAGCACCATCAGGCTGGAGAATAGCTTCGTCTATAAGCTGGGCTTCATGCAGACCTACATCTCACACACCCTATGGTACAGTGACACCAAGATCACGACTGGCGCACAGCGCACCGACTACGGAGGGGCATCCCTGACCTATGGAGCGAGTACCTACAACACCTTCTTCCTCAATCGCAGCAAGACCCTACAGGCCACCTGCTACCTATATTATAGGACACCGAGCCACGAAAACGGCTTCCACATCTCTCATCTCCTCATCGGCGGGGCTGGGCTCTCCTATACCCTGCTGGATGGGAAGCTTCGCCTAGCCCTCAGTGCTGACAACCTCATCACCACCCGCTACAAGGCTACCCTCACCACCCCAGACTACCACATGCTCATCGACAATATCTCTAATCGTCGCTACATCGGACTCGGGGTTACCTACTCCTTCGGGGCTCAGCTCAAGGATAAGGCAGAGAGCAAGAATGCCAAGGAGCTCCGCTCTCGTATGTAGTCCCCCAGCCACAGATATGTCGTCTAGGTGGACATGGGATAGGGTGATACACTTGACCTGGTTCGCCTTTGCCCACAAGCTCTAGCGCCATCGTTTAGGAGGATATACGAGCGGGGAGGAAAGGGCACTACCGAGGCGTTATGGGAATAATCCCTAACTTTGCGGTAGAATGCGTGGCCTATTGTCACGCAATGGAAATATAGAAAGCAAGATAATGAAGAAGCTATTTTTCGCAGCGGTAGCTCTGGTCGCTACATCCTTCGCTGCCCAGGCACAGATTAATCCTCGTATCGAAGTAGCAGCTAATATTGCTCGCACAGTAGCTAAGGATGCTAACGGGTCAGACGTCAACGGTCTGAAGATCCACCCAGGCTTCCGTGCTGGTCTCGCCGTTGAGATCGGTGTCGCTAGTGGCGTATACATCGCCCCAGGGATTACCTTCCGTCAAGAGGGTAACAAGCAGGAACTGACAAGCAACCAAAAGACGGAGACGGTCTCCAACACACTGAACTATATCTCCGTGCCCGTAACCCTCGGTATCCGTATCCCCCTCTCTGAGGGTCTGGCTGTCTCGGCGGAGTTCGGTCCTACCTTCTCCTACGGGGTTAGCTCCTCTGTCCGTACCCTCGCAGGGATCAAGGGAGGGATCAAGTCTGCCTATGATGCCTTCAAGGAAAAGCAGTACAATCGCTTCGACATGGGCATCAATGCCTCTGCCGCTCTTGAGTTCAGCAAGGTCTACGTACGTCTAGGCACCGACCTCGGCATGGTCAACAGCTTCAAGGAAGCTACGGATAAGCTCAGCAGCAAGAACACTTCGTTCTTCCTCGGTCTCGGCTACCGCTTCTAATCCCCACGTAGTTATCACGGATTAACTATATACGCTATGCACCGCTACGGCCGAGGGCTGTAGCGGTGCATAGCTTTTTATCCTATATTTGTAAGGTAAAGTAGATACAACAAGCATTTACTAACTAACGAAATAGACACCTGAGATGAAGCAGATCATTAGCCAGTTCGTCCCTCTAGAGGAGATTGGCGAGGTCCTCCCCTTCGGGAATGGACACATCAACGACACCTATGCCGTGACCGACCGTGAGGGCACACGTCGCTGGATACTACAGCGCATCAATCACCATGTCTTCCCTCGTATCGAGGTGCTACAGCGTAATGTAGCCATCGTCTCGGAGCGTATGCACCAGAGGCTCCAGGAGGCAGGTGATCGTGACCTAGAGCGCAAGTACCTACACTTCTATCCCCTACTAAGTGACTCGACGAAGAATTACTACTACGATGGGGAGAACTACTGGCGCGTCTGTCGCTTCATCCCCGAGAGCATGAGCATGAGCGAGCTCACCCCCGAGGCAGCACGCTGCGCAGGTGAGGCCTTCGGACACTTTGAGGAGATGCTCTCTGACATCCCTGAGGGAACGCTCGGTGAGACCATCATTGACTTCCACAGCATGCCCTTCCGCCTACGTCAGCTACGCGAAGCCGTAGAGAAGGACCCCGTCGGACGTGTAGCCGGCGTACGAGATATCCTCGCCGAGATCGACAAGCGTGCCGATAAGATGCTCCAGCAGGAGCGACTATACGAGGAGGGTAAGCTCCCCAAGCGTACCATCCACTGCGACACTAAGGTGGATAACGTCCTCTTCGACAAGAGCGGCTGTGTCCTATGTGTCGTAGACTGGGATACGGTGATGCCAGGCTACATCCTGAGTGATGTAGGGGACTTCATCCGCACAGGTGTCAACCTAGCCGCAGAGGACGAAGCTGATCTATCGAAGATCGGGGTGAATATGCCCATCTACAAGGCCTTCGTAGAGGGCTATCTCTCCACCGCTGGCAAGTTCCTCAACCCCACCGAGCGTAGCCTCATCGCCTACGGAGGACGTCTGATGACCTACATGCAGACCGTGCGCTTCCTAGCTGACTACATCGATGGAGACAAGTACTTCAAGGTACACCATCCCGAGCACAACCTCCAGCGTACCCGTGCCCAGCTACGCTACCTAGAGTGCCTCGAGGAGAAGGCCGAGGAGATGGAGGCACTACTCAAGTAGTCCCCACCCAATACACAGACCCCTAAGGTAGAGGCTGTGGGACTTGTCCCCCAGCCCCCTTATACAGAGCGAGAGCAAGATTCCCTTCATGTGAGGGATCTTGCTCTCGCTGTTATTTTGTTCCCTAGCCTAGGACAGAGAGCTTAGGTTGGGTGATAGGTGGGTGATAGGTGTTGGGAGGAAGTGGAGTCGAGGCCAAGGCATTAGGCTTAGCTGAGCCCCTTATATCGCCGGTGCTCTACCCGCAGAGATCACAGCAGAGTAGCCAGATCAAGCTCGTCAACCCATCTCCCTACATCACGGATACGCTACCAGTAGAGGTCGTAGACTCGGATCTCACTACGTGTACCCACCCGATAGGTCGCTCCAGCAGAGCCGATACCCGAGCTCACACAGACCTGCTTGTCGTCGTAGTCTCTTGTACCTGAGGCAATCCCAAACTTCCACCACACCATCGCTTGCCCCGGCCAGATCTGTCCGCCGTGCGTATGACCGCACAGCATGAGGTCTACGGGAGAGCCCGCTAGGCTGTCGATAGAGCCCGGAGTATGCTCCATCAGTAGCACGGGTCGTCGACTAGGATCAATCCCCGCTGTGATGCGCTCGTAGGGCATTCGGTCGCCGTAGATAGCATCGTCTCTACCGATGAGCGTCAGTAGGCTATCCCCCGGATAGGCAACACTATCCCTAAGGAGTGTAGCTCCGATCTCCTTGACGAAGCGGATATTGGAGAGTGTGTCGGCTCGGTACTCGTGATTCCCGAGGACGAAGTACACTCCGAGGGGCGCCTTTAGTCTACGCATCACCTTCATGACCCGAGGGTCGTAGGCATACTCACTCAGGTGGTCGATATAGTCCCCTCCACAGAGGATCAGGTCTGGTCGCTGTGCCATGATCAGCTCCACGGCACGCTCCACATAGGGCGGAGTCATAGCCTCGCCGATGTGTAGGTCGGAGAAGAAGACCAGACGCATACGCTTCTCGGCCTTTGCTCCCTCGGGAGTAAGACGCTTGAGGTAGAGGTCATGGTGCAGTACCACGGGGTAGCGCACATTGTGATACCCGATGAAGAGCGTCACGATGAAGACCACTAATGCCAGCACCAAGGAGCCCTGGCGCATAAGCTTCTTCTGCCACAGGGGGGCATACGTGTAGAACCCGAAGAGACGCCGATCGACGTAGCGGAGCACCTCCACCAGCACCAGCACACCTGCTGCATACATCGAGGAGAAGAAGATGTACACACTGCCATTCATCACATGACTCATCCAGTCTGCCTGGATCGAGCGATGGATGAAGAGGGCTAGGATAAAGAGGAAGAAGACCAGAGCTAGTAATCCCCAGAGGAACCGACGTCCCTTAGGCCCTAGAGCCTGCCCCCCTCGCCAACCGAAGTAGGGGAAGAGGAAGAGACAGCAGAGGACTGAATACAGATAGACCATAGCTATATAGTGCGTAATATCCGAGCTCAGCTAGAGCGTCTCCACCCGAGCGTGCTGCTTTTCAAAGAGGCGGAACTGATAGTACATCAGAGCCATCCCCAGCACCCCAGAGCTGATATCGGAGAAGGGAAGTGCTACCCACACCCCTGTACTGCCCCACAGCAGGGGGAAGGCAAAGAGCGCTGGGATGAGGAAGAGTATTTGCCTAGAGAGACTCAGTAGTAGAGCCTTGCCCCCGAAGCCTATGCTCTGGAAGAACTGCGTCGCCGTCACCTGGAAGCCCACGAAGGCAAAGCCATAGAGACATAGACGTAGGGCGTGAGCCGAGGCCTCAATCATCTCGGGAGAGCTGGTGAAGAGTGAGGCGAGGAAGCTCGGGGCGATCAGAGCCACGATATTCACGAAGAGCCCGATACCGAAGTTCGTCGTAGCACAGATCCTAAAGGTCTGACGCACACGTCCCATAGCCTTCGCCCCATAGTTGAAGCCTATGATGGGCTGCATCCCCTGAGCTATACCGAGCATGAACATGAAGCCCACCAGCGCAATGCTATTGATGATCCCGTAGGCTCCGACTGCTCGGTCGGCCATGATCGGGGAGCCTGCATGCTCGGCCAGCGAGGAGTTGATCAGGAAGGTAACGCCACTACTAAGTAGCTGGAGGAAGAAGGGCGACATCCCGATCGACAGGATCGCCATGATCTGCTCCGAAGAGAAGCGCATATTCCGCTTATGGAACTGTACCTCGCTCTTGCTATCGAGGAAGTGCTGCATCACGAAGGCTGCCGACACGGCCATAGCGATCACCGTCGCCCATGCTGCCCCCTCGATACCCCAGCCAAAGCCGTAGATGAAGACCGCATCCAGTAGGGTATTGAGCCCTGCCCCGATGAGCATCGTGATCATCGCCTTGTAGGGGTAACCCGAGGCACGCATGATCGCATTAAAGCTAAAGCAGAGTGTCGAGAAGATGTTCCCTGGGATCATGATCTTCAGATAGTCGTAGGCGAAGGGGAGTGTCCGGTCGTTCGCCCCTAAGGCCCGTAGGATCTCCTCGAGCCAGATCATCACCGGCACTAGCGTAAGCACCTGAGTCACGATCGTCAGCAGCAGGGCATTGCTCAGGATATTCTCTGCCTCGTCATGCTTGCCCTCACCGAGGAGGATGGAGACACGTGAGGAGGCACCCACCCCGATCAGCATCCCGAAGGCCTGTACGAAGAGTAGGATCGGGAAGGTCAGTGCGAGTCCCGTGATGGCGAACTCGCTGACTCCCTGCCCGATGAAGATACGGTCTACGACACTATAGAGGGCATTGACCATCGTCCCCACGACAGCGGGGACACCGTAGTGGAAGAGGAGCTTGGGGATACGCTCATTGCTCAGGAGCTGGATGCGGTCTGTATTATCTTTCTTGGGGGGCATATACTCGTGCTAGAGTGTGGGTGGGGGGATTGCGTTGTGGTGTCGGGGGATGGGGGAGTAGGGGTCTACTCTACAGAGAAGAGGCTGCCCGCTTGCATCAGCGTGGGGCAGCCTCTCTAGTGGGGTGCGACGCTCTCCAGTACAGGACTACAGAGCGGGGTCTAGCGAAGGGTAGACGTCTCTACTAAGAGAAGTATTCCTTCACAGCTTCGTTGGGCACCATTTCCTCCTGGAAGGTATAGGCCCCAGTCTTAGGAGACTTGACCATCTTGATTACCTTAGCGTAGGTACGGCCGTCTGCCTTCTTGAACGATGCGACTGCTTTCTTTGCCATTGTCTTATCTCCTTACTTGATTTCCTTGTGGATGGTCATGCGCTTGAGGATCGGATTGTACTTCTTCAGCTCAAGACGCTCAGTGGTGTTCTTACGATTCTTCGTCGTGATATAGCGAGAAGTCCCGGGCAGACCACTGTCCTTATGTTCGGTGCATTCGAGTATAACCTGCACTCTATTTCCCTTAGCTTTCTTTGCCATGATGATGTCCCTACTTTACCTTGATTTCACTTAGATAGCCCTTCTCAGCTGCCTGACGTATAGCAGCATCGAGCCCGATCTTATTGATGAGTCGAAGCCCTGATGCTGATAGCTTCAGCACGATCCAGCACCCTTCTTCGGGCCAGAAGAACTTCTTCGTAAACAGGTTGACATCAAAGCGGCGCTTCGTCTTACGATTGGAGTGTGAGACGTTGTTGCCGACCATGGCCTTCTTGCCTGTAATCTGACAAATCTTTGACATTGAACTCTATATTTTAGTTTGTTATTTCTAACGCTATGAGCGACTTGCAGTGATCTCCTCTCTCGAGAGAATTCTACAATCGGTCTGCAAAGTAACTAAAAAAAACGCACTTATACAAATAGCCTTCATCCTTATTCCCTTTTCCCCTTTGCACAGGGGACTTATCCGCCCCATGAGCCTCGCCCGCCTCACCCGATCTATGGACGTACAGATGGGCTCGCCCCCCCGAGCTCTCCCACACCCTCTATCTGGGACACTCCGAGGGTGCAAAAACGAACATACCGAGAGCGCACTTGTACTCCTATAATGAACGCATTCATCATCTAGGTAAGAAGACAGAGGCGCTCTTACCGAGAGCGCAAGTGCGTTCTCGGTAAGAGCGTTTTCGCCCTCTCGGAACGACTGACACATAGCACATTACGCGAGGGGAAAAAGCGACTCACCCCTCCTCCCTTCACCGAGAGAGGAGACACCCTCCCACCCTACCCCCCCATGCCCTACCATAATATATACGCGCGCGAGGGTTATGTTTGGAATAGAAGCGAGCGGGGATAGGGGTGTGGAAAGACGGAGGAAGGAATAGAGGGGCGGAAGCCTAAGAGGTGAGCAGGGAGGGGGCGGAGTGCGGAAGGATGGGAGGAGGAGCACGGAAGCGGAGGTCAGAGAGACGGGGGAAGGAGCGAGAGGAGGAAGCCTGCGGGATGAACCGCTCACGTGCTGGGGTGTTCTCTACACGAGGAAGGAGTGCCCCTGCTGACCAGAGAATGGGGCAAGTCCTTCGATATCTCATATATTGTAGATTTGGTCTAGGTATGATTAAGAAAACATTTCCCCTACTCGGGCTCCACTGCGCCGCCTGTGCCTCGCATGCCACGAAGGCACTAGAGGGCGTCACGGGCGTCTCCTCCGCCAGCGTCAATCTATCGGCTGCTACAGCCTTCGTTGTATATGATGAGAAGCAGTGCTCGCCCGAGGATCTGCGGGATGCCGTAGCCAGCATGGGCTACGACCTACGTATCGACGAGGCGAGCCCCGAGGAGATCGAAGCCCTTCGCCACAGTCAGGAGCGTACCCAGCGACGCCAAGCGGTGCTCGCCATCCTGCTCTCACTCATCGTCATGGGGCTGATGATGGCGCACCCCATCACACCGCTCAAGGCCTCAGTCTCGGCTCTACTCACCGCGATCGTCCTCCTAGTCTCGGGGCGGGGCTTCTATACCCGTGGCTGGCAGCAGCTACGGGCACGTGCTGCAGGGATGGATCTGCTCGTGGCACTGAGCACGGGGACGGCCTTCGTCTTCAGTCTCGTGCACCTCGGGGAGTACTTCGCCTCAGGGGCGGAGCACCACCTGCACCACTTGTACTTCGAGGCAGCCTCGATGACGATTGCCTTTGTCCTGCTAGGCAAGGTGATCGAGGCTCGGGCACAGCGTAGGACAGCCACTGCCCTACGACAGCTCATGGGTAGCCAACCGAGGGAAGTCCTCCTAGTCGAGGGGGAGCAGGAGCGCATGATCTCCGTCGAGGAGGTCGAGCCAGGGATGCTCCTTAGGGCACAGCCTGGAGCACTTTTTGCCGTCGATGGCCTAGTCGTAGAGGGTGAGTCCTATGCCGATGAGCAGCTCATCAGTGGCGAACCCATCCCCGTGGCCAAGACCGCAGGGGCACAGGTCTACGCCGGCACACTGAACGGCTCGGGCTCCCTCACCTACCGAGCCAGTGAGGTAGGACGAGCCACGCTACTAGCTCGTATCATCCGTCTCGTGCAGGAGGCGCAGTCCAGCCGAGCTCCGATACAGAGACTCGTGGATCGCATCGCCCGCATCTTCGTCCCCGTGATCGTCCTCATCGCACTCCTTACCTGGGCTCTGTGGTTCCTCCTCGTCCCCGAGGGAGGAGCTACGCAGGGACTCGTAGCTGCCGTCACCGTGCTGATCATCGCCTGCCCCTGCGCCCTAGGGTTAGCCACCCCGACAGCTATCATAGTCGGGATCGGTCAGGGAGCGAGCAGGGGGATCCTCATCCGCAGTGCGGAGAGCCTAGAGGCAGCACAGCATATAGACACCATCGTGCTGGACAAGACGGGGACGATCACGGAGGGTCGCCCCATCGTCCAGGACATCCACTGGCTCTCGGGCAGTAGTGGAGTAGATCGCCTACGACTCTCCCGACTGGAGCAGCTCTCCGCCCATCCCCTCGCCTCCGCCATCGTGCAGGAGCTGAGGGTGGCACTCAATCCCCTGCAGGTCTCTGCCTTCGCCGAGGTCGCAGGTAGGGGACTGCAGGGCACGATCGGGGGACGAGTCTATCGGGTAGGTAGCCGAGCCTTCGTAGAGGAGGCGGGGATAAGCCTTAGCCCAGAGGCGCAGAGCGTGCTGGAGGAAGGCGAACGGGCAGGAGCGACCTGTAGCCTCTACGCCAGCGAAGAGGAGGTGCTGGCCGTCCTCGTCATATCAGACACCATCCGCCCTACCTCCAGCGATGCCATTGCCCACCTCAGAGCTAGAGGGATCGAGGTCGTGATGCTCACGGGGGACGGAGCACGAGCCGCCGAGGCTGTCGCAGACCGAGTCGGTGGGATCAGCTATATCGCAGGTGTCCTCCCCGAGGGCAAGGCGGAGCATATCCGTCGCCTACAGTCCGAGGGTCATCGGGTAGCGATGGTGGGCGATGGGATCAACGACGCTGCCGCCCTTGCCCTCGCCGACCTCAGCATCGCTATGGGTCAGGGGAGTGACCTAGCGATGGAGACGGCTATGGTGACCATACGCTCCTCCAGCCTAGAGGCTGTAGGGGAGCTCCTCGACCTAGCCCATAGGACACTAGGGACGATACGTCAGAACCTCTTCTGGGCCTGTATCTACAACCTCGCCGCTATCCCCATCGCAGCGGGTGTGCTCTACCCCTTCACGGGCTATCTGATGAGCCCCATGCTCGCAGGTGGACTGATGATGCTCAGCAGCCTAAGTGTGGTAAGCAACAGCATCCTGAGCTTCCAGCGAGGACAGCACTAAGGATACCGAGATACTCCCCGACGATACCCCACCCCACGGCACGCATGAGCCCTAGGGTGGGGTATCTCGTCCTCAGGCCGTGCGCACCCCTGCCTAGGGGGTATCGACCTCCTATATTATATACGTATCTTTGTGCCAAAGATTCATCAGTAGTAAAACATGTGTACAGTGAACAAAGTCGCACTCATCACGGGGATCACGGGTCAGGATGGCTCGTTCCTCGCTGAATTCCTACTAGAGAAGGGCTATGAGGTGCATGGGATCATTCGCCGCTCTTCGTCCTTCAACACTGGTCGTATCGAGCACCTCTACTTCGACGAGTGGGTACGCGATATGAAGCAGCAGCGCTCCATCAACCTCCACTACGGGGATATGACGGACTCTAGTTCGCTGATCCGCATTATTCAGATGACACAGCCCGATGAGATCTACAACCTAGCGGCACAGAGCCACGTCAAGGTCTCCTTCGATGTACCCGAGTACACTGCCGAGGCAGATGCTACGGGGACACTTAGACTCCTAGAGGCAGTACGTATCCTAGGGCTAGAGCGCAAGACGAGGATCTATCAGGCCTCCACCTCCGAGCTCTTCGGGCTCGTGCAGGAGGTACCCCAGCGTGAGACGACCCCCTTCTATCCCCGCTCACCGTATGGTGTAGCGAAGCTCTACGGCTACTGGATCACGAAGAACTACCGAGAGAGCTACGGGATGTTCGCTGTCAATGGCATCCTCTTCAACCACGAGAGTGAGCGCCGAGGCGAAACCTTCGTCACGAGGAAGATCACCCTCGCCGCTGCCCGTATCGCAGCAGGACAGCAGGACAAGCTCTACCTAGGCAACCTCGATGCCCTACGTGACTGGGGCTATGCACGTGACTACGTGGAGTGTATGTGGCTGATGCTCCAGCATGACCAGCCGGAGGACTTTGTGATCGCCACGGGTGAGCAGCACTCTGTCCGTGAGTTCACCGAGCGTGCCTTCGCACATGTGGGCATAGAGCTTCGCTGGCAGGGTGAGGGCGTCCAGGAGCAGGGGATAGACCAGGCTACGGGCCGTGTGTTGGTAGAGGTCGATCCTAAGTACTTCCGCCCAGCAGAGGTAGAGACCCTGCTAGGTGACCCCACGAAGGCCAAGACCCTGCTGGGATGGAATCCGCAGAAGACGAGCTTCGAGGAGCTCGTACGTCTCATGGTCGAGCACGACGTGCAGTATGTAGCCACTCATAGGGAGGGACGACTCTAATGGCTAAGATCACACCAGAGACTAAGATCTATGTCGCAGGACATAGGGGACTCGTAGGGTCGGCGATCTGGGCTAACCTCCAGAAGCGAGGCTTTACGAATCTCGTTGGACGTAGCCACAGCGAGCTAGACCTAACCGATGCCGTAGCCGTACGTCAGTTCTTCGATGAGGAGCGTCCCGAGGCCGTGATCCTAGCCGCAGCACATGTGGGCGGGATACTTGCCAACAACACCTATCGGGCAGACTTCATCTACGACAACCTCCAGATCCAGCAGAATGTCATTGGCGAGGCCTTCAGACACGACGTACGTGATCTGCTCTTCCTCGGCAGTACGTGTATCTACCCACGTGAGGCGCACCAACCCATACGTGAGGAGGAGCTCCTCACTGCACCACTGGAGTACACGAACGAGCCCTACGCCATAGCGAAGATCGCAGGACTCAAGCTCTGTGAGAGCCTCAACATCCAGTACGGCACGAACTACCTAGCCGTGATGCCCACCAACCTCTACGGCTACAACGACAACTTCCACCTAGAGAATAGCCACGTCCTACCAGCTATGATCCGCAAGATCTACCTAGCAGGACGCCTCGGCGAGCACGATACAGAGGCCGTCCTCCGTGACCTCACGAAGCGTCCCGTCACGGGCTACCGTGAGGGGATGAGCGAAGGCGAGCTGACGGAGCTCCTTGCTCCCTTCGGCATCTACCCCGGACGAGTGAAGCTATGGGGTTCGGGCAGTCCCCTCAGAGAGTTCCTCTGGAGTGAGGATATGGCAGATGCCTCGGTGCATATCCTGCTGAATGTAGACTTCCGAAACCTCTGTCCCGAGGGCAAGGAGATACGCAACTGCCACGTCAATATCGGCACGGGCAAGGAGCTGACGATCCGTGCCCTAGCTGAGCTCATAGCGAAGGTGACCGACTACCAGGGAGTGATCGAGTGGGACAGCACCAAGCCCGATGGCACCATGCGCAAGCTCACCTCCGTAGAGAAGCTTCACAGCCTAGGCTGGCACCACACCGTAGAGATCGAGGACGGAGTACAGCGTCTCTACTCTTGGTATCTACAGCACTAGGAGCGGGACACCCACATATATTATAAAGAAGACAACGAAGACGGCATGTCGCCCAGAGCGAAGACCATCAAGCGCATCATACTAGGGATACTCATCGCCCCCTTTGCGCTCCTCCTACTGCTCTCTATCCTCCTCTACCTCCCACCTGTGCAGCGCTTCGTCGTCGCACAGGCGACGAAGGTCCTATCAGAGCGGACGGGGATGACGGTGCATATTGATCGTCTGCACCTAGGCTTCCCCCTAGATCTGAATGTGACGGGAGTAGAGGTAATCAAGGCTGAGGGTGACACCCTACTGACCCTAGGGTCGCTGTCTCTCTCGCCCAGCCTAAGGCCGCTCTTCGACAAGCACCTTGAGGTGCCACGCATTCACCTGCAGGATGCCACCATTAACTATACCGACAGCACCGGTCTTAGTCGCCTCAGGGCTCGCCTACCTGAGGCGGCAGTAGAGCAGCTCTTCGTAGACCTCGATAGAGAGCAGGTAGAGCTACGACGTCTCATGGCTCGAGGGGGCTATGTCCACTACTACAGCGCTGACACGACGAAGAAGGAGAAGGACTCCGACACCATTCGCTGGCTGATACGTGCTGGAGAACTCGATCTAGCACAGACGCAGATAGAGGCAGAGATGCCCCTAGACTCCCTCTTCGTGACAGCACAGATCACGAGCCTCAAGGCCACACGAGGGGAGGCCAACCTAGAGCGTATGCACTTCCGTCTAGCTCATGCCCGTCTGGAGGGTCGTGAGCTCAGCTATGCCATCGACCAAGGGATCTCTGTAGAGCCCGTCTTCGACTACCAGCATATCCTAGCCTCTGATATACGCCTAGAGGCGGAGGACATAGACTCCGAAGGGATGCTCCTATCCCTTCGCCTCCGGCAGGGACAGTTCAGAGAGCAGTCGGGGCTGAAGCTCATCCACCTCTCGGGACTCTACCGTATGGACAGCACACGCATAGAGCTAGAGGGACTAGATCTGACGACCGATGCCTCCTTCATCCGAGGCGATATGATCCTCCCCTGGAGCATCATGCAGGGCGATAGCTTGGCTCACTTCCTCCTCTCAGCCGAGGCCTCGATAGGGACAAAGGATATCCTGACCTTCACGGGCAAGGAGCTGGAGGAACTAGACCAAGGTGGTGTCTTCCGTGGCAAGCTAGCCCACAGACAGCTCATCGCCCCGATCTCACTCCGGGTCGGGTGTATGGGTAGCCTCTCTGAGCTCCGACTGAGTGAGGCCAAGCTTCATTGGCCCGATGTGCTCACTCTATCCATGCAGGGCAAGCTCTACGCACTCACCGATGCCCGTACACGAGCAGGCAAGCTCTACCTAGATGGTAAGCTAGGCAAGAAGGCAAGTCTCCTACTTGCCCTCGTCGCTCCCGACCTAGCCAAGGAGTATCGCCTACCTGCAGACCTTACCCTACGGGGCAACGTAGACCTGCGCCGAGGGAGCTACATCTCTGACCTTAGTGCCACGGAGGGCACGGGCTCTGTCTCCCTGAAGGGACGCTTCCACGAGGCCACCAAGAGCTACGAGGCGACCCTACGTGTCACTGGGCTGGATGTCCGCCACTTCATGCCCCTAGACTCGATCGGGGTGGTGAGTACCGATATAGTGGTACGAGGACAGGGCTTCGACCCACTTAGCCCCCGCACACACATGAGCATCTCGGGACGACTCCACGAGGCTAGCTGGGGTAGCCTACAGCTACACGGCCTTACCCTTGATGGGAGCCTTGACAAGGGCTACCTAGGGGTATCGCTCAACAGCGAGAACCCAGGGGCTAACCTCACCCTACAGCTCGATGGCATCCTCTCCAAGAGTGGCATCACGACTGCCGTCGGTATTGACCTCATTGACCTAGATCTACATCGTCTCGGACTAAGTGAGACCCCGATGGCGGCTAAGCTACGCCTAGAGGGAGAGCTACGCTCCGACCTACAGGATACACACAGCTTCGTAGCGAGTGTCGATAGCATGCACTTCACCCTCGGTGAGGAGGTCATCGCTCCACCACGTGCCGATCTAGAGGTCACGACGACTCCGCAGACGATCCTCGGCACACTCAGCTCGGGAGACATGCGCTCACGTCTCTCCATCTCCTCTGGGCTTAGCTCCCTACAACGTGTAGTGACCAAGCTCTCCACCGATGCCCTAAGCGAGTGGACACTCATCTCCTCGGGGAAGTCGCCCAAAGGCCACCTAGGTAATCTCCTCAGCCAGCTACCAAAGGCAAACCTTACCCTCTCGATGGGCAAGAACAATCCCCTACGCTACTACCTCGCCGAGCAGAGCATTGCCTTCGGATCCCTAACCGCCGACCTCAACACCTCTCCCTCACAGGGCATCATGGGGCACATCCGTGTATCAGCCCTCAGAGTCGATACCCTACGAGTGAACAGCACTGAGCTAAACCTCACCACCCTACACCACCCCACGGCACGGGGGGATAGCATGAGCCTACAGCTCTCTGCGGGAATACATAAGTCTCGCTTCCGCAACCAAGAGGGCTTCGACATCAAGGCTGACCTCAGCACCTCCCTCCACGAGGGTGCACTGGGTCTGCTATGGCAGGATGAACGAGGGCAAGCCATGCATGAGCTACACATACAGGGCTCGTGGGAGGGAGAGGCCTACCAGCTCCACTTCGATCGGGAGCGTGTACGTATCGCCTATGCCGACTTCGCCCTCAACGAAGAGAACCACTTGAGGCTACGCAAGCGGGACAACTTCCTCCTCGGGACGCTCGCCTTGACGAGCAAGGCACATGGAGATATCTCCATCCAGGCAGCCGAGCAGGAGCCTGGTGTGCAGGCTGTGGATCTCAACATCAGTAACCTCCACCTAGAGGACTACCGTAGCCTAGGACTACCCGATGTCGCAGGCAATATCTTCGCAGGTGTCCACTACGAGCGCAGGGGAGGCCTTAGCGCCCAGCCCACGATCTCGGGGGATCTCTCCCTCACGGGCTTCCGCTACGAGGACAAGAAGCTCGGGCACTTCTCCGCCTCGCTCTTCTATGAGCCCCGAGACAACTCCTCGCACTACATCACAGCTGACATCGGCTACAACGGGCAGTCTGCTATGACGATCGACGGTATATACCGTCCACAGCAGCGTATCTCCCCACTCTCGGGGACACTATCCCTCAATGCCTTCCCCCTCGAGCTAGCCAACCCCTTCATCCTCGCCAGTGGGGCATCTCTCGAGGGGACTGCAGGTGGTACAGTAAGCCTCTCTGGACAGCTAACCGCCCCGATCCTATCTGGCCGACTGGCACTATCTCAAGGGGTGCTAAACCTCAACACCTATGGGACGCACCTACGCCTAGATAGCATCCCGCTAAGGATGGAGCAGTCCAACCTCTTCTTCGACCACTATGCCATACGTCCCTCCGTAGACACTACGAAGGCGATCTACATCGACGGAAGCATCACCCGCAGCACCACCCCACAGGCTCGTGCTGATCTACGCATCACCTCGGACGAACTAACCCTGCTCAACGAGCCTCGCCCAACACGAGAGGATCAGCTGCTCTATGGGCGCATCATCGCCTCGACCAACATGCGGGTATCGGGTCCTATGACTGGCCTACGTGTCCGAGGAAGCCTCAACATCCTGAGCGGGACGAACTGTACCTACGTCCTACGCGAAGACCCTCTACAGAGCAGCGAACGTATGGGCGAGCTCGTGGAGTTCAAGGACTTCTCCGATACGCTCTTCATCAAACGTGCTGAGGTCGATCCCCCTTCCCTCGGGGGGCTGGATGTCGGGCTCACGATCAATGTCGATCCCTCTGTACGTATCGGAGCCGATCTTACAGCCGATGGGCAGGACTATGTACATGCGCAGGGAGGTGGACGACTCAACTTCACCTACCCACCCTATGGCGAGATGAGTCTCGTCGGACGCTACGAGATGAGCGGTGGTGGGGATCTTAGCTACACCCTACCAGTGGTGGGCAACAAGCAGTTCTCCATCGACCCGACGAGTACGCTAGCGTGGAATGGTTCGGTGACCAACCCCTACCTCAACTTCACCGCCACACAGAAGGTCAAGGCCTCCGTTCCCACCTCTGATGGCAAGAGTTCCCAGCGAGTGAACTTCAACGTCAGCATACGTATCAAGGACTATGTCGATAAGATGAACCTCAGCTTCGCTATCTCCTCTCCCGACAACCTCTCGATGCAGAACACCATATCCACCATGTCTGCCGAGGAGCAGAGCAAGCAGGCCATCGCCCTCATGGCCAC
>NZ_CAJZFJ010000008.1 GCF_915070105.1 uncultured Porphyromonas sp.
GTATTTCTTTGCGGTTTTTTAAGTTTTATCTTCGTGTATATGAATGTATTGGCGAGTATGTGAAGAGGGTTAGAAGGGTAGGGCCCTAATCGGGTGCAAACATTCTTTCCTGGGAGCTGGTTTCTCCTATACAATAAATAATAGGGGGCATTCCGCCCCTACAGTATCAACTCTAGCTACAGCACTATGACAGAGAGCAAGCGCGCTTTATCCGAGTACATCTACCAGAGTAAGTACTCCCTCTATAGAGAGGATCTGGGGCGCAAGGAGACTTGGGAGGAGAGCATCGATCGCATTCGGGATATGCACCTGACGCACCTAGCATCATTCGCCCCCCAGGCACTGAAGGACGAGTGGTTCATGACGCAGTTCAATGAGGCCATTGATTATTACAAGAAGAAGAAGTTCGTGGGCTCACAGCGTAACCTCCAGTTCGGGGGAGAGCCCGTACTGAAGTCTTCGGCTAAGTCCTATAACTGTAGCTATTCGCACTGTGACCGCCTCGAGGTCTTCCGTGAGACGGAGTGGCTGCTCCTCAGTGGCTGTGGCTGTGGACTCTCCGTAGAGCAGGAGCACGTAGACAAGCTCCCCAAGCTCCTCAAGGCCGAGGAGCTAACCAAGCAGAGCGAGGCCTATGTCGTGGCTGATAGCATCGAGGGATGGGCAGATGCCATCCATCGACTGCTGGAGTATTACTTCGTCCCAGGGACGACTAAGCCCGTCTTCGACTACTCCGAGGTACGTCCCAAGGGGGCACGTATCGCAGGACGCTTCATCGCCCCAGGGCCTGATGGGCTACGTCTATCTCTCGACAAGATCCGCCTCCTGCTCAAGGGTGCTGTGGCAGCTGGACAGACGAGACTGACTGCCCTACAGTGTACGGACATCATCGCCTATCTAGCTGACTCTGTCCTCTCGGGCGGTGTACGTCGCTCCGCACTGATGATCCTCTTCTCTCCCGAGGATAAGGAGATGGTGAACTGTAAGCATGGCGACTGGTTCTCGACCAACCCCCAGCGTGCCCGATTCAATATGTCGGCTGCACTCAATCGTGGAGAGGTCGATCGCTCCGTGTACGAATACCTCTTCGAGGCGATGCGTACGAGTGGCGACCCAGGACTCTACTGGCGTGATAAGTTCGGAGTAGGGTGTAACCCCTGCTGTGAGATCGGCTTCTATCCCACAGACAAGGACGGCAAGACGGGGTGGCAGGTCTGTAACCTAGCCTCGATCAACGGGATGGAGTGTACCTCCGAGGAGGAGTTCTACAAGATCTGTCGCTGTGCCTCGACCCTTGCCACCGTGCAGGCGACCTATATGGATTTCCCCTATCTAAGCCCTGCGACCAAGAATATCATCGAGGCTGACCCGCTCATCGGTGTCTCGATCGGGGGGATTATGAATAACCCCGAGATCCTTACCAACAAGGATATCCTAGCCGTAGGTGCGATACAGGTACGTCAGCAGAATGCTCAGTGTGCCCGTATCCTCGGGATCAATCCTGCCAGCCGTACTACCTGCGTCAAGCCCGATGGTACGGTGAGTCTCCTACTCGGGATGACCTCTGGGATACATGGTGCCTATGCCAAGCGTTACCTACGTAGTGTAGAGGCTAACGTCGAGGAGCCTAACCTCAAGGCCTACGAAGAGGCTAACCCCAAGGCCGTACAGCCCAACATCTTTAAGCCCACGACTGATAAGAAGATCTTCTTCCCCATCGAGGAGTCCGAGGAGACCCTCCTACGAGGTGAGCTCAGCGGGGTCAAGCTCCTGGAGCACGTCAAGCTCGTCCAGCAGAGCTGGGTCATCCCAGGCATGATGGATATGGAGTCTCCCGTCAAGAATAATGTCTCCAACACCGTAGACGTCCCCAGTGATCAGTGGGATGCCGTACGTGACTGGGTCTGGGAGAACCAGAACTATATAGCAGGTGTTACCTTCCTTTCCACCTATGGAGATATGGATCTACCACAGGCGCCTATGTGCCGTGTCTTCACCCCCGAAGAGATCCTGAGGGAGTATGGTGTCGGCTGTATGTTTGCCTCGGGGCTTGTCGTGGATACGATCGAGGTCTTTGGTGATCTATGGAAGGCCTGTGAGGCAGCTCAGGGGCGTGGCGAACAGCTATTCGTCACCGACCAGGCCGTAGATGAGTACATCCGTAAGAATAGCGTAGAGGGAGAGGACTCCCTAACGAGAGAGCACGTACGCTCGATCCTAACCTCCAAGCTACAGGATAAGATCGGCAACCTCTCCGCCAAGCGAGACATCGTACGGCGTATAGAGAAGTTCGCCCACAACTACTATCGAGGAGACCTATACAAGACAGTGAACCTACTGAAGAGCGTGAACAACCTACACCTCTTCGAGCTCCTAAAGAAGACCTACAAGCCTGTAGACTGGAAGGCCGTAGACTTCTCTGGGCGGAGGTACACCAATGCCGACGAGCTAGGGGCGCAGTCCTGCGCTGGTGGTGCCTGCGAGATCAAGTAGGCTACACCTCCCCCCTTTCTCTGAGCTAGCCCCCAAGAGGACGAGTATCCCAAGAGAGCCCGCCTCTTGGGGCTTCGCTCAGAAATTGTATCTTTGCACTCGTAACATCTACCCCTAGGGGTAATTTACTGGCTCAGTAGCTTAGTTGAATAGAGCGTCAGATTCCGGTTCTGAAGGTCGAGGGTTTGAGTCCCTCCTGGGTCACATAATCACTAAGCAAATAGATATATGGCTATTTCACCTAATAAGTTCGTGTCCTGTGGCTACGAGCTCTATGTCGGGGATGAGAATGAGCGTGTCCTCATGGAGGCTACGACCCCAGATCGTCCACTAGAGTATATACAGGGTATGGGGATGATGCTCCCAGAGTTTGAAAAGCATCTCTTTGGACTAAGCGCTGGAGATAAGTTTGACTTTACCCTTAGCGTCGATGAGGCCTATGGCCCTCGCACCGAAGAGGCTGTTCAGGAGCTCCCACGTGAGATCTTCCTTGATCAGAATGGTGACCTAGACTCTAGTGTGCAGGAGGGTGCTACACTGCCTCTATATACACCCGATGGACAGACCGTACGAGGAAGTGTCCTAGAGATCAAGGCAGATGTAGTCGTGATGGACTTCAATCACCCCCTAGCTGGCGAGGAGCTTCACTTCATCGGCGAAGTGCTGGATGAGCATGATGCTACCCCAGAGGAGATCGAGCAGTTCTTCGGTGGTCATGAGGGCTGTGGCTGCGGCTGTGGTCACGACCATGATCACGAGCATAAGCACGGTGAAGATGGGTGTGGTGGCTGCTGTGGCTGTCACTAAATAAGGCACAACATCAGGGCACGGATGTCTGGTGGTATCCCCACCATGGACGTCCGTGTCTTCGTTTATCGAGAGATGAATACATTTGGGCGCATACTTCGGCTGACGACCTTTGGAGAGTCTCATGGTATAGCGATCGGGGGGGTACTAGATGGTTTCCCCTCGGGGCTGGCTATTGACCTCACTCTGGTGCAGGAGGCATTGGAGAGACGTCGCCCAGGTCGCTCTGCTCTCACCTCTCCTAGGCGAGAGCCCGACGAGCTACGTATCCTATCAGGTATCTATGAGGGACGTACGACAGGGGCACCCATAGCCTTCGTCATCGAGAACCAAGATACACGTAGCCGTGACTATTCCACCCTAAGCACCCTCTATCGCCCTGGGCATGCCGACTATACCTATGCAATGAAGTATGGGATACGTGACCCGAGGGGTGGGGGGAGATCCTCGGCCCGAGAGACGGCTGTACGTGTCGTGGCAGGAGCCTTGGCGAATCAGTGGCTACATACCCGAGGAGTAGAGATCCTGACCTATATCTCTGCTATCGGCGATATTACTCTGGAGGATGATCGGTGGAGCTATCCCTCTGATGAGCAGTACCTCAGCTGGCTACGCTCCGGTAGCCAGCATGCACTCTGCTGTCCCGACGAGGCTCTAGCGGAGCAGATGGTAGCCCTCATCGAGGAGGTAAGAGCCGATGGCGATAGTATCGGAGGAGTGATCTCAGGGCGTGTCCTCGGACTGCCCGTTGGTCTCGGTGAACCACTCTATGGCAAGCCCTCTTCGTGCCTAGCCTCGGCGATGATGAGTATCAATGCCGTGAGAGGCTTCGAGCTAGGAGAGGGCTTCGGGATAGCACAGCGGAGAGGATCTGAGGTCAATGACGCCTTCTACAGTGATGAGGGATGTATTCGCATGCGCACCAATTACTCGGGCGGACTGCTCGGGGGCATTACCACCGGTGAGGACTTGACCTACCGTGTGGCTTTTAGGCCTACACCCTCCATTCGGAAGTCTCAGCAGACCGTCAAGACCGATGGCTCAGCTACGACTGTGAGTGTAGAGGGACGGCATGATCCCTGTGTCGTCCTGCGCGCACAGCCCGTAGTGGAGGCCATGACAGCCCTTACACTCATGGACCTCTATCTGGAGTATCTAACCTATAGAGCGAGCTCCGACTCACTCACACCATAAATATATATCCATGGCAAGCCCTGCGGCTAAGGAAAGCATACTAGGGACGATCGTTACCTATATAGGGGTCGGGATAGGATTTCTGACCACCTTCTTCATTCTAGCGAAGTTTCTTACACCTGAGGAGATCGGTCTGACACGTCTCCTACCCGAGCTGGCGACTCAGCTCTCGGGGCTGGGGATGCTGGGGATGACCTATTCGATTAGTCGATACTTCCCCTTCTTCAAGGACAGCCCGAGCAATCCCTATCGTGCTGAGGATGGGCCTAATCACGGCTTCCTATACTATGTCCTCGTCGTCGGGGGAATAGGAGCACTGACGATGGTGCTCCTCTATGTGCTAGCACGTGACCCACTGACTGCCTTATATAGCAAGAATAGCCCTCTACTCTCAGACTTCTACTATGCGATCATCCCACTGACGCTCTTCACGATGGGATGGACGATCTTTGAGCTCTATACCTACCAGCTCCTTAGGGTCGCAGTACCCAAGGGGATCAAGGAGGTGCTCCTGCGCCTACTCCAGCTGGCTGTGTATCTCCTCTATGCCTTTGGGTACATAGACTTCCCCACGATGGTATGGGGCTTCATTGGGAGCTTTGGGGTCTGTATGCTCGTTAGTGGGGTCTATCTGGGGCGGATTACCCCCCTTAGTCTAAGGCATAATCCCAGCTACGTGAGCCTAGAGATGCGTCGTGGCTTCTATCGCTATACCGCTCTGTATACCTTGACCTCTGTGGGGATTACCTTGGCAGGGCGAATGGATCTCTTCATGGTTGCCTTCCTTGACCGAGGGGGACTATCCTCGGCAGGTGTCTATACGATGGCCTTCTATATGGTATCGATCATCGAGATCCCGATGCGTGCCATACTGAGTATCGCTAGCCCTAAGATCGCTGATGCAGCCAAGGAACAAGACCAGCAGCGTGTGGGCGATATCTACAAGCTGGTTGCCTTCTATCAGCTCCTAGCAGGCCTACTGATCTTCATTATGATCTGGGTGAATATCGACAATATCTTCGGTATTATGCCCAATGGTGAGCAGTTCGAGCAGGGCAAGTGGGTCTTCTTCTACCTCGGTCTAGCTAAGCTCGTGGAGCTGACCCTGACGTGTAGCCATACGGTGGTCAGTACATCTCGATACTATCACTGGAATATCTACTACACCTGCTGTGTACTCGTGATGTCCTTTCTCTCTACAATCTTCCTCATCCCAGCTCTCGGTACGATGGGGGCAGCGATAGCTATGCTCTTAACCAATGTCGTGAGCTATGGACTGCAGCAGCTCCTACTGAGTGTGAAGATGCGGGTACATCCCTTCTCTAGGCGTATGCTTCTACTCATACCACTGACACTGCTCGCCTGGGGAGCAGATAGCCTACTCCCTAGGGTTTCCTCGGTCTGGATAGACCTCTTCCTTCGCTCCGCTGTCGTAGGGGTGGTTCTCCTTATCCTTCTGCTCCTGATGCGTATCACCCCAGAGCTTATGGGGATGCTGGAGGGAAGGCTCCCAGCCCGATTTAAGAAGTAGTCCTTAACATAAGACTTTCCTCTAGGATGCAAGATCGTCCCCTTCGGATACTCTTACTCTCAACCTCTGACCTAGGTGGGGGGGCTGCGGAGGCTTGTCGTAGGCTCGTCGAGGCCTTTGCAGGACTATGCTACGTGGAGGTAAGGCTACTGGTGCTCCACCATACTTCAGGTCTGCCCCAGGTAGGCTCGGTGGCCTCTACGCCCCTTAGGAAGCTCCGTGGGCGGGGTTACTTCTTGGCAGAGCGGCTGGAGATCTATCTGAGGAATGGGCATTCGCGGCGTGACCTCTTCCGAGTCTCTACGGCTCGCTATGGGTTCGATGTCTCTAGGCATCCATGGGTGAAGTGGGCAGATGTCCTGCACCTTCACTGGATCAATCAGGGCTTTCTCTCGCTTACTTCGCTGGAGCGGCTGTCGTCTTTGGGCAAGCCAATCTTTACGACACTACATGACCTTTGGATGGCAACTGGGATCTGTCATCTACCTCTGGAGTTTAGCCAGGCTTCGGGTGCTACACTTTGCCCTCGCTACGAGCAGGGCTGTGGTAGCTGTCCTCTGCTGAGAAGTACAGCCGAAGAGGATCTGTCTCGTCAGATACAGCGTGCTAAGGCCTTCCTAGCGGGACCAATGTTTCACTATATTGCAGTGAGCCAAGCCGAGGCTAGGCTCTTCCAACGTAGCCCATTGATGCAGGGCCGACCAGCACCCTTTGTCCTCCCTAATCCTATTGACCTTGATCTCTTCACACCAGAACGAGGTGAGGACGAACTAACCTATGAGTGGTATGCTCCTCATACTCGCTATCTGCTCCTTGTAGCTGCTCGCCTAGATGACGAAGTCAAGGGTGGGCATCTGCTACGTGAGATCTGTACGCATCTGAAGACGGAAGCACCTGAGCTAGTACAAAACCTTTGTCTGCTCTTGGTGGGGAATATCAAGGATCCCAAGGCCTTTGCAGACTTCCCCATCCCCACTCGTGCCTTAGGGGCTATCTCGGATAGAAGAAGCCTAGCCTCGCTCTATCGCCTAGCCTCGGTCACTCTCTCCACGAGTGTCTATGAGACCCAGGGCCAGACACTCGTAGAGGGCCTTGCGACGGGAGTGCCTGCTATCAGCTTTGCCTGTGGAGGGCCAGAGGACATAATACATGATGGGGAGAATGGGTTCTTGATCCCTGCCTTCGATACACAGCTCTATGCTGAGCGGCTTGTCCAGCTCCTCAGAGAGCAGGAGCAGGGAGGCTTCGCTTCGAGTACTTGTCGCCATAGTGTCCAGGGCTTCGCTGCAGATGCGATAGCTGTACAGCTACTCTCCCTCTATGAATACGCACTTTCCCTCCCTACATCTAGATAATAATCTGATGAATAATCGTCCCACGATAACGATCATTACGATCTGCTATAATGCGCAGGCTACGATCTCCCGTACACTGGAGAGTATCCAGGCGCAGACCTATACAGAACTCGAGTACCTAGTCATCGATGGAGCATCAAAGGATGCGACACTAGAACTCGTATCTCAGCTCGCTCCCCGTGCACAGGTCTTCAGTGAGCGAGATCACGGGCTCTATGATGCCATGAACAAAGGGCTCAAGCGTGCCACTGGAGACTACGTGTGGTACATCAATGCAGGTGATGCGCTCCCCTCCCCAACTACAGTAGAGGAACTTGTTGTAGATGCTTTTTCAGGAGGTCAGATGCCCGATGTCATCTACGGAGATACACGGCTGATTGACTCCGAGGGGAAGGAGCTTGGTCTGCGCCGTCTCCGTCCTCCACATGAGCTGACTTGGCGTAGCTTTGAAGAGGGGATGTTGGTCTGTCACCAAGCCTTCATTGTACGACGCACTTTAGCACCACTGTATAACCTCCGCTATCGCTTCTCCTCCGATGTGGACTGGTGTATACGTGTGCTCAAGGAGGCAAAGGTCTGCTACTTCATTGATCGCCCTATCGCTCTATACCTCAACGAAGGGACGACAACGGCTAATCACCGTGCATCGCTGATTGAGCGCTTCGAGATTATGAGTGAGCACTATGGACTTTGGCGTACGCTCCTCAAGCATCTACGCTTCCTCTTTGTGCGTAAGAGGTAATCTCTCTAGCACTTCGCCCCTTATCGAGATAGGCCATACCCTAGTCTGTACTAGTGTATGGCCTATCTTATTGCTCCTCTTGGGAGGCTAGGGGGATTTACCTCTTCTTTAGTATAGGGTAGTTTCTAGGACGACTTGTCACTAATCTTGGTGACTCACTCAAATAAGGAGAGGGACTACCTCTCTATCCGTGGGATAGGGAGGTAGCCCCTCTTTTTGTACTTCTAACTTACGTGAGTAGAGACCTAGCCTACGATCAGTAGGTAATAGTTCTTCTTCCCTCGTTGTACGAGCAGGTAGCGTCCTGCGATGAGCTGCTCTTTCGTTACGAGGTCATCGGGGGAAGCGACCTTCTCCTTGTTGAGGCTTAGCCCACCTGCAGCTATGAGCTTACGAAGTTCGCCCTTCGAGGGGAGGACAGCTGCGTGCTCTGTTAGGAGGTCTGCTATCTTGACCCCTTCATTTAGGATGTCTCGGGAGATCTCAAACTGTGGTACACCCTCGAATACAGAGAGTAGTGTCCCCTCATCGAGTGTCTGTAGCTGTTCCTTCGTTCCTTGTCCGAAGAGGATTGCGGAGGCGGACACGGCAGCTTCGTAGTCTGCTCGGCTGTGTACCAGTACCGTGAGCTCCTCTGCCAAACGCTTCTGTAGGGGGCGAAGGTGGGGAGCTTCGGCCTGCTCCTTCTCCAGCTGGGCGATCTCCTCTTGTCCTAGAGTGGTGAAGATCTTGATGTAGCGAGCGGCATCGGCATCGTTTACGTTTAGCCAGAACTGGTAGAAGGCATAGGGGCTCGTGCGGGCGGGGTCAAGCCATACATTGCCCGACTCTGTCTTGCCGAACTTGCCACCATCAGCCTTGGTGATGAGGGGGCAAACGAGAGCAAAGGCCTCTCCACCCTCCTTACGACGGATCAGTTCTGTTCCGGTCGTGATATTTCCCCATTGGTCTGATCCACCCATCTGCAGGCGGCAGCCATAGTTGCGATAGAGGTATAGATAATCGTAGCCCTGAAGGAGCTGGTAGCTGAACTCTGTGAAGGACATACCAGCGGAGTTCTCACCATTGAGACGCTTCTTCACCGAATCCTTTGCCATCATATAGTTTACGGTGATGTGCTTACCGATATCCCTGATGAATTCTAGGAATGAATAGTCCTTCATCCAGTCGTAGTTATTGACGAGGACGGCAGCATTGGGGGCATCGCTATCGAAGTCCAAGAACTTTGCCAATTGCTTCTTGATGCTCTCTTGGTTGTGGCGTAGGGTCTCTTCATCGAGGAGGTTACGCTCCGCAGACTTCATCGAGGGGTCTCCGATCATACCCGTTGCACCACCGATTAGAGCCAGAGGTCGGTGACCAGCACGCTGGAGATGACGTAGCATCATCACTCCTACTAGGTGTCCGATGTGTAGAGAGTCGGCAGTAGGGTCAATACCGAGGTAGGCAGACGTGCGCTCCTTGAGTAGCTGCTCCTCTGTCCCAGGGATCATATCGTGGATCATCCCTCGCCAGCGAAGCTCTTCAATAAAGTTGGTCATATTATCCTTTAGAATCTATTTGATTATCTATCTTTTGCCCTGCAAAGATACGCATTATTACCAGCCGATATGCCCCCAAAACACTCGTTGTACCCGTTCCCAGATGCTTTTGGCTAGGTCTTCCACCTCAATCTCAAGGGTTGTGCTCGCCTGCTCGTAGACGATACGGATCAATAGGCTTGCTTGATCATCTGTCTCTAGGAAGGCTAGATCCATGCTATGGGCTAAGACAAGGCTCTCGCCCTGATAGTGCTCGCCGAAGCTGAGGTAGATCCCCTTGTCAAGGAGTTGTCTAGCGGTACTAGCCTTCCCACGGAAGCCATGTATGATCCAGGGGCTCTTCGGGGCGTACTTCTTATGCAGGCGCAGTAGTTCATCCTGTGCTCCCACGAGGTGGATGATGAGGGGAAGGGCTCTACGCTCGCTTATCTTGATCTGCTCCTCGAATAAGTGCAGCTGTAGGGAGAAGTCGGTGTCGCATCGTCGATCAAGCCCAGCTTCACCTAGGGCAATGATGCGAGGCTCTCGATCTAGGTGATCTTCTAGCCTCCCAAGAGCTTCCTCTCCTAGTTCAGCTATGTACCATGGGTGTAGGCCTAGGCTATAGTAAGTGCCTTGCTCTTCGGGGAAGGTCATACCTGCGCTAAGGTTTAGGCTAAGGAGTCGTATCTCGTCCTCCTGGTGCTTAGCGAGGGTATGGGTGTGCAGATCTACCCAAGGGGTTGGGGCTATCTTACGTTCCACTTGTGACTAGGGCTTTAGGGTACAGGATCGTAGCCACTCCCACCCCAAGGATGACAACGGAGGATGCGACGGATGGCTAAGTACAGTCCTCGTAGAGGACCATGCCGTCGTATTGCCTCGATCGCATAGGTAGAACACGAGGGGCTGAAGCGACAGGATGGCGGGGTGAGTGGGGAGATGGCTGTCTTGTAGAAGTAGATGGGAAGTAATAGAAGCCAAATAACAAGCTTCCTCAGCCCGTGTAGTAGGGTCTTCATACTCGCTGTTCCTCCTCCTCTCCTTGTATGATTGAGGAGACCTTTGTGAGAGCCTTGAGCATCCCACGCTCTACCTCGTTGTAGTCGGGCAGTTCCTTGGCCACGGATAGGAGACCGAGGTGTATACGCAGGCCTCGTTCGGTGGCTAAGGTCTGTAGTGTATGCTTATTTAGGCGGTAACTCTCTCGGATGAGTCGCTTGATGCGGTTACGCTTATTGGCTCGCTTATGGTATTTCTTGGCCACTACAACGAGGATGGCGGCTCCTGCCTGCTCGCCCTCCTCTATGGGGCGATGATGGACGAGGACACGCAGTGGGTAGGCGATGAAGCCTCTACCTGAAGCAAAGAGAGCGTCTACATCTCGCTTGAGATGCAGACGCTCCTTTTTCTTCAGCGTATAGCGTATGGGGTCGGGCGTGCTACACACGTGGAGGGTCGCCTATTTGTTCTTTTGCTCTAGGTATTTCTCCAGAGCCATAGCCATAGAAGGGGCAGTGGGGGAGGGGGCTGCTAAGTCTAGTCGGAGACCAGCCTGCTCGACAGCTTTACAGGTCGCAGGACCAAAGGCTGCGATGAGAAGCTTCCCTTGTGCAAAGTCAGGGTGGTTATGTAGGAGTGAGGTCACGCCAGCAGGGCTGAAGAAGATGATCATGTCGTACTTCTCCTTCTTCTCCTTCTCTGTGAACTCGGCACTGACAGTGCGGTACATGACAGCGGGGACGAACTGAAGCTTCTTGGCCTCTAGCTGCTCCAGCAGATCTTTCTTATGATCCTCTGCCATAGGTAGGAAGTAGAGCTCCTTGTTATGCTTAGCCATTAGGCTCACGAGCTCTGCCTGACCTCCGGGCTCGGGGAAGAAGACCTTGCGCTTGCGGTAGACGATGAACTTCTGGAGGTAGTTGGCCACCTGCTCGTTGATGCAGAAGTACTTCATGTCATCTGGCATCGTCACACGAAGCTCTTCACTCAGCTGAAAGAAGTGCTCCATGGCCTTACGGGAGGTGAAGACGATCGCAGTGTGATCTAGGATGTTCACCTTCTGGTTGCGAAACTCTCGGGGGGTGACGGATTCTACTTCGATGAAGGCTCGGAAGGTAGCTGTAGCATCATAGCGAGCTGCGATGTCGAAGTAAGGGGACTTCCCTGACTCAGGCTGAGGCTGTGAGATTAGAATCTTCTTGATACTCATTGAAACAAACTCGGTAGGAGATCACTCCTAGTCAAATAGATTCCTGATCCTATAATGTATAGGAATGGAACGACTTCGTGGGCGCAAAGGTACAAAAAAAGAAGCAAGTAGCCTCCCGTCTCCCTCTTAAGCCGACGGGCTACCCCCCAGAATGTCAGGATTTGAATGAGTATAATCGCCCCTAGGAAGATCAGCCCTAGTGATACAGCTGGCATCGGAATTAAGGTCATCAGTGCAAGTAAGAGTACGAGGCGTGCCCGTATCCAGTCCAGAAAGAAATAGTCTTGCTCGAGTAGGGCTCCCTGCTCCTCTGAGAAGAGGATGTACCTCCAGAACTTAAAGACCTGTGTGTGTAGCAGTATGATCACGAGGATCACGAGACTGAAGGCTCCTATCCAGTAGAGCGTCTTCTCATATCCCGTGATAGGCAGACGTCCCATCAGGACGAGGATACGATAGAAGATGAAGCCCCCACCAAGGCTCTCCAGTACATAGGTAATCAACTGGAAGAGCCACACTGGTGCTACCCGAGCCACCTGTGAGCGGATAGTCCCCGTGTGCCGATACTTTATGCTCAGCCAGATCAGTGAGCTGAAGCCCGGAGCTAGTCCCCGCACCAGGAGCGTCAGCAGACCGATAACGAGAATGATGAGGTAGCTTATATTTGTAAATTGCTCTGTCAGTCTGAAATCCATAGACTTATTCTATCATGGAACCCTATTCCCCTACAAAGATACAACCCTTCTGTATAATCGCGCTAAATTAGTTGTATATTTGTAGCAATTCATCCCATAACACTTATCCTAATCACTAAGGCTAACAATAATGAACAACAAGAACTTCCTCTACGGGACGATCATCTTCGTCTCCCTAATCTTTCTTGCCTCTGTCGCCTTTCTAGCGAGTGGGCTAAAGGGCTTCCGCTCACAGACCAAGAAGAACGTCAGTGTGACGGGTATGGCTGAGCGCAACTTTGAGTCTGACCTCATGGTGTGGTCTGCTTCCTTCTCTGTCCAGGCATACGACCTGTCCGATGCCTACAGCGAGCTCACCAAGCAGCGTGAAGCCGTAGCCACCTTCCTCAAGAGCAAGAATGTCCCTGCTGATGCAATCAGCTATAGCAGTGTAAATATCTCACGCGAAGATGAGCGAGTCGAGGATGATCGGCACGTTTATTATCGCTTCAAGGGCTATTCACTCCGCCAGAGCGTGACTATCACCTCCAAGGACATCAATGCCACAGAAGCTGTCTCTCGTCAGATCTCCGAACTCATCACTCAGGGTATAGAGATCCAATCAGAGTCTCCCCGCTACTATTACACCAAGCTCAATGACCTCAAGATACAGATGCTCAAGGATGCCAGTGAAGATGCTCGCAACCGTGCTAAGGTCATAGCCGAAGGGGGAGCATCTAGCTTAGGCAAACTCCAACGCTCCAGCATGGGAGTCTTCCAGATCGTTGGGCAGAATAGTGATGAGGATTACAGTTGGGGAGGCTCATTCAATACCTCCTCCAAGTTGAAGACCGCAACGATTACTGTCACCTCTACCTTCTCTCTCGACTAATCTCCTACCCTTTATCCTCGGTATACGGGGCATCTCATCCCCGACAGATAGCAAGTCGCTATCTGTCGGGGGTTTCTCTTTTCTGAGCCCACCCCCGCTCTGCTAGCTAATCGATCTCCCATCTCTCTCCTTTGCTCCTGCCTCAGCCACTTTGCATCTAGCTCCTCCCTCTTTTATGTACCTTGCCCAAGCCTTAATTACTCTAAAGGGTATCCCCTCAGTCAGCGAATAGCTCACCCCGAAGCCCCTTCCTCTTCCTCTCCTCCTCTATCCCCACCTTTGCTATCGTCCCATACACCTCATCCAAAGCTACCTTTAGCCTTAGTCACTATTCATTTCAGACTAGATAATCACTAGAGAAATCCTTTCCATTTCTCTTTTATATAGGGCATCCCAAGAGGGCAAAATAGGACATACCGAGAAGGGGATATAGGACATATAATGTTCGCCTCTGTCACCTTACATAGGTGACAGAGGCGAACATTATATGTCCCCACCAATCACCTATGTAAGGTGATTGGGATGAACATTACTTGTCCCCACCATGGCAATCATATCTCCTCTCCTAGAGCCTTCGGAGTCTTCTCTCAGCTCCTAGACTCTCAGGTATGAATCATGCTCTTCTTTCCTCTAGCCAAGTCGCTTGTTACTTGATGGTTCACAGTATATCCAGAAAACTCAGATGTCGTGTTCTTTTGTTTCTACAGGGTGTGAACAGGGGCTATATCGGAATTTAAGTAGCCGAATAATGTCCTTATAAGTAATTAGAGGATAAGTACTTGTAAGTGGCGGGTACGGTTTATTACTGGAAAAGAGAAATGTATTGGTAAGGTGTAGAGAGTCAGTCTATATGGAAGGGAATCTTGTGTTATGGTTTGGGTGTTATGTATATCTCCCCTCCCTCTCAAAAAGTAAGCCCTATAGGTAACACACCTATAGGGCTTACTTTGTATGGTTCGTGAGTCGTTGGAGACTCTACTTGAGGGCTCCTAGTTCACGACCAACCTTGATGAAGGCTTCGATGGCCTTGTCAAGGTGATGACGTTCGTGTGCAGCAGAGAGCTGTACTCGGATACGAGCTTGTCCCTTGGGAACAACTGGGTAATAGAAGCCTGTGACGTAGATACCTTCCTCAATGAGGCGTGCTGCGTACTCCTGAGAGAGCTTGGCATCGTAGAGCATTACGGCGCAGATCGCGGACTGCGTAGGCTTGATGTCAAAGCCTGCAGCCATCATCTTGTCTCTGAAGTAGACCACGTTCTCCATGAGCTTGGTGTGGAGTGCATCGCTCTCCTCAAGCATCTTGAAGACTTCTAGCCCTGCACCTACTACAGCGGGGGGAATAGAGTTGCTGAAGAGATAAGGACGTGAGCGCTGACGTAGCATGTCGATCACTTCCTTAGGACCTGTGGTGAAGCCACCGATAGCGCCACCGAAAGCCTTGCCCAGCGTGCCTGTATGGATGTCAATACGTCCATAGCAATTGAACTGCTCAGCTACACCACGGCCAGTAGCTCCGACGACACCCGCAGAGTGGCATTCGTCTACCATAACGAGCGCATCGTACTTATCGGCAAGATCACAGATCTTGTCCATAGGAGCTACGTTACCATCCATGGAGAAGACCCCATCGGTGACGATGATACGGAAGCGTGCAGACTGTGCCTCCTGGAGTACACGCTCGAGATCCTCCATGTTGGCATTCTCATAGCGATAGCGCTGAGCCTTACATAGGCGTACACCATCGATAATGGATGCGTGGTTCAGAGCATCGCTGATGATGGCATCCTCTGGGCCAAATAGAGGCTCGAAGACACCACCATTTGCATCGAAGCAGGCTGCATAGAGGATAGTATCCTCGGTATGGAAGTAGCGTGCGATAGCCTGCTCCAGCTCCTTGTGGATGTCTTGAGTACCACAAATGAAGCGTACAGAACTCATCCCGAAGCCATGGCTATCCATGGCTGCCTTAGCAGCCTGGATGAGGCGAGGGTGATCGGATAGGCCAAGGTAGTTGTTAGCGCAGAAGTTGATGACTTCCTGCCCAGAGCTGATCTTGATGTCAGCAGTCTGCGGGGTGATGATGATACGTTCTCTCTTGTAGAGCCCCGCCTCATCGATGGCTTTCAGTTCCTCGGAGAGGTACTTCTTCATGCCTTTGAACATAATCTTAGATGTATGTATGTGTGTTAGACAGAGAGAGGGTAGCTCCCATATAATAGGAAGCTACCCTCATGAATACTTGCTTAGTTGTCTTTAGGCTCCTCCTCTTCGGTGAAGGTGGTGATATTCGCCGAGACGAGTATGTTATACCACGTGAAGAGCTTCTTGATATCTGATGTGTAGACTCGGTCACGATCATAGGAGGGGAGCACCTCTGCGAAGGCTGATCGTAGAGCTTCGCCATCCTTGAGCAGGTCATCTGCGAATGGTGCTCCTGCCTGTCGCTGGTGTACACGAGTGAGTACCTCCGAGAGAGCCACATCCTCAGCATCAGTGAACATCGAGATGTCTCCCAGTGATACGACCCGATCCTTTGGGTGGATGGGGATACGCTGCCCTGTCTGGAGGGACTCGACGATGAGGTTGTTCTTCCCCTGTGATAGGAGACGGTAGAGCCCTGGCTTGCCAGAGACAGAGAGAATGGTCTTCAACATAACTAGATCGTTGTCTATTCTGATTTATCTTGGTGCAAATGTATATAATCTTACGCAATATCGGTAAGTATATCTTCGATCTGTGCCTCTAGGTCATGAGGTGGCTCGTTGTAGATCGTGTAGTCACAGCGCCGTATCATCTCCTGCTGAGGTAGCTGGTGGGCCATCCGAGCGCGTATGGCTTCCTGCTGGACTCCGTCACGCTTCATCGCCCGCTCTAGGCGAAGGGCATCCGATGCCACTACAGCGATGCTCCGATCGGCATAGGCATCTAGCCCTGCGTCTAGGAGGAGAGCACTCTCTATAGCACATAGACCGAATCCCTCCGTGATCAGAGCCTTTCTCCAGCGAAGGAAGTCTCGCCGTACAGCAGGATGGACTAAGGTATTGATTCGCTCCAGTTGCGCTCGATCACTGAAGATAATCTCAGCTAAAGCACTGCGGTCTAGTCTACCATCTGCGGTTGCATAGAGTCTGTCTCCAAAAAGTTTTATCAATTCCTCTCGTAGTGTGCTGTCCTCATCATAGAGAGCCTTAGCTCGGCTATCCGTATCATAGACGGGGATACCTCGCACTGCAAGTAGTCTGGCCACATAGCTCTTGCCACTGCCTATACCGCCTGTGATACCTAGGGTGAAAATCTTGGGCTCTGTCATGATACACTCTGCGCTGCCCTTAGTTCTTAGAGACTTTATGCTCCTCGATCACATATTGTACACGATCGGGGGAGAGTCGGTAGTGTCGTAGCCAATCAGGCTTCTTGGTTAGCTCGAGGATGAGCTCTCGGGGGATCTCACTATTTTTTGTTTGCTCCTGCTGGGGGTAGGATACCGAGACCTCGAAGTCTCCAGCTTGTACCTCGGTATAGCGTGAGCGAGGCAGGGTAATCTGCAGGCTTATGTTGCTGGGGAGAGGGAGTAGAGTGTATCCCTCTGGTGCACCCCTCACAGAGACAGGGAGTGTAAAGGTCTGTTCGGTGAGTTGCTCCACGGGGAGGTGTGCCTGTATGAGGCTGAGAGAGGCATATACACCCTCGGGTAGGAGGAGCTTGACCTTGGTCGTTGTAGTAGCCTCAAGGAGTTGCTCCTCAAATGGTGCAGTACGTATAGAATGTATCGTATCAAGCACCTTAGCTGGAGCAAAGATTGTTACCTCGGAGGGGGTTAGTTCGACCTCTCCAAGGGAATAACCTTGAGCTACTAGAGGGAGACTACTGATGGAGATTGGTACTACCTTGCGAGCCCTACGATAGGCCATCACATCTATAGAGGCAGGGGTAATGGCTGTGACGCGAGCTGAGGAAGAGAGTCGCTTACGTACCTCCTGCCCGAGCTGAGAACTACTTATGGAGAAGCTCTCACTGGCATCCTTGTGTCGTATGAGGTTCAGGCGGATGGGACTAGCTCCCCGTATGGAGTACTCTAGTATATTACTCCCCTCGTCCTCTAGACTGACCTCGATGGACTCAGGTAGATGGCTTTGGAGTCCGATCTCAGGTGGTATCGAGTCATATTCGATAGGGATGTGAAGGACGTATGGGAAGCGCATCTGTAGGCTCTGTATGAACCAAAAGATAGCCGAGAGGAAGACGAAGAAGAGGAAGGTCAGGATTTGTCCTGTCCTCTTTTTCTTCAGGTCTGGGGTGAGGCTATCAGCCTTTTGCCCTTTACGCCTCTTGATACTCTTTAGATCCAGTTGCATAGCCTAGTGATGATTGGGGTGAGTCTGACTGCTGTCTTAGTCTAGGTGTAGTGAGGAGAGGCTATCTCTCAGAGTGCTTGGCTCCGAGAAGACAGCCTCTCTTATAGTGTTGGGGGAGCTAAGCTCTATCTCTGTCCCTGATCATCCGCTGCGGGATAGACGGAGCCCTTATCTACTCGGACACGTACTCCATCAGCGATCTCGACAACGAACTCCTTCTCCTTGATATCACGGATTACTCCGAAGAGTCCTCCTGAGGTGACGATACGGTCGCCCGTAGTCAGTGCTTCTCGCTTCTGCTGTACTTCCTTCTGTCGCTTCTGTTGTGGACGGATCATGAAGAGCCAGAAGATGAGTACTACGGCAGCCATCATGATGATCGATGTCCATCCACTGCCCTGCTGGGCCTGTGCTTGGAGGAGGATTGTTTCCATTGTTTCTAATCTTTATTATTGGTTAGTATGATTGTTGTACCTAGGCTTTGTTACTTGAGTATCTTACCTTCCTCTCGGAGCTTCTTAGCCATGGCATCTAGGATCCCATTGACAAAGGCTGCACTATGAGCGGTAGAGTAATGCTTCGCTAGCTCTACGTATTCGTTGATCGTGATGTGGGTAGGAATACCAGGGAAATGTAGGAACTCTGCCACCCCCAGTCTCAGTAGGAGAGCATCAATGTCTGCTAGACGTTCGCTGCTCCATCCCTCGGTCAGGATGGGTTCGATGAGCTGTAGATACTCCTCCTGCTTTAGGAGCACCTGTCGTAGCAGGTGACGAGCGAAGGTCTCATCCTCGCTGTCTCTGAACATAGGTAGGAACTGATCATCAATCGGGAGCTCCTCGCTAGCCTTACGTAGAGACTTCTCGACAAAGTCCTTGACGATCTCTACGGGGCCGTTCTCGAAGCGTGAAGCTTGATATGTCCCCTGCTCCTTAGCTTCCGATATTACCTGCTGGATCTGTTCTTCTTCCCCTGATGGGCGCTCTTCGCACTCGATCTTCTCCAATACCTGTAGGTCATCCTCCCAGTATAGGGAGTGCTGCTCCAGCCATTCATTGAGATGCTCATCTTGGGCAAAGAGCTGATGGAAGACATCTGCCCAGAAGGTTTGGTCACCCTCGTAGCTAGTTTCTTTATTGCTCAGGTAGCTTGCATAGAGGCTGGAGTCCTCTATGAGGCGAATGAGATGGCGAAGTAGTGCCTCATCTTCCTCCCAGCGTAGACCGAACTGTTCGTACCACAACTGGAGCTTCTCAGAGGAAGCTAGCTGACGAGCGAAGCGGTTCTCTACCAGACGGAGGTTCGGGGTACGCTCCTCGTGGGTAGCAAGGTGCTTCCTACGACGGATGTCCAGTACCTCTTGATAGAAGTCAGTGAGGGAAGGGATGAGCTGGAGTAGGTACAGATAGAGGTCGTATGTGCGCTCTAGGCTGAGCTGTAGATCTTGCTCTGCAGCGGTCAGCTTCAGCTCTCCTCGATGGAGGTGAGCATAGGCTGTCTGTAGGACACGGGTGCGTATAAGTACTCTATTGATCATAATTCAGTAGTCACATATGCTCCAGATAGGCTCTACGAAGTCTATGCCAGCACACGAAGATACTGTATCTATCCACTAGCCAAAGATCGCCGAGAAGCTATAGAGCACACAAATATACGACGATTCAGGAAATAATGCCTACTGGGGGGAGTGCCGAACAGGGCTGACGCATAAAATCACTATAGTGCGAGGGCAAGGTCGTCAAGGAGCATACGCTGAAGCTAGAAGATAGAAGTGTCTATGTCCCAGCATAGATATGCCAAGCGAACACCTCCTACCTAGGAGGGATGAGTATACACGTGTGTACACAACTGTATACCCACGTGTACACAACTGTATACACGCGTGTACACAAGTGCGCTCTAAGTATCTCCTCTCTAGGGCTCGCTTGTATGTCTATTCCTTGGGGATAATGCCTAGGATCTTGAGTGATGGGCTAAGGCTCCCTGGGATATGAAATGATACCTCCGAAGATCCAAAGGCAGGAGTGTGTGAGCGAAATCATGCGTTGGCCCTGACTAGGTACACCGGCTAAGTATGGGATGTCTCGCTTGCCCTCAACATAGCTTTTCTACCTGTGGAGGCCTACTATTGCTCTATATCTTATGTCCTCGCACGATACCTCTATGCAGGTATGGGGGCATACCTATAAAGATCCTATTCCCCGAAGGTCGCTACATCATTGTTCTGTATTCTCTTGGAAGCCTTGGAGACACTGACCCTCTTAGTATTGAAGCGGTAGGTTACCTCTAGCTCCAGCAGGAAGCCATAGTTCTGATATGTGGATTTGCCATAGAAGTCTGGGGTCTGATAGGCTCGATGGTAGTCCTTCGTTCCCCATAGGAAGTCGATCGCAGTTAGAGATAGGTTGAGGCGGTCATTGAGAAAGCTTTTCGCCAAGGAGCCCCCGCAGTGGTAGAAGTTGTAGCCTCTACCCTCTAGTGAGATATGAGGGAAGTTGTAGCCCCCATATAGGCTTAGGTAATAGTCCTTGGGGAGGTTTAGGTTGATCGTTGAGGATAAACTCCCAGTCCAGCCTCGACTAGAGGTCAAGCTCCCAGCGAGCGCACCCTCTAGTATGCGGTATTGGGTACTTGCCTCTAGCGAAGCGCTGACGACCTTGCTGAACGAATAGGATCCATAACCCGACAAGCTAGCATCCCGATACCTACCTGCATTGCTAAACGTGCGATACATACCTCCCTCAGGTAGCACCCCGAGGTCAGCCTGGATCGCATTATTGCTGTAGCTGTACGAAGCACTGAGGTTTAGGAGTAGCTCATCCTTGGTGTACGACCATTCTGAGCCCCAAGTGTGGTGCTTCTCGCTCCTTAGCTTAGGATTCCCATAGTAGACATAGGACGGATCTTGTAGGATAGATCTAGGGCTGAGGTGTCTGATACTTGGTCTCGTAATGTTGCTTCGATAGCTTAGGCTGAGGGTGCTAGATGCCGATAGTTCGTAGGATGCTAGTAACGAAAGGAACCAGTCGTCAGAGCTCGTGCGGAAGTCATCCCTCGGCTGTAGGACATAGGAGACCTTCTCTCGTGTCCACTCCTTGCGCAGTCCTAAGCGGAGGATCCAAGGCTCCTTGACTACTTGGTACTCCCCATAGATGCCTAGGACTCGTTGCTGATGTGCAAAGTGGTCACCAGGGTTGCTCTCTACCTGCCATGCTCCTCCGAGATCTTGGTGATGGAGCTCTGAGTCGTTGCTGTTTGTACGGATGATATGCTTGACCCCTACGTTCAGCTTATGTACGGGGGATAGTGAGTAGCTAAAGTCACTCTGGAGGGTATGCTCTTTGTTGTGCGTCTTCTGCTTCATACGTTGGTTATCCCCCGTATAGTTCATTCGCTGCTCGACTAAATAGGTGTCATCAAGAGCCTTGGGCATATCGGTAAGCTGGTACATGAGGAGTAGTGTTGCATCCTTTCCCCATTTACGTTGGTAGCTAGAGGAGAAGCTGAGGGTCTCATACTCTGTATCACTTCGCTCATTGACGAGGAAGCCGTAGTTCAGTGCCCCCGACTGGTTGTGCATGCGGTGCGTCTGCCGACCCGTACCCCGAGTGTTAAGCCTGGTATAGTTGAGGTATGCATTGATGAGATTACTTGCATTAGGACTCCACGAGAGGTTGAGTGACGATAGCATTGCACTATTCTTGTCGTACTCACGCTCCTTCTCTTGGTGGAAGTGATGCCTTTGAGTATCGTTGTAGGCTATGCGGTCTAGTCCCCAACGTTCCTTATAACCACTTTGATTGGAATAGGAGATGCTGGCTTGCGCTACCACCTTTCCTAGTTGCAGGGAGAGCGAGCCATTACCGCCATACTGATTGCGTGTGTTGATCGTGCTGCCAAGGCTTGCCGTGAGGGATGAGCTAAGGTGTTGCTTCATCACGATGTTGATGACTCCACCTGCAAAGTCTCCGTCATACTGAGCCCCAGGGGTGGTTATCAGCTGTATCTCTTGGACCTGATCTGCTCGCATAGCCTTGAGTGCTTCGAGAGGATTTTGGTTTAGCTGTGGGGCGGGGATACCATTGATGTAGTAGGTGGGCGGTATGCTTCCCTTAATGGCGATGCCTGCACTGGTGAGTGAGACGAGTGGCACTCTCTGTAGGATCTGGTAGAGAGAAGAGTGCTTGGCTAGAGGGTCTGCAGATACTGCATAGTGGATTTGTCCTCCGCCTTTCATCTTGATCAGAGGCCGCTTGGCTGTGACGATGATCTCGGAGAGGGTGTTCATCAACTCTCGCAGTACGATCGGGGGGAGGCTAAGGTCTTCAGGATGTAGGGAGATGTCCACTCGTCGCCTTTCGTAGCCCATGTGTGCCAGCTGGAGATAATAATCATCCGGAGGAAGGTCTGCAAATGCAAAGTCACCCCCTCTGCCCGAGATGCTCGCCGAGATGAGTACGGAGTCTTGACTCCTCCAAAGAGCTACACTACAGTCGGGTATACCCATTCCTGAGGTACTCTGTATCCGACCGCTTATGTGGAATCGTTCTTTGGGCTTGCCGCTATTCTGACTTTGGGCAAAGGGAATCTGTGTGACAAAAGCCACAAGTAGCGTCAGGAGCCACCATGTGCAGTTAGTTCGTTTCATCATATCTGAACTTGCTCGGTTATTCTTTCTGTAAGATACGTTTACAAGGAACAAATTTAGAGATTTGGGGACAGCGGAGCAAGTACCTAGTGGTACGCTCTGTGGTGTACATTTGAACTCAGGAACAAGTGTAGAGACCAATGTATATGGTTCTTATTCCGCTCTCCCTACAAGTAAAGTATAAGCCTAGGGGGGCTTCCACGTGTTGGGTAGGGCGTTCTTAGCTAGGCTCTAGGAGCTACCTCCTATCTATGGCGGGAGAGATAGAAGTGTCGCCCCTGCTCCATATAGTCAATGGAACAGGGGCGACAGATGAGCGAGAAGTTTGGGGCTATAAGCTAAAGGGCACGTAGGCGATCCCCCTCCAGCCGAGCTACAATAGGAGCTATATCAAGGCTCATGCAGTAGGGAACTGCAGACTCAAAGCCTGCACGTACGAGCCGTGTATAGTGCTCGGACTGCTGGATATAGTTGATGCGCTGGGTGTATTCCTCGGCATAGGCTCGCCATAGATCCCGATGAATACGACTCCCATCATCAGCAGCACTACCGATCTGCTCCCCCTCAGCTAGAGCAGCCAATGCCCCAGCATAGAGCGTGTCCTCGAGTGCCATCTTCCCTTTCCAGCCTGCTGCTAGGACGAGGATATCCTTCCCCAGCTGGTGGCAATAGTGGAGGGTAGAGCGGAGGTTGATGAATGCTCCGACGAGGATCTCTTCCACACCATGCTCCTTGGCTATGTTGAGCGCTCGGGTACCATTGGTCGTAGTGAAGACGATATCCTTTCCCGAGACTAGCTCTGCTGTGTACTCGGCTGGGTCATTCCCTAGCTGGGCGAAGGGGCAACGCTGGACGTTGCGCTCTGCCGCGATGAGACAACTAAGTGTATGACCAAGCGTCTCTGCCTCCTCAGTAGTGGATACTGGGATGATACTACGAGCCCCATGCCCTAGGGCTGTGACCATAGTCGTAGAGGCACGGAAGATATCTACGATGATGACGATCGTGTCGGGACGATGATAGAGCGAATAGAGCTCTGGCGAGGGACAAAGGTAGATATTCATAGGACGGTATATACAGAGCAAAGGAGGCTCTACTGACGACAGCTGAGGTCGTAGTAGAGCCCCCTTGGCTAGAGTGATGCAGAGTGGGAGCTTAGATCCCGAGCTCCTGGCGAATGGTCGCTATCTTGTCTAGGCAAGCAGCCTCAGCAGAGGGGAATTCCTCTACGGATGCAACCTTACCACGGACACCGATGTAGAACTTGATCTTAGGCTCTGTCCCAGAGGGGCGGATTGATACCTTCGTACCATCGGCTGTCTTGTACTGGAGGACGTTGCTGGTGGTAGGCATGTCGAGTGTGAAGACTTCGCCCTTGTCGAGCCAGCGTCCCTCTAGCTTAGCATAGTCGAGGATCTCTACGACAGGACTCCCTGCAAGATTCTTTAGGGGATTCTCACGGAAGTTCTTCATCATTGCTTCGATCTCCTCAGCACCGGTCTTGCCCTTGCGTACGACACTTACTCCCTGTTCCTTGTAGAGACCATACTCGAGGAAGACCTTCTGCAGGAGCTGGTAGATGGACATGCCTCTATCACGAGCCCATGCCGCTAGCTCAGCGAACATACAGCAGGCAGATACAGAGCTCTTGTCTCGGATGAAGTCCTCACGTAGGAAGCCATAGCTCTCCTCGCCACCGCCGATATAGTTGCGCTTGCCTTCGTTCTGACGTATGACGTCTGCGATCCACTTGAAGCCCGTGTAGCAGTCATAGAGCGTCACCTCGTTGCGCTGTGCGATCTCACGGATGAGCTCTGTCGTGACGATGGTCTTGACGACATAGTCTTCGCTCTTCAAGAGACCAGACTCCTTGCGACTCATGATGGCATAGTAGACGAGGAGTGTGCAGATCTCATTCCCGTTGATCAGTACCATCTTGCCCTCGTTATTGCGGACAGCGACACCGATACGGTCGGCATCGGGGTCAGAGGCCAGGACAAGGTCGGCACCCGTAGCCTCAGCACGAGCGATAGCTAGCTCTAGGGCTGCTGGCTCCTCGGGGTTGGGTGAGTAGACCGTGGGGAAGTTGCCACTGACGACATCCTGCTCGGGCACATTGATGATATTGGTGAAGCCGATAGCTCGCAGAGCCTCGGGGATGATACGTACGCCTGTGCCGTGGATAGGGGTATAGATGATCTTCATGTCGTGATGGCGAGCGATGGCCTCACGCTGAGGGGCAGATAGGCTAGCGACGCGCTCAATGAACTTCTTGTCGAAGTCTTCGCCGATGAGCTGGATGAGCTCTGGACGGGCTTCGAAGTGGATGTCCTCGACCTTCGTGACCTTGTTCACCTCAATGATCGTATTGCGATCGTGGGGGGCGATCATCTGTGCACCATCACTCCAGTAGGCCTTGTAGCCGTTATACTCCTTGGGATTGTGGGAGGCTGTGATCATAACTCCACCCTGGCATCCTAGCTCACGGATAGCAAAGGAGACCTCAGGGGTAGGACGAAGGCTCTCGAAGAGATAGACCTTGATGCCATTGGCTGAGAATACCTCAGCCGTGATGCGAGCGAAGACGTTGCTATTATTGCGACAGTCATGCCCGATAGCGACTGAGATCTGAGGGAGAGAGGCGAACTCTCGCTTGAGGTAATTAGCTAGACCCTGTGTTGCTGCACCGACGGTATAGCGGTTCATGCGATTGGAGCCTACGCCCATGATCCCACGTAGGCCACCCGTACCGAACTCTAGATCCTTGTAGAAGGCCTCAACGAGCTCTGTCGTGTCGGGATTGTCTAGAAGTCTTTGGACTTCTGCTCTAGTCTCAGCATCGTAGCCTGAGGCGAGCCATCCATTTGCTTTAGCACGTACTTGTGCTAGGAATTCATTTTGCTCCATGAGTCTTGGATTATGATTGTGTCACTGATTACTTGCTGTGGATATATAAGGCAAAGATAAGGTTTTTACAAGGTAATGTATATAAAGACCCCACACAAAGGCTCTTCATGAGCTCCATGTGTGGGGTCTCTTGTCTATGTTGCAGGGGATTTCCCTACACCTTCTTAGTTGGTCTTAGCAGTCCAGCCCTTGGTGGTAAGAGCGTTTTGGACATTTGCAGTGAGGCGAGCTGCCTCGATCTCCAGCTGACCGCTGGGGGCTGTGAGCTGACCGATGGTCTTGACAAGCTCTGCTTCGCTCAGGCCAGTGCCCTTGACCTTAAGAGCGATGAGCTTTACAAACTTGGAGACATCAAGTGTCGTGACATCTGCGCCTGTCACATCCAGCTTCTCAACTGTTGCAGGTGAGAACATCCCCAGGAGAACAGGAAGCATAGCCTGAGGAATGCCAGCGAGGTCTAGCTCCTTAGTGCCAACTGCAATCGTGATGTTACTGTCCTTCCCTAGCGAAGGCAAGTTATGTAGCTTGGCGGTTGTGACATGTGTATCCCGAAGGGTTATATCCTTAAGTCTAGGCATATTCTCTAGCTCAAGACTGAATCCTCCGCCTCCACTAGGTCTATCAATGACAAGGACTTCTAGATCTCGACTCTTGTCGAAGGAGACCTCCGTGAAGCTGGGAGACTGTGCTCGGAATTGCTTAATCTTGGGTAGGTTATCTAGATCTAAGCTCTGGTTGGTGAGGGGAGAGCGAGAGATGAAGACCTCGAGCATATTGTTTATAGGTAGGCTTACCTTCTTGTAGTTACTGGAGCGTTCCTTGCCCTTAAAGTTTGGAAGCCCCGTATTGTAGCTCCCTAGTCCAAGCTCCTTGAGCTTCGTCTGATGGGTTAGGTCAAGATGATCGAGCACATGGCCAGCTAACCAGAGGTAGGTGAGCTCAGGTGCATTCGTTAGGTCGATAGAGGACACCTGCTGATCACCACGCCCTGTGGTTAAGAGCGTAAAGTGCTTGAGGGTAGATGAGGCCTTGCCTACCTTAAACTCAGAGATGCCATCAGCTATAATCTCTAGAGCAGCGAGAGAACCCTCAATCCCGACGACTCCTGCATCTCCAGCGACGTAAGTAAGTTTCTCTGTAGAGGCCTTTGCTCCGATAAGTGTTAGAGTGCCAGTACCCTTGACTTGGAGTCTAAAGCTTGTCCCCTTAGGGATGCGGAAGTAAACGGGTGCTGCGAGGGCTTTATTCCCGTTGGTATCGTTATCCACTATCTTGCCGATATTATTCGATGGAGGGGGAGTAGGTTCATTTCTTGACTTGCTACCACACGCTGATAGTACGAATGTAAGGGAGGCTAGTGCCATCCATATGAGTCCTTTTCTCATCTGTCTTTTCCTTTTAAATGACTAATGATTGTAAATATCTCAAGGCAAAGATAGTGAATATGTATCAGAGCCTTGTTCGTAGGGATTGGTTTCCTTATAGCTCGGAGGCGGCTACGAGGCGGTCTGCTTGATCAGATGGAGAGTGATGATAGACCAGTATCGTGTATTGGTTCTTTGTTTGGTGATGATCTCCTACAGTTGGCTGGCTAAGGAGCCTATTTTCTCCCTGAGGCTTGAAGAGAGGGAGATATTCTTGATAGCCCATCTTCAGGAGGAGCTTCCCCTCGTATCTCTGCTCCCCCTTGTTATAGAGTAGAGTACGCTGCTCCATAGGTAGGTGGCGAAAGGCTTCACCCTCTAGGACTACATCCCCACCGCTTAAGCGAGGGCTCACAAACCGAAAGAGTACCTCATGGTAGTCAGCCTCTGTCTCAGGATCATTACTCCCCATCATACGTGTGATCTGTAGCCCCTGATGGCTCTCCTCCTGTCGGTAGGCTAGCAGGCTACGATTGGTCTCTGCACGGAGCAGGAGCTGATAGCGTCCCTGTAGGGGAATGATTTGCTCTACACCTAAGCCCACAGAGCGATCGGAGAGATGCTCGAGACGGAAGTAGCTGTTCCCCCCAGCGAATCGAGCTCCATACTGCTGTTCATAGCGTAGCTCTCTCCCGATATGAGTGTAGGGGCTGGTGAGAGTGACAGCATTATCCCATCGAGCATTCTGTAGGACGACGACCTTTATCTCCCTATCTAGTCTGGGTAGGGCATTGGGGGCAGAGACCTGTATATCTACCTGCTGATGCTTCCCCTTGTAGTCTTGCCATGCTTCATCCGTCACTCGTGCTCGTATGGAGAAGAGAGACTCTACGATGACAAAGGGTATCTCTAAGAGGATCTTCTCTGGCTCATCCTCGGAGAATACCTCTAGTCGGTAGTTGCCCGATCTCTTGAGTGAGGTATGCGCATTGGGTATGCTCAGCTGGTAGTGAGCGTAGGGGACGAGGGTAGATTTGCTGGGCTTAGGAGCTTCGATGTGATAAGTGTCGAATCCCTCTATATACTCTATGGGGAGTAGTTTCGAAGGCTGCCAGTCTGCATTATAGCTACGTACCCGATAGGAGAGTAGTGGTAGCTCTCCCCCGAGTAGGTCGAAGGATATGTGTAGCTGATTCTGCCCTCCTAACTGAAGGATATTGAGACGTGGAGCTACCTTGGCAGATGCATCTCCGACCCGAGTCTCCACAGCCCCTATCTGCCCCATGAGGGATAGGGGCACTAGGCTGAGGAGGACTACACAGAGGAAATAGCGGAGCTTCATAAGACCCAAGGTGCTTAGGCGGGACTCTATCCCTCGTATTCCTGCATCTTGCAGAGATACTTTCCGACGATGTCAAACTCGAGGTTCACGACACTCCCCACACGTATGTGCTTGAAGTTCGTATGCTCGTGTGTATAGGGGATGATGGCTACCCCAAAGGAGGTCTTCTGCGAAGCACACACGGTGAGGCTCACTCCATTGACCGCAACAGAGCCCTTTTCTACGGTGATATAGCCTTGCTTAGCTAGAGCCTTATCCGTCTGATGCTCGAATCGATAGAGCCAGCTCCCATTCGCTTCCTCAACGGAGGTGCAAATGGCCGTCATATCTACATGCCCTTGGACAATATGCCCATCTAGGCGCCCCCCGAGGAGCATGCTTCGCTCTAGATTGACCTCATCTCCTATCTGGAGCATACCTAGATTGGATCTCTCTAGGGTCTCACGGATGGCTGTGACGGTATAGGTGTCCCCTTGCTGGGCGACCACAGTGAGACAGACTCCGTTGTGAGCGATGCTTTGGTCGATCTTGAGTTCGTGGGCAAAGGGGCAAGAGAGAGTGAGGTCGAGGTTATCTCCGTGCTGCTCTAGAGCAACGACCTTACCACAGGCTTCTACTATTCCAGAAAACATATCTGATCCTTTCTATATCTAAGTGTTGATAATCTTTATAGGTTCCACACCGACTACGGGGTAAGTACACTATGCGCAAAGATAAGATATCTCGGCTTCATTGTGCACCCCTCGTCGAGTGTATGTGAGGATGGATGTGCCATCACTTGGGCCTCAATGCCTATCCTATAGACTTGGGGCAAGGTGGGAGGCGATGGCGCTAGTCCATCTCAATAACGGTGATCCCAGCCCCCCCGAAGCGTACATCTTCGTCGTGGAAAGTACGTACCGCAGGGAGGCTAGATAGGTAGCTACGGATTGATTCACGTAGTGCACCTGTACCTGTCCCATGCAGTACACGGACTTGGCCGACTCCCAGCTGGAGTGCTTCGTCTACAAAGCGAGCGACTGCATCTACGGCTTCGTTTGCTCGGACACCTCGGATATCGATCTCTTGTCGGAAGGTAAGTCGCTTCTGATGGATCTGATCAATGATCTGTGTCGAGCGTACGGCCTCCTGTGGCGTTACGCTCTTCTTGTGTCGGCGAGCCTCGGCCTCTGTGGCTAAGTGTAGACGCTTTAGAGGTATGGTCGTCTTCAGAGCACCAAGTCCCACGATGGCCTCACGCTGGGTCAGTGAGAGGATGGTGCCCAGCGCCTTTTGCCCCTCAATATGCACGATGCTGCCCACCTCGATAGTCCCTTGGTGCAGGGGGGGATCGGGCGATATAGCCTCGTCTTGTGGCTTGGTCTGCTGCTCTCGCTCCTTGCTCTTACGCTCTGTCTGTCGCTTACGGCGAGCTAGTAGACGCTCTACCTCTCGTTGGGCTTTCTTGGTAGAGGCGGATAGCTCGGCCTGCTCCTCCTCTGATAGCTCTTGAGCGAAGTCTGATAGCTGCTTCCTGATGAGACGTGTCTGCTCTCGCTCTGCCTCAGCCTCTCGGATCTCTCGTATAGTCCGCTCTATCCTCCCATTGGCCTCTTGTATGAGGCGTTTGGCCTCCTGACGAGCCTCATCAAGGATCTTCTTACGCTGGGCTCTGAGGGTATCCGTCTCCTCGGTATAGCGGTCGGTAGCCTCCTGCAGGAGACGTTCGTCCTTGCGTATGCTCTGTCGCTTCCCCTCCCAGTAGCGCTTGTCTCGGATGATGTCCTGTAGGTACTTGTCCATGTCGATGTACTCAGAGCCGACCTCCTCGGTAACCTCCTTCAGTACTTCCTCGGGCAATCCTATCTTGCGGGCGATCTCGATGGCAAAGGAGCTCCCGGGTCTACCGATAGAGAGTCGGAAGAGGGGGCGCATCTCATGTCGGTCATAGAGCATAGCACCATTGATCAGTCCGGTATGCTCCTCGGCGTAGGTCTTGAGATTTTGATAATGTGTTGTGATAACTCCGAAGGCTCCCTGATCATTGAAGCGATGTAGGAGAGCCTGCGCGATGGCTCCACCTATCGTGGGCTCTGTCCCCCCTCCAAACTCATCGATGAGTATAAGACTCTGCTCGTCACACCCACGGACGAACTGCTTCATATTCCTCAGATGGGAGCTGTAGGTACTCAGGTCATCCTCTATGGACTGCTCATCACCGATGTCGATGTAGAGCTTGTCAAAGAGCCCCATTCGGGAGTGCTCCAGCATAGGGACTGGGATACCACTCTGTACTAGATACTGGAGTAGCCCAACGGTCTTGAGGCAGACGGACTTCCCCCCCGCATTAGGACCCGAGATCAAGAGAATGCGAGCCTCTGGTGTCTTTAGCTGGATGTCAAGGGGGACAATGCTCCGTCCCTGAGCCTTTAGGCTACGTAGCAGGAGGGGATGCTTTGCCCCATACCACTCTACCTCTGCATACTGGGCGAAGTGAGGGCAGATTCCCCCCAGTTCATGAGCCCAGCGAGCCTTGGCATATATAAAGTCTAGCTGGGCAAGGACCTCATAGGAGACTAATAGGTGAGAGATGTTCGGGCGAAGGCGATTGGTTACCTCCGTGAGGATACGGATGATCTCTCGCCGCTCCTCTCCCTCCAGCTCACGTATGCGGTTATTGGCCTCGACGAGCTCTACGGGCTCTACATAGACAGTCTTACCAGTGGCAGATTCATCATGCACGATACCACGTATCTTACGCTTGTGCATGGGAGCGATGGGGATCACGAGACGTCCATCTCGTAGTGCGGGCTGTACACCGCTCTCGATCCATCCCTCTCGCTGGGCTCCTTGGAGTATTCGCTGGAGCATACCTGATAGGCTACGCTCTGTCTCTCGGATAGATTGTCGTATCTGTAGCAGTTCCCTTGTGGCATTGTCCCTTAGTCGCCCCTCGTCTGTGAGTAGGCTACGTAGATGTTGCTCTACCTTGGGATAGGTCGAGCTCTTCCCTACGAGGTCGGTGAGATGGGGGTAGTGGTAGGTGAGGCTTTCGTCTAGACGTGATCCCTCACACTGCTCTTCGGTAAAGAAGCGGTGTACGGCATGAAGGGTCTCCAACATGCGTAGTAGCTCGGAGAGCTCCTCTTCCTCGACGAATGTCCCCTGAGGACGGACACGCTGTAGCACCTCCCGGCAGTCAGTCAGTGCTAGAGAGGGTAGTGCTACACTACTACTAAGTATGGTGAGCATCTCAGAGGTCTCTCCTAGAGCCCTGGTGATCAGCTCGTAGTCTGCGCTTGCTTCTAGGGATTGAACGAGCTCACGCCCAAGGGTGGAGGAACAATACTCAGAGAGAAGAGCCTGTACCTCGGTATAGCCGATCTTCTCGGCGAAATTATGTGGATAGACCTCAAGAGTCTTGCCCATATCTAGTATATAATGATTAAATAGAGGGTGAGCGCCATAGAGGAGCACACAATCCCCCCTCATAGGCTCTGCTTAGCCTATCTGAAGTGGAGTGCTACATCGCTCCATATAGGCGCGATTTCACTCTTGATAAGAGGAGAAAGTCATTAGCGACGCTTCGTCTTGCGCTTGCGTACAGACCAGCCAAAGTGTCCAATGTAGTCTCCGAGCCCGAAGTATTCCCCGTGTGCATAGACGAGTAGTCCTGCCCGCTTCATGTCAAAAGCTCCTGTCTCTGGATCAATATAAGCCTCATCAGCACGTATTCCAACGATCTCCGCTAGGAACATATCGTGGCTTCCGAGGCTCGTCACTTCTCTGACCTGGCACTCTAGGCTGATCGGAGACTCTTCGATGAGTGGTACACCTAGTACGCTCCCAGCCTCTTTCGTAAAACCACAGGAGGCGAACTTGTCCTCCTTCCTCCCAGAGACGACACCACACCAGTCTGTCTCCTTGGCCATAGAGACAGTAGAGAGGTTGATACCAAAGGCTCCTTGCTCTCTGATGATGCTATGAGAATGACGTTCAGGTCGAATGCCCACGACACACATAGGAGGATTGGTACAGACTGTACTCACCCAGGAGGCGGTGAGGATATTGGCCTCTCCACGCTCCATAGAGCCACAGCTGATCAGGACTGCAGGTAAGGGATAGATCAGTGTCCCTGGCTTCCAGTCTACTCTCATAGTAGCTCAGCCTCCTCTGCCTTGGTCTTACGCCCGCAGTAGTGGCACTCTAGGATCCCTCTGCCCTCAGTGTCTCTCGTGACATGGAAGTAGGTCTGCATTGGTTCTGCAGCGGTGATACACTTGGGATTGGGACAGCGCACGAGGCCTCTCACCTCCACGGGTAGACTTACCTGACGCTTCTCGACGACCTTGTAGTCTCGGATGATGTTGAGATGTACCTCGGGGGCTAAGAGCGTTATCTTGTCGATCTCCTCTGGAGAGAAGAAGTGGTCAGCTACCTTGATGATGCCCTTACGCTCATGGCGTGTACTCTGTAGGTTGTTCCCGATCGTGATCGGTGTCGTCAGCTCCTCTAGACGTAGGAGGCTAACGATCTCAAATAGTCGATCTGATGGGATATGGTCGAGTACGCTCCCATCACGTATTGCCTCGACTAGCATTTTCTCTTTTCTCATAAGTCTCTATTGCTTGTCTTAGGTCAATCAACCTCTATCCCGAGTACCTCGCAGAGGATGGATTGGCGGGCATATAGGCCATTCTGAGCCTGCTGGACATAGTAGGCCTGGGGGGTATCATCTACATCCTGAGCGATCTCCCCGACACGGGGTAGAGGGTGGAGCACACGTAGGTTCTCCCTGCAGCCTGTCAGCATCTCTCGATTGAGCACATAGACATTCTTTACTCGCTCATATTCCTCGAGGTCAATGAAACGCTCCCGTTGCACACGAGTCATATAGAGGATATCTACGCTCTGGATTACTTCGCTGGAGAAGTCTGTTGTCTCTACGAAGGGGATCTGATGTTGGCGACAGAAGTCCTTGCACTCCTCTGGCATCCGTAGCTCGGGTGGTGAGACGAATATGAAGCTTGGATGAAAGTGTGATAGCCCTACGATGAGGGAGTGCACCGTACGTCCATACTTCAGGTCACCGACGAGGGCAATGGTTTTACCCTCTAGTGTGCCCTGTGTCTTACGTATCGAGTAGAGGTCAAGTAGGGTCTGCGAAGGGTGCTGGTTAGCACCATCACCAGCATTGACGATAGGTGCTCTATCTAGCTCTGATGCATATAGTGCTGCTCCCTCTAGGTAGTGGCGCATGACGATGGCATCGGCATAGTTAGCTACCATAGAGATGGTATCCTTAAGCGACTCACCCTTGGACGAGCTGGAGGTCGTAGCATCGGAGAAGCCGATGACACGCCCTCCGAGTCGATTTACCGCCGTCTCGAAGCTGAGACGAGTACGTGTCGAGGGCTCGAAGAAGAGGGTAGCAATGACACGCCCCTCTAGGAGTCTACGGTTAGGATTCTGCTCGAATAGCTCTGCCCGATCTAGTAGACGGATGATGTCCTCGGCTGAGAGCTGATTGATCGATACTAAATGCTTCATATCCTTAATATGATGGTCTGATAGGCTGGGCACAATAGGCTTTGCCTATACAAAGATAGTGAGAATAGCCCTAGTAGCTCCACTCGTCTATATCGTTTGAGCCCATCCTAATGTATGCTAAAGAGGGGACATATAGGTCCGAGCTGAGGCATGAGATCATGGGAGGTCGAGAGCAAAGGGGGGTGAGGAGGCAACGCTCAAGATAGAAGCCCCATCCTCTGGGTGTAGATTTAGCAAGCATATACCTACTACCTAGGAGGGTAAAGTGTACACGTGTGTACACTACTGTATACCCACGTGTATACTACTGTGTACACACGTGTACACAACTGCGCTCTAAGTATGTCCTCTGTAGCACTCTAGTATGTGTGATTCTCGGGGCTAACGCCTAGGCACATTAGAGATATGGCTAAGAGTTCCTTAGGCATGAAATAGCAGCCCAAAAGAGTCAAAGAGTGGAGAGTACGAAGAGTGATCAAGTGTTGGCTCTGGCATATAGGCCTTTTCTCTAGGGCTAAATAGAGAGGTTTTGTATCTTTGTCCATGTAACTAACACACACTATATACTCAATGACGTCTATTGAAGAGACCCCAATGAGATACAAGATCGCTCTCTCCCTCATCAAGGGGATGGGGGCTAAGGGGACACGATACTTTATTAACCATATTGAGGACCTAGAGGAGACTTTGACTCATCCCCAGCAGCTACGTGGAGTGCTTCCTCGTCTCTCGGAGAACATCTACCAGCAGCTCTGTAGCTCAGCCCTCCTTATGGAAGCAGATCGGATCCTAGAGGTCTGTGAGCGAGAGCAGATTACCCCATATTTCTTCCTCGATGACGGCTATCCAGATCTTCTCTATCAGTGTCTTGATGCCCCCACGATCCTCTATGTCCGTGGGGCACTCCAGAGCTGGGAACAGCTCCGAAGCCTAAGTATAGTAGGGACAAGGAATGCCACTAGCTATGGGCGTGGGATAGTCACCTCTCTCATCTCGGAGCTCGCTCAGCGAATCCCCTCCCTCCTCATCACAAGCGGTCTAGCCTATGGCATAGATATCCAAGCTCATCGCTCAGCACTAGAGTGTGGTCTACCTACGATCGCCGTGCTTGCCCATGGACTAGATACCATTTATCCTGCAGCCCATCGGCGAGAGGCACAGCAGATGCTGGAGCAAGGAGCGTGGGTCAGCGAATATGCTCCAGGTGTGAAGGCTCGTCCCTCCAGCTTCCTTGCACGTAATAGGATCATCGCAGGACTAACAGAGGCAACGATCGTTATAGAGGCTGGGAGTAGGAGTGGGTCACTCTCTACAGCTCGTCTTGCCCTAGAGTATAACCGAGAGGTGTTCGCAGTCCCAGGGCGTATTGGTGATACCATGAGCCTTGGGTGCCATCAGCTTATCGAGGAGAGTAGGGCTCATCTGCTCTATGGGATCGATGAGCTTGTCTCTGAGCTAGGGTGGGGAGTAGAGGTGAGACCAGTAGATGGAAGGGCGACAGCCTCCATCACGAGACAAGGAGCACCCTCCTATAGCCATCCCATACTACGTCTCTTAGATGAGCAGGGGACGATGACGCTCGATGAACTAGCACGAGCACTTACGATGACAGTTGCAGCTATGAGTGATCAGCTCTTTGAACTAGAGTTGGAGGGGCTCATCGAAGCCCAACCAGGAGGCTCATACCGTATCGCCTAGGGGCAAAAGGGGAAAAGAATCCCCTATACCCTCATAAAGCAGACAGAGCTAGATGCACATCGGCATCTAGCTCTGTCTGCTTTGTTTTTCTAGGATAGCTATTCTAGCTCTGTATCCTTCAGTGGTAGCTTTAGAAGGACTCAGTTTACTATGTTGAGTTATACTATTTCTAGCGATACTCTATAGAGAAAAGGCTTGAAGAAGCTCCTCGACGTAGTCAAGCTTCTCCCACGTGAAGAGCTCGACCTCCAGCTTGGTAGTGTTACGTCCGCTCAAGGGGAAGCTCTTCTTGACGATGCGTGGTGTACGGCCGAAGTGTCCATAGCTAGCTGTCTCCTGATAGATCGGGGCGCGGAGCTTGAGACGCTGCTCGATCATGTAGGGACGTAGGTCGAAGACCTTCCTCACGACCTCGGCTATCTCATCATCGGAGAGGGCGACGTGTGCCGTACCCTTGGTGTCTACGAGGATGCTGATGGGCTCTGCTACACCGATGGCGTAGGCTAGCTGTACAAGCACTTCGTCAGCTACACCTGCTGCTACTAGGTTCTTGGCGATATGTCGAGCTGCATAGGCTGCTGATCGGTCTACCTTAGAAGGATCCTTGCCTGAGAAGGCACCGCCACCATGAGCAGCCTTCCCCCCATAGGTGTCTACGATGATCTTACGACCCGTGAGCCCGGTATCGCCATGCGGACCACCGATGACGAACTTGCCTGTGGGATTGACTAGGAGCTTAATATCTCCACTGAAGAGTCCCTGCATATCCTCTGGGTATCGTGCGAAGACGCGGGGGAGAAGGATCGTACGCAGATCTTCTGTGATACGCTCCTGCATAGCTCGGTCTGCCTGCTCCTGAGCCTTGTTGGAGGTGTCACTTGGGCTGATAAACTCATCGTGCTGCGTGCTGATCACGATCGTCGTGACACGTAGGGGCTTACCTTCGCGGCTGTACTCGACTGTGACCTGACTCTTAGCATCAGGGCGCAGGTAGGGCATTAGGTGTAGCTCCTCCTTGCGGATGTGAGCAAGCTCCTCGAGTAGAGCGTGGGAGAGGTCTAGAGGTAGAGGCATCAGGGATGGGGTCTCACGGCAAGCATAGCCGAACATGATCCCCTGGTCACCTGCCCCCTGTTCCTCGGGTGCGGTACGCTCTACACCACGATTGATATCTGCACTCTGTCCATGGATGGCGGAGAGTATCCCGCAGCTATCGGCGTCGAAGCAGTAGGAGCTCTTGTTGTAGCCTATCTTGCGGATGACCCCACGTGCGATGTCTTGTAGCTCTACGTAGGCATCGCTCTTGACTTCGCCAGCTAGGATGACTTGTCCCGTGGTGACTAGGGTCTCACAGGCTACCTTGGACTGAGGGTCAAGTGCCATGAAGTGGTCAAGGATAGTATCCGATATCTGGTCGGCTACCTTGTCTGGGTGTCCCTCTGAGACGGACTCAGAGGTAAAGAGATAACTCATATATCTATTCTTACTATAACTAGGTTAGTTGATCTCCCCTAACATGAAAAGCCTCGACTGCTTATGGTTAGCAACCGAGGCGGACTAATGCTGTAGTGCTCGACCCTTCTCCGTAAAGGAGCCTTGGGGAGCTCGTCACAGTAGGGGAGTGACGGGTTTAGCATTTTTTCGCGTGGTTGCAAGCATCTCAAATCTATCCACGTAGAGGTATTATTTACGGACACAAAGATACAAAAGTTTGCTGGTATACCAAGTTGTGTATTCAGCAGTTGCCTGCGTATAGGTCGACTATACCGCAGAAGGAAGAGCTTTGCTAAGCCTCTTACTTCTCATCATAATCTCCCATCCTAAGTGAGTGTCGAGCACGAAACAACAATTAAGACCTCTCCCTCGATAACTAGCTCCGTATCGGTCATACCGAGAGGGGAGGAGAGGAGATACCGAGAGCGGGGAGGCGGACACGTAATGCTCGCAGTGGTCACCTTACATAGGTGATGAGGACGAACATTACGTGTCCTATCAGAGGTGTGTTGGGTGGCTTGTAGAGGGGATCTCGGAATGTGTTCTATTCTCTTATGGCTATGTCATGGGGCTGTGGCTTTCGGTCTTGGATAAGGTATGCTGTGGCTTCGGGGCGAAGAGAATAGAGATCCTTTGGGGTAATGGGGAAGGGGCTGGATGAGAGATGGTGGGGTAAGGGGGGATTATGGATAGGCATTCATAGTGGAGGGGATGTATAATAAGGAGAGGAGGTAGCCGAGGCCGAATGACCTTTGGCTACCTCCTCTGTATAGCATACTAGGGGATTGTCCCTAGGGAATCTTCCTCCTAACGCATTAGGATGAGGATGGGCTAGGGAGCATCAGGGGTAAACATAGGATCCCAAGCGGGGAGCTGTACGGGCTTGGTCTTGAGGAGCTCTAGTACCTTGTCCGTGACATACTTCTTATTTACCACGAGACGGAAGGTGTAGGCATCGAACCACTCATCCGTCATGATGATGTGTCCCTTGACGCCGCTCTTCTCGCCCCAGCTGTTCTCGACCTTCCACTTGGTGGGCTTGCCATTTGCATCTAGGTTTACAGCCTTCAGCGTCATTGCGTGGGTGGAGCCACTGTCGAAGCTCTGGATACGCTCCGCCTTGGTCATATCAAAGGAATAGCCGAGGAGCGAAGTGTAGTCGTAGTTATTCAGAGCTGCGATTCCCTTGGAGCGATCAAGCTCACGACCGACGTCACAGGAGTAATACATCATCGTATTATCTCGGAGCGAGGCTATCGCCATCTGCTTGATTTCCTCCATGGGGAGGTTCACATAGGTCCAGTTCTTGCCGTCATAGGCATGGCGGTCGAAGTCGATCTCATAGACCTTGTAGTAGGGGCGGGAGGGATCGTTCATGAGCATTACGAACTGATCGCGCATATCCGTGCCTACGAACCGCTTATAGAAGCTCTGTGGGGTGTAGGTCTCTGTGGAGATAGCCTTGCCATTGGCATCACGTAGCGTGTAGGTGAAGCTCGTGGGGGGAACACCGAGGTTGAGGCTCAGGATGCGATAGACTTGCTTGAGGCAGTTGTCCTTGCGCTTGCGTAGCTGGGCGAGGCTTTCACCAGAGGCAGAGGCCTTGCGGATCTGGATACCAGCTTGGCGCAGGGTGCGTGCGATCATGCTCCCCATGAGTCGGGTATCATTGCTGGAGGCTGTCTCGGGCATGACCTCTGCGGGCACTACGCCATACTTGATGAGGTTATCTGAGATACCGGTGAACTGCCCGCCATCGCTGATGGGGTTCTTGAAGAGCCATTCTACCTTCTTGTCGGTAACCTCTGCCTTACGGGTCTCGATGATTCCCTCGAGGAAGAGGTTGGCTTTCTCGAGCTGATCCCAGAAGAAGGAGTAGTTCTGCGAGAAGAAGAAGGTCCCAGACTTCTCCCGTGCCATGAACTGGGCGCGTAGGACATTGAGCCCCGTGAAGAGCCAGCAACGACCACTCTGCTGTTGATCCGAGATGCCTGCACTCTTGACCTCGATGGAGAAGGAATCTTCGATGGTACGTGGGCGGGCGGGATTGACAAAGAAATCCTTCATACCCTGCAGGGCGATGGCATTGTGCAGGGCACGCTCTGTGGGAGTGTTGGGCTCGCTCTTACGCAGCTCCTCGAGGAGGTGAGGGGTGATCGCCCCCTCCTTGCTCTGTGCCGAGGTGGTCACTGGGGAGGCAACGGCTAGCACGAGCGCTAGAGAAGTAAGCAATACTGATTTCATAGGATGATGTATAAAGTTAAGTGTATGTCTTAGGGCTGAGGGTTCTCTTCCTTGTCGAACCAAGAGGCGTACATCTGATAGTTGTTGGCGATACGCTCGTTGAGTTCCTTGCTCTGCTCGGGGGATACCTTCTTGATGAACTTGGCGGGTGTCCCGGCATAGAGGCTGTAGGGCTCGATAATCGTCTTAGCTAGGACGACAGAGCCAGCTGCTACGATAGCCCCCTCGCCTACGATAGCATCATCCATCACGACAGAGCCCATACCGATGAGGGCGTAGTCCCGGATGTGGCAGCCGTGTAGGGTGACGTTGTGACCGATCGAGACGTTGTCGCCGATCTCGATCGTAGATTTTTGGTAGAGGGTATGCAGGATAGAGCCATCCTGGATATTGACATTGCGTCCGATACGGATGGAGTTTACATCGCCCCGAAGGACGGCATTGAACCACACACTGCATCCATCACCGAGGACGACATCCCCGACGACGGTAGCATTGACTGCGAGGAAGCAATCTTCGCCGATCTGAGGTGTGAAGCCTCGTACGGACTGTATGAAAGCCATAGGATAGAAGTTGATTATTGGGTGAGTAGGATAATATATTAGTAGAAGAGGCTACACCACGGGAGGGTGATGTAGCCTCTTCGGAGGGTCTCTATGGGAGTGCCTAGAATAGCTTCGTGGGATACTCGCCAGCATCTACTAGTGCCTGTATCTTCGCCACTACATCTGGGCGGTCAGCAGCGTAGGTGACCCCGAACCACTGGTCTGGAGTGTCAAGTACCTCGACCGTGACCTTATGCTCGGCGACGAGTAGATTGACGGGTAGGGGGATGTAGTACTCGAACTTGGGGTTCGTATCCAGAGCCTTCAGGAAGTGGCAGAAGAGCTCATTGGAGTAGTCGAAGTAGTCGGGAGTGAAGCCCCACATATTCATAGATACGGGGGTATTCTCCTCGAGGTATTGAGTCGTACCGTTCTCGTCGGTGAAGCAGATACGTCCTGCTTCATCGCGCGAGATAGCAGTACGCTCGACGACCTCGGTAAGGAAGCCCTTTTCGTCTACCTGGCAGACACCACGAGCAACAGAGCCGCTCTCGCTAAGTGTATTGCCAACACGATAGCCGATCATACAGTACTTGTCACGAGTGTCGGAGAAGCTACGTAGCTTATCAGCTAGGGTGGCGAAGCCGTGACGACCATAGAAGTCATCAGCGTTGATCACAGCGAAAGGCTCACGCACGACAGACTCTGCCATCATCACAGCGTGGTTGGTGCCCCAAGGCTTCTCACGCCCTTCAGGAACAGTGAAGCCCTCAGGGAGCTTGTCGAGATCCTGGAATACAACCTCTACAGGGATCTTATGCTCATACTTAGAGATAATCTTCTCCCGGAACTCCTTCTCGAAGGTATGGCGAATGACGAAGACGACCTTACCAAAGCCTGCACGTATGGCATCGTAGATCGAGTAGTCCATGATCGTCTCCCCAGAGGGGCCTAGTCCATCGAGCTGCTTGAGCCCACCATAGCGACTGCCCATACCTGCGGCGAGTACGACGAGTGTTGGTTGTTTCATTGTGCTTCTTACTTATTATATAATGATTCTTGCTATAGACAGCGTTATTTCTTCTTTACTGTGATCTTCTGACCGACACTGAGGCGATCGGAGGAGAGTCCATTAGATCGCTTTAGTTCGCTGACAGATACCCCATACTTGCGAGCGATCGAGGAGAGAGTCTCTCCAGAGTGTACTCGATGCTGGGATGCTTGTCCCTTAGACGCCTTTTCCTTCTTTGATCGCTTGCTCTGCTTGCCCTTACGTCCTCTCTTTGTGGTGACTTCGAGCTCTTCATCCTCCTCTTGGATGTCTTGGCGACCCTTCTTGGTCCCGCTGTTGGGCCCTTCGAGATTGACACGTAGCTCGGGTGAAGATACACCTTCTCCGATACTATCCAGCTTTAGGATAGCAGAGAGAGGAAGACGTATAGGATAGGGGGTGTTGTTCCCGGGAATGATCCCTCGGCGGAACTGGGGGTTGAAGGCTGATATCGTCTCTTGGTCTACACCCGTAAGCTCAGCAATACGGTCGAAGGTCACCCGATGAGATGCCGTATAATAGTCGGTAGCTAGAGGACGACCGAGCTCACGAGGATAGATCCCGTATTCACGATGATAGTGCATTGCGAAGTATGCACCGATGAATAGAGGAATGTAGCGACGTGTCTCGTTGGGGAGATAGCGATAGATGTCCCAGAAGTTAGCCTTGGAGACACCTGAGCGCTTCAGAGCACGATTGACATTCCCTGGGCCGCAGTTGTAGGCTGCTAGGACAAGCCACCAGTCACCATAGATGTTATAGAGATCCTTTAGGAAGCGGCAAGCGGCCTCTGTGCTCTTGATGGGGTCCATTCGCTCATCCACGAGGCTATTGACCGAGAGACCATAGATCTTACCTGTGGGGAGCATGAGTTGCCACAGACCTGCGGCTCCAGCTGGCGAAATGGCCTTGGGGTTGAGCGCGGACTCTACGATGACGAGATAACGCAACTCCATAGGGAGACCATTCTTGTCTAGTGTGACCTCTATCTCAGGGAAGTATAGGTCAGCTAGGGAGAGCATCGAGCTCAAGAGCCCCCTTCGTTTGTAGAGGTAGAGCTCAATGGATTCACGTATAAGCGGATTGTAGCTGAAGTGCATCGCCGTAGGCATCTTGTTCAGCATGCGTATATACACGCTATCAGGGGTGTAGGGGACGGCTACGGATGATGGGGTGACGCGAGAATTGGTACGAGCGCCCTTGTGCACACCATATCCTCTATACCACTGCTCTAGGAGCGCCTCGACATCCCTGTCTAAGGAAGAGGGGAGTGTGATCGGATCAAGCAAAGCCGAGGCAAGGGATAGGCTAGAGGTCGTACGGCTACGAAGACTATCCGTCTGAGCCTGTAGTGTGAGCGTAGAAAAAAGAACTAACGAAGAGGCGATTACCTTGAGATAGGATTTCATTGGCTATCCATATTAGAAGGTGAGGCTACAATTCACTCCCAGCTGGTAGGCAGGGAGGCCGAGCTTGGGTAGTCCCACCTCCGGGACCACCCTTAATGATAGATCTGGACTAATGTCGAAGGTGTAGAGCTCTGCATCTACGTATGCATCTAGGATGGAGAGACCGTAGACAAGCACACTGACGACGACACTGAGATCTCGATAACGTCGATAGAAGTCATTCCCTCGCTTGAGGGTCTGCTTGAGGGAGGAGTACTGGGCATAGTCCTCTGCCTTGGCTCCAGAGGGGGCGAAGACTAGCCAAGCGGTATTCTTGGATGGGTCTTCGCTCATGATGTCTCGATAAGCAGCATGGTACTCCTGATACTGGCGGTTATTCCAGGTGATGGAGTAG
>NZ_CAJZFJ010000009.1 GCF_915070105.1 uncultured Porphyromonas sp.
TGAGTTAGGCTTTATCCCGCGAGCGAATGCTACTCGCTTCTGCTGTCATATCAATCTTCTCTCTCCCATAGAAGAGGTGATGCCAGAGTGGTGTCACCTCTTTTTCGTTTTTCTCCTTGTTGCTTTGTTCCTCTTCTTCGGTGATCGTAGAGACGGATTTTATTATCTTTGGTGTGCTTCTCAGGAATATCATCCCTCTGGGGAGAGATTCTGACGGGGTATAATAGATGATATGAGTGAACATGCGAGGACCTACTAATCTAAAAGACTTCCTTCGGCAGGCAGAGGCTGGCTGGATGGAGCTGTGGAGCGTCATTGATGGGCAAAGTCCCGAGGAGCAAGAAAAGCCCTTCCCCGAAGGTGTAGCGACCTTGGGTAAGGAGAAGCATTGGGCTCGAGACCGCAACCTTCGTGATGTGCTGGTGCATTTGTATGCTTGGCATAGGCTACTGCTTGACTGGGTGGAGGCTGGTCGTGGAGGTGTGGCTCGTCCTTTCCTTCCTGCACCGTATAATTGGCGCACTTATCCCGAGATGAATCGGGTGATTTGGGAGCAAAATCAAGCGATATCACTCTCGGAGGCAAAGACGAACCTCAGGCAAAGCCATGCCGAGGTGATGCTGCTCCTTGGTGGGCTTACCGAGGAAGAACTCTTTTCGCAGGGCTTCTTTCCCTGGGTGGGGAAGACGGCACTCAGTGATTATTGCTACGCTTCGACCACGGCACACTATCGCTGGGCGGTGATGAAGCTCCGTCGGGTAGGGCGTCTGGCTCAGATAGGCTAGAGGATCTTTTGCCGTATCTTTGTGTGCTAGAAAAGGAAAAGAGAATAAAATGATCCTATATAATACGACCTTTGTGATGGGGGAGCCCTCGGAGGGGGCTTTCCTTGAGTTTATGAAGGAGGTTTACCTCCCTACACTGGCGCAGGATGAACTTGTGGAGGAGGGAAGCCTTCGCCTACACCGCATCGTGCCTCAGGACGAGGATGTGGACGGCATTAGCTATGCCTTGCACTTCTACACACCTACCGAATATCATCTGCAGGACGTGCTCTCCAACACGGGGCTACGTCTTGCCGAGGCGCTTGTCGCACGCTTTGGGGAAGCGGTCATTGGCTTTAGTACCATCATGAAGGAGGTCTAGTCAGGCGATGAAGCAAGTCTCTGAGCGCATCATCATGGGGATTGACCCAGGTACGATTATCATGGGCTATGGTCTGCTGCGGGTAAGAGGGCAGGAGGCCGAACTTCTCGCTCTGGGGACGATCAACCTCAATAAGTTTGACAACCATTATATCCGTCTGCGTCGGATCTTCGACCGAGTGCAAGGGCTCATCGACGAATACCATCCCGATGAACTTGCCATCGAGGCTCCCTTCTTCGGCAAGAACGTCCAGAGTATGCTCAAGCTAGGACGTGCCCAAGGGGTAGCTATGGCGGCAGCCCTTACACGTGACATCCCCATCACCGAGTACGTCCCTATGCGTATCAAGCAAGCCATTACAGGCAACGGCGGTGCTTCTAAGGAGCAGGTAGCGGGTATGCTCCAGCGCTACCTCAAGATCCCCGACGAAGACATGCCGAGGGAGTTGGATGCTACCGACGGTCTCGCGGCGGCGCTCTGCCATCACTTCCTCACCTCCTCGCCCTTGAGGGCAGGGAAGGCTGGAGCGACGAAGAATTGGGAGGACTTTGTCCGTCAGAACCCCAATCGAGTCAAGGGCGTATAGCCCTCCTAACTTGCGGGGAAGCCCAGCAAAGGGCTCCAAGCATAGGCCAAAGGGTGTAGCAAGACAACCCTCCATGAGGTGGTACTAGTACCTTACCTCATGGGGGGTTGTCTCTTTGTTGGGGTTTGAGTGTGAGGCTCTTAGTGGGGAGCTTCGCTAAGCCTTTGGGTGAGGCTAGAGGAAGCGCAGATACTGTGCAATAGTAGTCGGGAAGAAGCGGTGCTCCAGCTCGTGAATACGACTTGCCAGCGTCTCGGGAGTGTCGTCGGGGAAGACGGGGCAGGTGGCTTGTAGGAGGTGTCGGCCATGGTCGTAGTCCTCGTCCACGAGGTGGATGGTGATGCCACTCTGGGCTTTGCCCGCAGCTAGGACGGCACGGTGGACGTGATCGCCGTACATGCCTTTGCCGCCGAAGTCGGGTAGGAGAGCAGGATGGATATTGATGATGCGCTCGGGATACTCCTTTATATATATAGGAGTGATGAGGCAGAGGTAGCCGGCTAAGACGATGAGATCTACCTGCTGAGCCTTCATGAGGGCAATCGGTTCGGCACCATCACGGAGCTGCTCGTTCGTGAAGTAGTGACACGGGATATTGAGCTTCTTGGCACGCTCAATAACGCCAGCCTGAGGGCGATTGGTAATGATCAGAGCTACCTCTGCTTCGCCTGTTTGGCGAAGATAACTAACGATCTGCTGGGCATTGGAGCCATTGCCAGAGGCTAGTATTGCTATTCGTTTCATAAAATTACGTATCTTTGTGCACAATTCTGCTCGATTTGTGCAGTGAGGGGATGGGTACTCCCGCCCCCAGGTACTGCTCAGAGAGGCATGTGCTGGAGAAGCCTTGCGCTACAAAGGTACGTGTAACAGGACAAACGTAAGACTATATAAACTCAAAAAGAAAAGAACATGTCACAGGAAATTCAGGACAAGGTAGTAGCCATCATCGTCGAAAAGCTCAACTGCGAAGCAAGCGAAGTAACTCCAGAAGCAAACTTCTCGAGCGACCTCGGTGCAGACTCACTTGACACCGTCGAGCTCATCATGGAGTTCGAAAAGGCCTTCGACATCCAGATCCCCGACCAGGACGCTCAGGGCATCAAGACTGTCGGTGATGCTATCGAGTACATCAAGGCTAAGAAGGCCTAATCTGCGGTCCTAACCGGAAAAGGATTCGACTGATGGAACTCAAGAGAGTCGTCATCACTGGAATAGGCGCTATCTCACCTCTTGGGCATACCGCCCAAGAGACGTGGGAGGCCGTCGTAGCGGGTAAGAGTGGGGCAGGTCCCATCACGCTCTTCGATGCCTCAAAGTTCAAGACTACCTTTGCATGTGAGGTCAAGGGCTTCGATGTCGCAAAGTATATTGACCGCAAGGAGGCACGCCGCCTAGACCGCTATGCTCAGTTTGCCATGGTGGCAGCCGAAGAGTGTATCGCCGATTCCAAGCTAGACCTTGACAAGGTCAATAAGAACCGTGTGGGCGTCGTCATCGCCTCTGGTATCGGAGGTTTAGGTACCTTCGAGGAAGAGGTGCGCGGCTATGATGCCGAGGCAGGTCCACGCTTCAACCCCTTCTTCATCCCCAAGATGATCTCGGATATCTCCGCAGGTCATGTGTCGATGAAGTATGGCTTCCACGGCCCTAACTACTCTACTGCATCTGCTTGTGCTTCGTCTACGAACGCACTGATCGATGCTTGCCACCTAGTCCGCCTAGGTAAGGCTGATGTCATCATCGCTGGTGGCGCAGAGGCTTCGATCTGTGCAGCTGGTGTCGGTGGCTTCAACGCTATGAATGCCCTCTCTACACGCAACGATGATCCCGAGGGAGCTTCGCGCCCCTTCAGTGCCTCCCGTGATGGCTTCGTCATGGGCGAAGGTGCTGCCTGTCTCGTCGTCGAGGAGCTGGAGCACGCCCTAGCACGTGGTGCGCATATCTATGCCGAACTCGTGGGCACAGGTCTGTCTGCTGACGCCTATCACCTAACGGCGACCCATCCCGACGGGCTGGGAGCCAAGCTGGTAATGACCAATGCACTCGAGGATGCCGGTCTATCCCCCGAGGATATCGACTACATCAACGTCCATGGTACCTCTACTCCCGTGGGCGATATATCGGAGTCAAAGGCAATCAAGGAGGTCTTCGGTGAGGCAGCCTACAAGCTGAATATCAGCTCTACAAAGTCTATGACGGGTCACCTCCTCGGCGCCGCAGGTGCGATCGAGGCAGTCTTTGCCCTCAAGGCCGTAGAGGAGGATGTCGTTCCCCCGACGATCAACCATGCTAGCGACGATGAAGATCCCGAGATCGACTACAAGCTGAACTTTACGTTCAACGAGGCTCAGCGTCGTCCCGTGCGAGCAGCCCTCTCCAATACCTTCGGGTTCGGTGGGCACAACGCAAGTGTGATCTTCAAGAAGTACGTTAAGTAACCTCTTACTCCCACCTCTCTGGACGATCATCGGACAAGAACACCATAATAGTCCCTCTCTGTGAAAGGGGAGGAATATAGGATCTATGATTGTAAGGCTCGTTCAGAATGTATTCTCTAGGCTCTTTGGACTTCGGTCCAAAGAGCCTTTATTTCATCTTGTCGAGATACTCGGCTTTGAGCCCCATGAGATGTCCTACTACGAGTTGGCCTTTCGGCACAGCTCTGTGAGTAAGACGGATGCGACAGGCTTTAAGCTCAATAATGAGCGCTTGGAGTTCCTCGGAGATTCTGTCCTCGCCACAGCGATGAGCCACTACCTTTATCTGAGTCACCCCACTTGGGATGAGGGGGAGCTGAGTAAGAGGCGAGGGGCTCTAGTCAAGCGAGCTGTAAACAACGCTGTAGCCCAGCGTATGGGGCTAGATCGGATGCTCCAGATCCGCCGTGAGGCGCGCCATGGCAGTGCCGATATATATGGTAATACCCTAGAGGCTCTAATCGGTGCGATCTTCCTAGACCGTGGCTATACGAAGGCTGAGGAGTTTGTTCATCACCGAGTGCTCCCTCTGTTTATTGAGTTGGAGCAAAGCCTACGGGAGCAGACGACCAACTATAAGTCCCTCCTGCTGGAGTGGACACAAAAGCATCGTCTTAGCCTAGACTTCCGCATGCTTCAGGAGCCTAAGCGGTCGGGTGCTTCCTTTATTTGTGGCGTCTATATCAGTGAGCGCAAGGTGGGTGTCGGCTCAGGGCTCAATAAAAAGGAAGCCCATCAAGATGCTGCTCACCGAGCCCTCTTGGCTCTCTGTGAAGCAGATTCCTCTGTGGCAGAGGAATTAGGTCTTCGGATCGAAGATCTTATGATGATCCCTACGGAGAAAGCCTAGGGAAAGACTTAGTCGAGAGGCTAGGTTCTGCGTATCTGGGAAAAAGATATATATATTGCAAAAATAAGTTGTCGCTTTTATTAAAAAGCGTTACCTTTGCATTGTAATTGGTAAGTCCCCTAAATAGACTGTTGTATGAAGATTGCTCAGCAGGGGACAGGATTCTTTCAGGTTAAGCCTGTGTGAGGTTGCTTCGAAGGTTATATACTTTGCACGGCTATAGCTATGCTCAAAGGCTGGGAATTCAGAAATGAGTTCAATTAAAAGGATAACTATAGTAAGGATTTTATGATGTTAAGAAAGCTTTTAGTCGTCGCTATGTCTGGCTTTTTTCTTGTACAGGGAATCTCGGCTCAGACTACGACGGACTCCGTCTACACTGTAGAGGTAAAGGATGCCAGCAAGTATAAGGTCGAAACAAATCTCTTTGGGAGTAATTGGTTCTTCGGTCTTGGTGTTGGTGCCCAGATGTACTTCGGTGATCATGACAAGCAGATGAAGTTTGTAGATCGCCTAACTCCCAACTTCGAAGCTTATTTCGGTAAGTGGTTTACTCCAGGCATTGGGGTGCGCTTTGGTGCCAATGGCTACAAGATCAAGGGGCTATCAGGCTGGACTGGTCACAGAGGAGCTAACCCCAATGTGAATAGAGGAAACTACCGAGGCTTCATCGTAGGGTGGGATCCAGCTCGTCAACAAGGAAGCAAGCCCTATGATAAGGTGAATGTAGGTTACCCACTCTATGAGACGGAGATGAAGTATCTCCACGCTCATGGAGACGTAATGTTCAACCTTACGCAGATGATCTGTGGCTACAATGAGCATCGGTTCTACTCGCTGATTCCTTATCTTGGAGTAGGGTTTGCTGCTAGCCTTGAGAAGGCTGCGACTACAGGGCAGCACTCGCACGAAGTGACGGGGAGTGTTGGTTTGATCAACCGCTTCCGACTGAGCAGTGCTTGGGATATCAATCTTGATGTCCGCGCTGCCTATACAGGGGATCACTTCGACCAAGAGGATGTCTCAGCTAATCCTGATAGGAAGTATATGTCCTATGCTGGTGCTGGTCGTTTTGGCGAAGGGTTGCTCACGGCTACTCTCGGTATTAGCTACAACTTCCCTCGTCGTGGATGGGATCGTAGTACAATAACCACAATCCGTGTTAATGAGCATGTCCTAGAGAGCCTACGAGGTCGTGTTAATGAGCTGCAGACAATCAATGATGACCTCCGCCGTCAGCTCGAGGAGGCTCTAAACCGCCCTGTCACTCCAGCTACGGTCACGGCAATGCCTCTGTTGGTTACCTTCCCTATCGACCGCTGGACGCTGTCGCATAAGGATCGTGTTAATCTAGGCTTCCTTGCCGATGCTCTGAAGGCTAATCCTAACCTTGTTTATATGGTTGCTGGCTATGCGGACAAGGATACCGGTAGTGAAAAGCGCAACGTCTTCCTCGCTCGTAAGCGAGCAGAAGTTGTCTTCGACTGCCTCGTTAATGAGTTTGGAGTCTCTGAGTCTCAGCTGAAGCTTGATTCTTTCGGTGGTGTTGGCAATCTCTACTACAACGACCCCCGCTGTAGCCGCTCTGTCCTAACGAAGGTTGCGGAGTAAACCCTCCTAGAGTCCTTTTAGGGATGTCACCTCTTGGTGGAGGCTCCGTAGCGAAAGGTCTATAAGGAAAATCTCCCTCGTCAGCTCGTCGGCTTGTATCTAGGCCACGTAATGACGAGGGAGTTTTTTGCTTATACCTAAGAACGTTATATCTTTGTGGTTACATGAAACATGCGTATTTGATTCTTGCTCACACAGAGTTCAAGTTGCTGGGTTTTTTAGTCTCCCGGCTTGATGATCCTCGGAATGATATCTATATTCATTTTGACAAGAAGCTTCGTGTGCTACCGAAGCTCGAAGTGAAACAGGCAAAACTCTTTATTCTAGAGCATCGAGAGGATGTGGCATGGGCACACTGTAGCATGATAAAGGCTGAGTACCTTCTCTTTAGGGCAGCGTATTTTTCAACCGAGAAGTACGCTTATTATCACCTGCTTTCGGGTGTGGATCTTCCTTTGAAGAGCCAAGATTACATTCACAGCTTCTTCCTCAAGCATGAAGGGAAAGAATTTGTCGGGCTTCATCAGCCAAATATAGATGCTTATATTGATCGCAATCTAAGACATTACCATCTCTTCTCCCGTTCCTTCAGAGAAACAAAAGGGGTGAGAGGCCTAGCGAAGCGTATCTTGCGTAAGTCCTTTCACATTCTGCAAGATCTTTTCTCCTTTAGGATCAACCCTCGAGTAGACTTTCATAAAGGTGGACAATGGGTGAGCGTCACGTCAAAACTAGTGGCATATATCATCTCTAAGGAGCAGTACGCTCTTGCCCTATTTGATGGTACCTTTGGCTCAGATGAATTCTTTATTCCGACCTTGATTTGGGGGACTCCCTTTATGGAGAACCTTTATGACCCCACAGATGAAAGCCGTGGAGCAATGCGTTGCATAGGATGGGTGGGTGGACAACTCATAGATTATGCAAGGAAAGATCTAGAGATGCTACAAGATACAGATCTCCTCTTCGCTCGGAAGTTCAACTCTCATGATATGGACTTCATTGAAGAAGTCCTTAAACTGTCTTATACGCATGGATAAAGATCTGTCACCACTCGTCTCTGTAGTCATCCCTATTTATAAGGCAGAGGCTACACTCCCGAGTTGTATTGATAGCCTCATTGGACAGAGTTATCGTCCTCTGGAGCTCCTTTTTGTAGATGACAGTAGTCCTGACCGAGGTGCAGAGCTCGTAGCTTCCCGTACACCTGAACTTCGGGAGCGAGGTATGCAAGTGAAGCTCCTTCGTCATCCTGTGAACCAGGGTGTCGCTGTTGCACGAAATACAGCTCTTGATGCAGCTACAGGGGACTACATCTATTCGGTGGATGCAGATGATGAGCTCGCTCCAAATACGATAGAGCTCTTGGTGCAAAGAGCCCTTGAGGCGAAATGTGACATTGTCGGCTGTGAATGGCTGCTCAAGCAAGGAGAGAGCATTCGTCCAATGGTGCAGCCAGAGGTGAGGACAGGTCGTGAGGCCTTTGAGCAGTGCTGTAAAGGCTTGATGCGCTGGAATCTTTGGCTTTTCCTCATCAAGCGATCCCTTATTGAGACACCCGAGCCTCTACGTTTCCTCCCTGGGAAGAATATGGGCGAAGATATGATGCTTATGGGGAAGCTCTTCCAAAGAGCAGACTCAGTATCGATCGTTCATAAGCCTCTCTATACTTATGTACGTAATGATAGCTCCCTGACCAGCTCCTATAGTCCGCAGAACTGGGAGCAAGTGGATGCTAATCTCAAGGAGCTGGAGTCCTACATACAGCGTGCAGGTGGAGATGCCTCCACGCTGGAACTCCTGCAGTTCCTCAAACTTAACCTTAAACTCCCCCTTCTCATCACGGGCAAGCGTCAGGACTATGATCGCTGGATGTCGAGCTATACGGAGGCTCATCCCTTCATAGCCCGCAATACCTCTATCTCCTTCCGCACGAAGCTTCTACAGCAGATGGCTGCTCGTCGTCAGTACTGGTTCGTTATGCTTTATGACCGGATCGTCATGAAGTGGCTCTACAAACTCCTATATCACTAGTGTCGGTCTATGTGGAAGCTCCTCAGGGTACTCTTTATTTCGGTACTCATCCTTTGCTCTTATTATTCATTCTCCTTTGCTGCTTGGCCGACTGGTCCCAACACAAAGATGCTTCTAGCTGCGCTAGGGCTCGTGTGGTTTCTCTTCGACTCTTGGAGGCAAGGGAAGGGGCTTCCCTTTACTCCCCTTATGATCGGGGGGGCGATTTTTGCAGGGGTATACTCCATCATCAACCTTGTGGCAGTAGAGGTCAATGCCACGGATGACTATAGCTATGTGAACTATCTGACGACCTTCTTCGTCTGGATATTCAGTATCTATCCTGCCATGGCGATGCTTCGCCTGGAGTATGGGCAGGTTACCTTCACTCGTGTCGCTTATTATCTAGCGGGAGTCTCGGCCTTTCAGTGTATCAGTGCCCTTCTGATTGACAATATCCCAGAGGTGGATGAATGGGTTGCATCCCTTGTCCACTACGATGCGGAGTTTATGGAGCGTATTGACCGCTTGCGCTGCTTTAGTACTTCGCTTGACTCGGGTGGGGTACGCTTTGCCCTTGTCCTAGTCTTGATTGCAGGTTGTCTAAGTGCTGACAGGGAGCTAAGGGCCAATACTTCCCATGTCGTCTATCTCCTTCTCTCTTTCTTCGTCATATTGGCCGTCGGATCAATGGTTTCTCGTACTACCTTTACGGGGGGGGCAGTTGGTATTTTAATTTATATCATACAGACTTCATTTGGGGAGGTACGAAAAGAGACGAACCCGAGTAAAATTATGCCGATCTTTTTGTCTATAACGCTTTTGATAGTGGGCATTGGGATCTATCTTTACAATACAGATCCATATTATCATCAGCTTATTCGCTTTGCTTTTGAGGGATTCTTTAATCTTGTGGAGAAAGGTGAGTTTACTACAGGTTCTACGGAGGTACTCAGCTCTATGTGGCAGTGGCCGAAGGATACCCAGTCTTGGATTATCGGGACGGGAGCCTACGGGAACTTTATCTATGGTACGGACATTGGCTACTGTCGTCTGATTCTGTACTCGGGGCTGACGGGCTTCATTCCCTTTGCTCTTTCCTTTGTCTTCTATGCGTATGTGCTGGGCAGGAGGTATAGCCCTTATCGCTGGATGTTCCTTGCTTTCTGTGCTATGACCTTCATCATTTGGGTAAAGGTATCGACGGACATCCTGATGATCTATGCCTTTATGTTCTGGCTAAGGCCTGAGGACGATACCTTGATATTTAAGCAGGCTCAATCATAAGTACTATGAAGATCGTATACTGCATCCCAGCCACCTCCAACTCTGGAGGGATGGAGCGAGTCCTATCGGGGAAGGCTAACTACCTTGCCTCTCTGGGGCATGAGATCGCTATCATCACCACCGATCAGCGTGGCAAGGCTCCCTTCTTCCCCTTCCGAGAGGGGATTGCCCAGTATGACCTAGGGATCAACTATGATGAGAACAACGATGAGGGTATCCTCTCTAAGCTACGTTCCTATCCAGGGAAGAAGCGTCGCCACAAGGCTCTGCTTACCTCTCTCCTGATGGAGCTAAAGGCAGATGTCGTCGTCTCTATGTTTGGGGATGATGCTGATCTTCTCCCCTCGATCGCAGATGGGAGTAAGAAGGTACTTGAATATCACTTCTCCAAGCTCAAGCGACTACAATACGGGCGTACGGGACTCTGGCGACTGGTGGATCAGATTCGTACCAAGCTAGATGAACGCACGGTACGTCCTTATGATCGTTTTGTCGTCTTGACGAAGGAGGATCAGGGCTATTGGGGAGCATTGCCCAACATACGTGTTATCCCCAACGCTCTACCCTTCACGACCGATACCCCATCAGACTGCAAGGCTCACCGAGTGGTCGCTGCTGGGCGTTACGACTTCCAAAAGAACTTTGAGCTCCTCATCCGCCTTTGGGCACGCCTTGCCCAAAGTTTCCCCGATTGGGAGCTCTACATCGTAGGCGATGGGAAGATGCGGGCAGAGCTGACGGCTTTGGTTAGTTCTCTTGGGCTCACGGGCTCGATCACCCTCGCTACCCCCACACATCAGATGCAGGAGGTCTACCGATCTTCCTCGGTCTATGCAATGACCTCCCGCTACGAAGGTCTTCCGATGGTGCTCCTCGAAGCCCAGCAGATGGGGCTCCCGATCGTCTCTTTTGCCTGCCCCTGTGGTCCTCGTGATGTGATCACGGATGGTCGGGATGGGTTCCTCATTGAGCCTGGGGACGAAGAGCGTTTTGTCGCTGAGCTCTCCCGACTGATGGCGGACGAGGAGCTGCGCTGCAAGATGGGGGAAGAGGCACGTAAGGCCTCCCTTCGCTATACTGTAGATCATGTGATGGCTCAGTGGGTGGAGCTATTCGAGGGCTTGGGTTAAGGCTCTGCTAACTTGCTACTAGACGAAGATGAAACGCATTGTTATCTCCGCTGTGAACCTCCGCAAGGGTGGGACGCTGACTATCCTTAGGCAGTGCCTCGCCTTTCTCTCTGAATGGGCTCCTGGGGCAGGCTACGAAGTTGTAGCCCTTGTCCATCGCCAAGAGCTCGCCGACTACCCCAACATCCGCTATATCGAGCTCCCGTGGGCGATCGATAGCTGGACGAAGCGCCTGTGGTGCGAATACCGTACTATGGGCAAGATCTCACGGGAGCTACCCGGGGAGACGTCCCTCTGGCTCTCCCTGCACGATACCACGCCAAGGGTCAAGGCGGAGCGCCAAGCAGTCTACTGCCAGACCTCCTTCCCCTTCATGAAGTGGAGAGTGCGAGACTTCCACTTCGATCCCAAGATACCTCTCTTCTCGATGCTGACCCGCTTTGCCTATAGGATCGGTATTCATCGCAATCGCTATCTGGTGGTACAGCAACGCTGGCTTCGGGAGGGCTTCAGTCAGATGTTTGGTATCCCCTCGGAGCGGTTTATTGTAGCGCCTCCTCCTCGTTCGCCTGCTGTCGCACTCGGGGAAAGCCCCGAAGGTGAGGACAGGCAAGGGCGACCCTTCACCTTCCTTTTCGCTTCTACCCCCGATGTGCATAAGAACTTTGAGCTCCTTGCTGAGGCCTCAAGGCTCCTCGAGAGAAGGCTCGGCAAGGGTGTCTTCGAGACCGTCTTCACCGTCTCGGGGCAGGAGAACAAGTATGCCACTTGGCTCAAGGAAAAGTGGGGTGGGGTAGCGAGCCTTCGCTTCGCAGGCTTCCAGTCCCCCTCTGACCTTCAGAGCCTCTATGCTAGCTCGGACTGCTTGGTCTTCCCCTCGCGCATTGAGACGTGGGGTCTTCCGATCTCTGAGTTTATGCCCTACGATCGTCCTATGCTACTCTCTGACCTGCCTTATGCGCATGAGACCTCGACTGGGGCTCGTAGAGTGGCCTACTTCGATCCCGATAATGCGGAGCAGTTGGCTACGCTGATGGAGAAGACCCTCCGAGGCGACGACGCTCCCTTTGCGCCCAATGAGCCCCGCCCGACAGCCCCGCCCACGGCGAAGGACTGGCAGGAGCTCTTCACCTTGCTCCTTAGCTAAGGTCGCTCATCCCTCCTCTTTCTGCCCTACAGCAGGTAGGCCCGATACCTCTCTTTAGGTATCCTCGCTACCTCGTTTCGGGTTCCCCCGCTACCTCAGCAGGGCTTTCCTCACTACCTTCATCTAGCTACATGGAGGGTTAGAGGACGGGAAGTGGAAGTACTCACCGAGGGTTCGTTACTTTACCTCCTAAATGCCACTGTCATAGGGGGGAGAAATCCTTTGGGGAAGCTGTGCAGTGGCATCTGTAGCAGATAGTTAATAATTAGCAGTAAATTTATAGGGCAAAGGAGCTTGATCATCCCCTCCCTTCCCCTGCACGACGACAAGGTAGGAGAAGGAGCGGTCTGGCGAAGGCCCACTGCAACAATGGGAATAGAGTATGACTAGAATTCTACAACTTGGTAAGTTTTACCCCATCCATGGCGGCGTAGAGAAGGTCATGATGATCTTCACAGAGGGTCTCGATGAGCGAGGCTACTCCTGCGACATGCTCTGTGCCTCCCACGACGGCGAGGTGGACGATATAATCCTCTCGGAGCGCTCCCGCATCATGCGTACCAATACGCTGGTCAAGGCTGCTGCGACGATGATTTCTCCCGAGATGATCTTCCGCCTCCGACGTGTCTGCAATCGCTACGACATCATCCATATCCATCACCCAGACCCTATGGCGACCCTTGCCCTGTGGCTCTCGGGATACAAAGGGAAGGTCGTCCTGCACTGGCACAGCGATATCCTCAAGCAGAAGCACCTGCTCAAGCTCTTCATGCCCCTGCAAAAGTGGCTGATCCGTCGGGCAGACCTCATCCTAGGTACTACGCCTGTCTATGTCAAGGAGTCCCCATTCCTGCAGCAGGCACAGCATAAGACGAACTTCCTACCTATCGGGGTAGACCCTCACCCCTGGCTCGCAGATGAGATCGAGACGATACGAGAGAGCTACGCAGGAAAGAAGATTATCTTCAATGTCGGGCGTCTAGTACCCTATAAGGGCTATCACCACCTCATCGACTCGATGAGATACCTCAGTGATGACTACATCCTCCTCATAGGAGGTGATGGCCCGCTACGAGGGGAGCTAGAGGCACAGATCCAGCAGCATGGTCTGCAGGATCGCGTGAAGCTCCTAGGCTTCATCCCTGGCAAGCTCAAACCTGCCTACTTCGGTGCTTGTGATGTCTTCTGCCTGAGCTCGATCCTCAAGACCGAGGCTTATGCCATCGTCCTCATTGAGGCGATGTCCCTAGCTCGCCCCGTGATCGCCACCAAGATCCCCGAGTCAGGTGTCTCGTGGGTCAACGCAGATGGAGTCTCTGGGATCAACGTCCCCATCGAGGATAGTGCCTCTATGGCCGATTCTATACGAACAATATGTGAAGACCCAGCGTTGTGGGAGAAGTACAGCCGAGGAGCACGAGCACGCTTCTACGACGTCTTCACGAAAGATGAGATGATCAATAACTTGATCGAAATCTATACAGACCTACTAAATAAGTAAAGAGAGGAAATAGAGTATGAACATCATTGAGCGAGTGATCAAGCGAACGTTTGACTTTTGGCTAGCCCTGATCTCCTTGATCTTCTTCTCCCCAGTAATCGCTATCATCGCGATCTTGATACGCCGGGAGGAACCAGATGGGGATGTGATCTTCCAGCAGGAGCGTATCGGCTATAAAGGCAAGCCCTTCACTCTATATAAGTTCCGATCCATGCGAATGGATGCGGAGAAGGATAATACGCCCCAGCTCTACCAGGATGGCGATAGTCGTCTGACGAAGATCGGAGCCTTCATCCGAGCTCATCACCTCGATGAGTTCCCCCAGCTATGGAATGTACTTAAGGGGGAGATGGCATTCGTTGGACCACGACCTGAGCGTAAATTCTTCATCGACCAGATCATGGAGCATAACCCCGACTATGCCCGCCTCTATGCCCTGCGCCCAGGACTTTTCTCCTATGCTACACTCTATAACGGTTACACAGATACAATGGAAAAGATGCTAGAGCGTCTACGTCTCGACCTAGAGTATCTGGATAACTACTCGCTGTGGTTTGACGTTAAGATCATCTTCCTCACAGCCTTCTCTATTATTTTTGGTAAGAAATTCTAAGATGGGACACTATCCTGCAATGATTAAAAAGATACTCCGAGCAACAGCCCTACCTGCGGCTATTCTATTCACCCTCGTACTCTCCTCCTGTGACTCGGCACAGCGCACGATCTACCTCAAGGATGCCGAGGTCGCTAAGACCTATGGCGTGAAGTATGATAGTGGGATCGTGATCCAGAAGGGCGATAAGCTCGGTATCACCGTGACCAGCCTGCGCAATCCCGAGCTAGCTCTCCCCTTCAATGCCAAGGGGCTAACCACAGCCTCCAAGGCTCAGAGTACCCTACCTACGGTCTCTCTACCCGAAGGGATCAATGAGCCCAAGTCCCCTGATGCCCAGCTCTCCTATCTAGTAGATGCTAATGGCAACATCCAGTTCCCTGTCCTAGGGACTCTACAGGTGCAGGGGATGACCCTCGAGCAGGTTAGCGAGATCATTCGTACCCGCCTCGTCGCAGATAAGTACCTCGTAGATGCCCATGTGGTGACGAAGTTTGATAACCTAAGAGTTATGCTCCTCGGTGCTTTTATGGCTCTGACGACCTTCAATACAAACGCAACGTCCCTTACGGATAGAGGTTCCTTCCACCTCGATAACTCCCAGACGAATATTCTCGAGCTTATCTCTCGTGTGGGGGGGCTGTCAGAGCAGGCCGACTTTGCACGGGTGAATGTCATTCGCCGTGTGGGCAACGAGTATGCCTATTACAGGCTAAATATGCTCTCGAAGGACATCTTTGATTCTCCAGCCTTCTATCTCCAGCAGAACGATATCGTCTACGCAGAGTACAAGTATCAGAAGAAGGATAGTGAGGCCAAGCTCCTCTCTACTATCACCTATGTGACCTCTGCTCTCTCAACGCTGGTGACTGCAATGGCTCTCATCACAGTCCTCAAGAAGTAACGATATGGCAAGCAATCAAGATACAACCTCCCGCCAAGCCAGCGAGAGGGGAGTAGATATCAACCTCGTCGATATCTTCTTCTATCTCCTGCGCTTTTGGTATATCTATGTCCTCTCCATAGGACTTGTGCTGGCCTTCGCTCTCTATCGCATGGCACGTCAGCCCTATGTCTATGAGACGATGGTCAAGGTGTTCATCAAGGATGCTACCCAGCGTTCGATGGTCGATGCTGACATGATGCGCTACATGCGTAATGTCCGCCTCAATATGGATAACGAGATGCTCCAGATATCCTCCCGGCAGGTGCTAGAGCGTGCCGTGCGGATGGTCAATGCGAATGTCTTCTATCAGGCTCCCTCGGGGCTTCGTACCATAGAGCTCTACGATACGGCTCCCTTTGCTATTCACTTCCTCGACACCCTAGAACGAGAGGCTCGATATCAGGTTTCCTACAAGGATGCTCAGCATATCCTTCTCTCTGTCGAGGGGCAGAAGGGGGAACATGAGATCCCGCTTAATCTCCCCGTACAACTTGGTTCTGTTCGCTTCATCGTCGAGCCTCGGGCGAACTTTGCCTCCCCATGGCAGCACGAGGTCATCACCGTCGAGCGTTATCCTATCTCGGATATTGCTCGCTACTACCAGCATACGATCGAGGTAACCCAAGCAGAGTCTAAGGCTTCGTCGCTGACCCTTAGCCTACGTGACCATACGAAGAGTCGAGCCCTAGATATCCTCAAGGCACAGGTTGCCGCTTACAACCAAGAGGAGGTCGAGATGCGTGGACAGATCGCTATCAATACGACCAACTTCATCAATGAGCGTATTGCGATCCTCACCAAGGAGCTCGGTATCGTTGAGAACGAGATGGAGGACTTCTTGGTGAAGAATCGTACCCTAGACTTCGAGAGCAAGGTCGGACAGTATAATACCCGATCTATGGACTCTGAGGTGAAGGTCGTTGAGCTCCAGGCTCAGCTCCGCCTCGTCTCCTATATGCTTTCTTATCTCAATAGCCCTCAGAAGCAGGGTGAGTACCTCCCTCTCAATATCGGTATCTCCGACCCTAATCTCGACACCTACATCGCTAAGTATAATCAGCTCAAGAGTGATCGAGATCGCCTTGTGAAGGCCTCCGAGGGGAGTGTTGCCAACCCTGTCATCACAGAGTATGATCGTGCTCTAGCTCAGATCCGCAAGGAGGCAACCGAAGGGCTCAACCAATATGCGGTAGCTCTCAACACCCGTCTGAGAGACCTCCAGGGTACGCAGTCCTCACTCATCTCTCAGCTCCCTGATGTGTCCACGAAGGGACGTGAGAAGGCCGAGATCGACCGACGTATCGCTATCCGTGAGCATCTCTATACGGAGATGCTCAACAAGCGTGAGGAGTACACCCTCATGCAGGCTATGACTCAGGACAGTGCCTACATCCTCGATATGAACGATGCGCCAAGTCCTCCTGTCAGCCCCAATAAGCTACGTACGATCCTGCTGGCCTTCCTTATCGGTCTTGCCCTTCCGACGATTGTGTTGATTGTCCGTCTGCTAGCTGACAACAAGGTGCGTACTCGCAAGGATATCCTTGACCGCCTCACAATTCCTTTCCTTGGTGATATCCCCAAGGAGGATATCTCGGGCAAAACAGCCCCTCGAGGTGTGCGTGAGCAGGGCGCCGATGAGACCTCCGAGTCCTTCCGTGTGCTACGTGAGAATCTTCGCTTCATGATCGGTAGTGGTGATCGTCCTATGAAGAAGCTGATCTTCACCTCATTCGGAGAGGCTGCTGGTAAGTCCTACGTCTCGTATAACCTCTCCAAGACGCTCACCTTCGCAGGTCATTCGGTCGTTATCGTAGACCTAGACCTACGTAAGGGGACACTCTCTCGCCGAGCTTGTGTCTCGGGTATGGGGGTCTCTGAGTATCTCATCGACAAGAATCTGCCTGTGGAGAAGATTATCCATACCGATCCAAATTACGGTAAGCTCTCGGTAATCCCTGCAGGGGCAATTCCCCCTAACCCCGCAGAGCTCCTCCTCGGTCATCGCCTAGAGCAGCTGGCAGAGGAGCTATCACAGCGCTTTGATTTCGTTGTTTTCGATAATGTGCCCTTTGGCAGTGTCGCAGACTCTGCTATTGCCAATCGCATAGCGGATCTAACGATCTTCATCCTCCGTGCTGCTCGCATGGATAAGCGCGCTCTCCCCGAGCTGCAGCGCCTCTATGATCAGGGTATCCTAAACAATATGTCCATCGTCCTCAATGGGGCGAGTGAGAGTGCGCACGGCTACGGCTATGGTTATGGCTACGGCTATGGTTACGGCTATGGCTATGGCTACGGGACTAAAAAGAAGAAGAGCCTGCTCCGCCGTCTCGGCATCAAGTAGCAGTGCCCTTACTCCTAAGAGTATGACGACAGGCCGAGTATCCACCAGATGGACTCCTCTCCCACTCAAGGGTGGGAGAGGAGACCTCTCCTCCTCCCTTAGCTCTGCGAGTTCGGGGAGTGTAGGCTCATCTAGGAGGTGCTCGCAGCTATTTCCTCTGAGATGACCCAAGAGAATCGTTCGCAACGCCCTCTGCTGTCGGTCATTGTCCCTGTCTACAATGTCGCTCCCTATCTGGATCAGTGCCTAGGCTCGATCCTCTCGTGTGGGTATAGCGAGCTGGAGGTAATCGTCGTAGATGATGGTTCGACAGATGGCTCGCCTGCCCTATGCGATGCTTGGGCAGAGCGAGATGCTCGCCTTCGGATGATTCATCAGCCTAATGCAGGGCAGTCTGCTGCGAGGAATCGAGCTCTCGAGCAGATGCGAGGGGACTACTTCACCTTCGTTGATGCGGATGACTGGGTCGCACCTCAGGCATTTACCCGAGGAATAGCTTACCTAGAGGAGCATCCCGAGATAGGGCTGCTGGAGCTAGGTTATGCTGAGGTATTCTCCTCGGAGCACGAGCCCAAGCCTCAGTTGCAGACGAGTCAGAGCCTCTCGGCAAGGGAGGTTTTAGCTCTCTTCGCTCGTATGCAGGGACCACTAGGTATGCCGTGGGGTAAGCTTTTCCGCACAGCGCTCGCAGGCCACTTGCGGTTTCCCGAGGGGCGTATCTATGAGGATACACCCTTTGTCTTCCGAGCATTGAGCCTCTCGGGACGATACTATTATATGGCAGAGGTCGGTTATTATTATCGAGTTGGACGGCCAGGTAGCTCGACAGAGCATTGGGATGGTCGTCTGACTTGGCTCTTTGATAATCTATTGGAGCTGCACCCTGCCCTCACTGCGGAGTCCCCGGAGCTCCTACCCTATTTGTACCAGACGCTACTGGAGCGTCTCTTGATTTTTGTCCTGTGGGCTGATCGCCACCGAGCCTCAGCACCAGAGTTACGCTCATTATTACTCCCTTACACTAAAGAGCTACGTCGCAGGCCTCTGCTTCCTTCGTCAATGACAACGGCAGTGCGCAACACCCTCTTCATCTATACACCGAGGCTTTTTCTCATGATGAAGCGGCTCTGCACTCCTCGTAGCTAGTAACCAATGATATGACAATGGACGAACAACTCATATATTGCATCGCGTCGGAGTATATCGTGCTCCATACGCCTGCTCCAGAGGTCACAGCTAGCCTGTTGCCGAGCTATGAGCCTTTCCGTGTGGCTGAGCTACCTGAGGGTGTCGAGCCCCTCTTCACGTTCTCGGGTGGTGTAGAGCTAGATACCAAGAAGCGTATAGCCCTGCTGGAGGATAAGACCTCTGAGGGGGTACGTGCCCAGGTCTATCATACGGATGATAGGCAGCTTCTGCTGGAGCTGACTATCAGCCGTCGTCATCAGGCTCTCTGTGTCGATCGCTCTTGGCGCACGATCGTCTCCGATGTCCTGCTGGATGATCCATCGGCTGCGGTCTTCATCAATAGGCTTATTATGATAGCCTTTGGAGTGGCCATTGCCCCACATCGTATGCTCAAGATGCATGCCTCTGTCACTGTGTTGGATGGGCAAGCCTTGCTCTTCCTCGGCGTAAGTGGCACGGGTAAGAGCACGCATAGCCGTCTCTGGCGCAAGTTTGTCCCTGGGGCGACGCTTCTCAATGATGATGAGCCGATCGTACGTGTCCTAGAGGATGGCGAGGTGCGTGTCTATGGCTGTCCTTGGAGCGGAAGTACACCCTGCTACAAGAACGAGTCGGCTCGTGTCAAGGCTTTCGTCTATCTCTACCAGTCGCCTGAGAACAAGCTCTCTCGCCTGCGTGGTCGTGATAGCTTCGATGCGATCTATTCCTCCTCGGCCTTTCTGCACTCGGACAAGGTGCGTCACCTAGCGATGTTTGACACGGTAGCTGATGTGCTGGAGCGCATCCCGGTCTATCGCCTGGACTGCCGTCCAGACGAAGAGGCCGTCTCTCTTACTCGTCAGCTCCTTGATTAGCGAGCCCCCGAAAGACTATGAGTGATACTCCACGTACGGATACTAGACGCTCCTCGCTCGTTGTGGGTGTGGACGAATTCTTCCGTGAGATCCTAGCCCGTCTAGCCTCTGGCAAGCGGGTGAAGATACGAGCGAAGGGCTTTAGTATGCTCCCGCTCATCCGAGATACTCGGGATACGATCATCCTCTCTGCCCTCAGAGAGGACTCTATCCAGGTGGGTCGTCTCCTACTCGTGCGTATCACTCAGGGCTATGCTCTTCATCGGGTCGAGCGTATAGAGGGGCACACCATCACCCTAAGAGGTGATGGCAACCCCTACCAGAGGGAGCAGTGTACGCCTGACCAAGTCCTAGCCGAGGCAACAGCTATCCTAAGAGGGAAGAAGATGATCGAGCAGGGCTCTCGCCTCTGGTGGTGCTACGAGCACCTGTGGCCTAAGAATGACTTCATCCGTCGTCTCTGCCTTGCGCTCTATCGCCGTACGCTCCTTCGCTGGGGCTATTGAGCCTCTTCCCCTAAGACGACTATACAGCAAGGGCTGCACTCCTATACGGAGTGCAGCCCTTGCTGTATAGTCGTCTTTACACTCTAGCGTCTAGCGGTCGTGGCGTAGCGTGATTATTGTCTATGGGGGCTTGCTCGCACTCCTTGCTATCGCATGGATTGTAGCGTGGAGGCTAGGGCGGTAGCGGCATTCTCGCCGTCGATGGCTGCGGAGACGATACCACCTGCGTAGCCTGCTCCTTCGCCTGCGGGGTAGAGTCCGTCGATGAGGATGTGGCGGTAGTGCTCCCTATCTCTAGGGATGCGAACGGGCGAGGAGGTACGGCTCTCTACGGCGATGAGCTGCGCCTCTTCGCTGATGAAGCCCCGTGTAGAGCGGTCGAAGGCTCTGAAGCCCTCTGCCAGTCGCTTCGTCACGAATTCTGGCATCCACTCATGGAGGTTGCCCGAGGTGAGTCCCATAGTATAGGAGGTAGAGGGTAGGGTGCTGGAGGCTCGACCCTTCAGGAAGTCTGTCATGCGCTGGGCTGGGGCACGGAGCGAACGCTCGGCAGCGAGGTAGCTCCTGCGCTCCAGCTCCTCGCACCAGTACATCAGGGCGAGGGGGGAATGGTGTTCCTCCACCGAGATGCCCGTCTCGGGAATATCCTCGGGGTGAAGCTCTACGACCATCCCGGAGTTGGCCCAGCGAGAGCCTCTATTGGCAGGGGACATCCCATTGACGACTGTCTCCTCGGGGGCTGTCGAGGCGGGTACGATGAAGCCCCCCGGGCACATGCAGAAGCTGTAGACGCCACGCCCTGCCGACTGAGCCTTGTAGACGTACTCTGCCGCTGGTAGCCACTTCCCTCGTCCCTCGGGGCTGTGGTAGCGGATCTGGTCGATGAGCTGCTGGGGGTGCTCTAGGCGCACACCTACGGCGATAGGCTTAGCCTCGATGAGCACTCCTGCCCGATCGAGGTAGCGGTAGACGTCTCGTGCCGAGTGCCCTGTGGCTAGGATCACGGGCCCCATGAAGCTCTCGCCCGTGGCCGTGAGGACACCTCTTACCTTGCCCTCCTCTAGGATGAGCTCCGTCATGCGGCAGCCGAAGTGCACCTCGCCTCCTGAGCCGAGGATCTGCTCCCGCATCCTGCGGATGATCACGGGGAGCTTGTCTGTGCCGATATGAGGGTGGGCATCAATGAGGATCTTGGGGTCAGCTCCGAAGCGGCAGAAGACACGCAGGGTCTTCTCTACACTCCCTCGTTTCTTGCTCCGGGTATAGAGCTTGCCATCGGAGAAGGCTCCTGCCCCGCCCTCGCCGTAGCTGTAGTTGCTCTCGGGATCAATCACCCCCGTCTTAGCCAGAGTGGCTAGGTCTCGTCTGCGCTGCATCACATCCTGCCCTCGCTCTACGACGATGGGGCGCACACCTAGCTCTATGAGCCTAAGTGCAGCGAAGAGTCCACAGGGGCCAGCTCCTACCACGACAGCTGTCGGGGCGGAGGAGACATCGGGGTAGATCAGGTCCTCGAAGGTGTCTATGCAGGGCTCCTCCCCCGTGAGATAGACCTCGATACCTAGATTGACCAAGATACGACGCTGGCGAGCGTCGATATTGCGCCTACGTATCTGGATCGAGGTAATATCCTCGGTGGGAACGGAGAGCTGGCGAGCGACCTCCTCTCGGACGCGTGCGTCAGATGCTGCGACCTCGGGGGTGAGGGTAAGCTGGAGCGTAGTCATATCGGGTAGGGGAAAAGAGCCGTGGGGAGGTCTTGGTTAAGAGGGTAGAGAGGAGAATAGGAAGGCTTTACTCAGCCTTCCTATTTCTCTTGTAGAGGTAGTAGCCGATACCGGCGACTACGAGTAGAGCTATGATCACCAGCCCGATGGTCGTGCTGTAGCTCTTGATCGTCTCGGCGAAGAGCTCGGGGGGGACGGTCCTACCGATGAACCACCCGAGTAGGGCGAGGACGATGTTCCATGCCCCTGCACCGATCGTCGTATAGAGCAGGAAGCGCCCGACGGGCATCCCCGCTAGACCTGCTGGGATAGAGATCAGCTGGCGGATACCGGGGACGAGACGACCTACGAGGGTGGAGGTCACTCCGTTCTTGACGAAGTACCCTTCGGCCTTCTCTACCTTCTCTGCCGAGAGGAGGCATAGGCGTCCTAGACGGGAGGAGGCGAACTTATACACGATCGGGCGACCTAGATAGCGGGCGAGGTAATAGTTCACCAGCGCACCGATATCTGACCCGAGGGTGGCGAAGAAGACGACGAGGAAGATATTCATCTCCCCCTGAGCCGCCTTATAGGCAGCTGGGGGGACGACGACCTCCGAGGGGAAGGGGATGAAGGACGACTCGATAGCCATGAGTATCGTTACCCATAGGTAGTCGAGATGGTGGAGTATATCCTGGATGAAGCCTAGGGATTCGAGCATATTGGACCTATTGGATGCAGTGGAGGACTACTTATTGACTTTCTTCCACGTATCCTTGAGCGAGACCGTGCGGTTGAAGACGAGGTGATCGGGACGGCTGTCGGGGTCAAGGCAGAAGTAGCCGATACGCTGGAACTGGTAGTACTCCCCGAGCTGTGCCCCAGCGAGGAAGGGCTCTATGCGACAGCCCTTGACGACCTCGAGTGACTCGGGATTGAGTAGCTCCGAGAGCTCCTTGTCCTTGATCTCTGAGGGATCCTCATCGGTGAAGAGGCGGTCATACAGGCGCACCTCGGCCTCCACGCTGTCCGTGGCGGATACCCAGTGGATAGTACCCTTGACCTTGCGGTTGCTCTCGGGGCGTCCGCTTAGGGTCTCGGGGGCGTACTCGGCATAGACCTCTACGACATTGCCCGCCTCATCACGCTTGCACCCGGTGCAGCGTACGATGTAGGCGCTCTTTAGGCGCACCTCCTGCCCAGGGGTCATACGGAAGTACTTCTTAGGCGCATCCTCCATGAAGTCCTCGGCCTCGATGTAGAGCTCTCGGGAGAAGCGGATCGTGTGGGAGTCGGAGTTGGGGTCCTCGGGGTTGTTGAGGAAGGCCATATCCTCTGTCTGTCCCTCGGGGTAGTTCGTGATGACGAGACGTACGGGGCGCAGGACGGCAGAGCCACGTAGGGCACGGCGGTTGAGATCCTCACGGACAGAGTGCTCCAGCAGGGCGACATCGATCATCCCATCGTACTTCGTGTAGCCGATGCGGTCGATGAAGCCACGGATGGACTCGGGGGTGTAGCCACGACGACGTAGCCCGCAGATAGTAGGCATACGGGGGTCATCCCAACCCGAGACGAAGCCCTCCTTGACGAGCTGTAGGAGCTTGCGCTTGCTCATCATCGTGTAGGTGAGGTTCAAGCGGTTGAACTCGTACTGGCGTGGGCGGTAAGGGCCATCCTGACCCGGCTCGACCTGCTTCAGTAGGTCGATGAAGTAGTCATAGAGTGGGCGGTGCACGACGAACTCCAGCGTACAGATCGAGTGTGTGACACCCTCGAAGTAGTCGCTCTGCCCGTGGGCGAAGTCGTACATCGGATAGACGTTCCACTTCGTACCCGTGCGGTGGTGGGGGACCTTGATGATGCGGTAGATGATCGGGTCACGGAAGTGCATGTTGGGCGAAGCCATATCGATCTTTGCCCTTAGGATCATCGAGCCCTCCTTCAGCTCCCCGGAGTTCATCCGACGGAAGAGCTCTAGGCTCTCCTCACGTGGGCGGTCACGGTAGGGGCTCGCCACACCGGGGGTGGTAGGGGTACCCTTCTGCTGGGCGATCTGCTCGGCAGTCTGCTCATCTACGTAGGCATGGCCAGCTAGGATGAGCTCCTCGGCGAAGTGGTACAGCTGATCGAAGTAATCCGAGGCATAGAACTCTTGTCCCCAATGGAAGCCCAGCCACTCGATATCCTCACGGATAGCGTCCACGTACTCGACATCCTCCTTGGTGGGGTTGGTGTCGTCGAAGCGCAGGTTACACACTCCGCCGTACTTCTGTGCGATGCCGAAGTCCATGCAGATAGCCTTGGCGTGGCCGATGTGCAGGTATCCGTTGGGCTCGGGTGGGAAGCGGGTCTGTATACGCCCGTCGTGCTTCCCTTCGCTGAGATCGCGCTCTACGATCTGCTCGATGAAGTTCAGGCTCTTCTTCCCTTCATCTTCTATTATGGTCGTGACCTCTCTCTCTGTGGTCATAGTCCTCCTTATCGTTATTGGGTGAAAAGTTTATAACGACAAAAATACTATAAATCTGTATCCTAAGTGTGATTCGCTCCCCTAAGACACCCTTTCTGCGTTACCCATAGTCCCCCTCTCCCTACGCCTTTATTCCCCTTCTTCTCGTCTTACTACATCGCTTCCCCCTCTTAACGGTAATGGAGCCGACCACTCTCGTGTGGGCTATTCACCCTCCCAATGGCTTGGCGAACCCCTTGGTCTTCCATACAATATCCCTGCTTGTGCTCACGTGTAAATGGGCTCTGTGACGAAGGTTACTAGAGGGGTGAAACGCTCTTACCGAGAGCGCAAGTGCGCTCTCGGTAAGAGCGTCACAGCGTTCTCGGTAAGAGCGTCCTCGTCACCTATGTAAGGTGATTGTGACGCTCTTACCGAGTCCTCTCCTTGGCCTCTCGATACCCCGTGGATGGGGCTCTCGGAGAGTGCGTTACGAGTGGGTAGGGGAAGAGCTCTTTGGAAGGGGGAAGTGGGGCTATGTGAGGGGTGGGGGGATTTGCCCTATCTTCGCAGCCGAAATGCCCCAAGGCTCTAGTGCTACAGCCCTAGGCTTGGAGGGTAGGTCGATGTATCAAACGAACAACTTAATAACTAAAACAAATCTTCGGATGCAGACAGGGAGAGCTATACTCCCTTAGGATAATATGATGAAGAAAATAACACTCTTCGCCCTTGCTCTAGTGCTCGGGCTAAGTGCTGCTACTGCGCAGGTGCGACAGAAAGCCTTCGGCGTGGAGCTAGGCTCACATAACACCGCTCTGTATGAGCTGACACTAGGTAGACACTTCTCCGTCACGACACGTGCTGGGCTGGTACTAGATGCTGGATTTAGTGCCAAGAAGGACTTGGATGGCAAGCGTTTCGCCTTTGGGGGGCTTACCCCGTTCCTCAGCTTTGAGCCGCGCTGGTACTTCTCGGGGCAGTCCTCCAGTGACCTCTTTCATACGGGAGGCTATCTGACTGTGAGGCTTAACGGGGAATGGGCTCGTATGACGATCCTAGGTCCTTCCTATACGAAGGGGGATGACCGCCCTCTATATACGCTGTCCTTTGCTCCTACCTTTGGCTGGACCTTCGGGGTGAGTGACAATAGCTATATTCGCCTCTCAGCAGGCTTGGGCTTCTTCCGTACCAAGGTGGGATATGACGGAGGGAAGCACTACTGGAGGACCTCTACTAAGCAAGGTGTGATCACCGTCCCCATAGAAATGGTCTATGGTATTCGCTTCTAGGGGCAGGGGGGAGGTACTTGTCAAGTCCTCCTAGTATCCCACCCCTATCGGCAACCCTCATATAAAGGAGTGGGTCGCTATCCGAAGATATGGATAGCGACCCACTCGTCTTTCTGCCCTTCGTCTTTCAGTTCCATGAAGTCCCCTATATGGGGTGAGAGTGGAGCCTGGAGTCTTTGCCTGCCCTCCTGCTCTTGAGGTGAGTCTACAGGGGCAGGGCGGGGCTAGTTGGTCAAGGTGAGGCGTAGGGAGAGCCCATAGGCTGTCGTGGAAATGGGGAAGGAGTAGGTGCTCACGAGGGGGACATTGCGAGACCACTCGTAGTAGGCCTTGAGGGCGATGAGGCGACTCAGCTCGTACTCGGCACTCAGTCTCAGGCGAGTGTCCGCTAGCCCCGAGGTCGCCTGGGTGACGACCTCCTGGATACGGCGGATGAGGCTCTGGGAGCGACGATAGCTGTACTCGCCTCGTAGGGTCAGCCCCTTGGGGGAGGAGGGCTCGGCCTTGGTGCGTCGGGCTCGTCTCCCCTTCGTGGGGGTAGGGTGGAGGAGCTGTCGTAGGTCGGCGATCTTATAGCCAAGACCTAGGCTTAGTTCGTTGGAGCTCGTCTCGATGATGCTGAAGGCCGAGAGGTTCAGCACCACCCCACGGCTTCGTCGCCACTGGGCACTCATCCCTAGCCCGTTGTTCCAAGTCATCTCTAGCCCCAGAAGGGGGAAGAAGCTTTCCTGTATAGCCACCGAACCGATGTCGAAGGCATAGCTGAGCTGTGTCGTCCCACCCCCCGAACCATCCGAGGCAGGTAGGTGTCTGAGCCCGAGCTGGTCGGTATCCTCCCCTTGCCAGCCTGCTAGCGAGGAGAAGCCCCCCACGGTATAGGTCGCTCGGTAGGTATGGCGCAGGGAGATCGAGCGGAAGTGTTCCCTAAGTAGGGGGATACGGGTGAGCCCTGTGTAGTGGAGCGTCCAGTTGGGGAGCATCCCCGAGAGGGCAGGGAGGGCACGTAGGCTGACCCCATCTACTCCTCCAGCCTGTGAGTAGGCTGCACGGAAGGCGGGGATGAGTACCGCAGGGGCATTCTCCTCGAGCGGTGCGGAGGGCTGGAGGGAGGAGTAGCGACTCTGCTGTCGCTGGGCGATCCGCCTGCGGTAGTCTAGGAAGCGGGCGAAGGGCTCCGAGGCATAGCCCGAGCGAGCACCTGGCGAGGCGAAGAAGCCCCTTAGCCCGATGGTCGTCATGGTGAAGTCTCCGCCATAGAGCCTTGGCCGCCCCGAGTACATGTACTGCACCTCGGTGCGGTCGGTGCGGGTGTGGTTGCCCGAGAGGGTGATGGTGAGGTCCCTTAGGGGCTGGAGGGTAGCCCGAAGGTCATAGGTGACTGTACGTGTGAAGGCTGCTGGGGTGGGGCGCTCGGCATCCAGTAGGAGATCGCCCCGCTCGGCAAGCTGGTCTACGAAGCCTGCATCGGTGAGCCCGAGGGCGAAGGCAAGCCCCGGAGTGAGCATACCCCCGGAGCGACCTTGTCCCCCGATGGCCTTGATGTTGGGGAGGAAGCCCGGTAGGAGGGTCTGGGTCGTCGTGCGATAGGTGAGGGTCATATCCTTGAGGGAGGTGAGGGTGTAGACGAGGCGATCAAGTGCCTCGGAGAGGAAGCCCTGCTCCTCATGCTGCTTGGGACGCTTGCCCTTTGTCCCTCCCTTCCTCGTCTCTGCCTGCGCCACATCTCGGGCATAGCGATCCTCGAGACGGCGCAGGTAGGCGCTCTTGCGGTAGAGCTGGCGGAGGAGGAGCTGGGTGGAGCTCTCGATACTTCCCTGAGCCATGAGTGTATTCGCCACACGGACACTGGGGTCTGGGACTAGGGCTCCACGATCCCAGCTGTAGCTACTCGTATAGGAGAGCTGAGAGGTGAGGAAGCTCAAGGGGGCAATACGAGCAGTGGGGAGTTGCCAAGTGAGGGTCGTGCTCTGGGCATAGTGCAGCGGTGTCCCCCCCTCTCCGATGCTTCGCATGACGGAGTCCCGCCAGAGACGCCAGCCATCGGGGTTGAGGGCACGATTGACTTGCTGGTGGGGCTCCTCGATACGTGCATCCGTCCCACTGGAGAGCGTGAAGCTAAGCGAACTAGTAGGTGCCCAGCTTAGGCTAAGCTTCCTACTCCACAGGAACTGCTGGGCGAAGGTGGCAGGTATGCGACTGCTCGGGTCGTCGGTGCCGATACTGCGTAGCTGCTCCTCGTCATAGCTACGGAGCATCGTGCTCTGTAGGGTGAGGCGAGAGGGCCATAGGGAGAGCCCGTAGTCCCTGAGGAAGGTCGCCCAAGGACTCTGCCCACGGAGGGACTTGAAGGGACGTAGAGGTTGCCACGTCGGGGTATAGTCGTAGCTGGCGGAGGCCTGCCAGTCGAGGTGACGATTGTACTCGATCTCGGGGGTATGCTCCTCGGTGGTATTGTGCCCGAAGGATAGGGAGAGGTTGGCAGGGTCGTAGGGCATAGGCTCACGGGACTGGATGCCGACCGATACTCCCGAGAGAGAGAGGGCTCGGGTCTTGCGGTGGGTGATGGTGCGCCTAAGGAGGGAGTCCCGCCGAGCACGAGGGAGGCCGGAGAGCGCCTCGGAGAGACGTACATCCTCGTCCATGGGGTTGTACTCGGGGGTCGTGACCTCGTCAGATAGGGTGTAATAGAGGGGAATAGAGACCTTGGCCTGCTCGGGTAGGAGACGACCTAGTTCAGCTCCCGAGGAGAGGTGTATGCTTCGTCTGCTCTCTAGGCTTCGTGCGCCGAGGGGCTGGTCAATCGCTCCGAAGCCCGAGGAGATATACTGCGCACGGACGTTGGCCGATCCTAGGTCAGAGAGCTGGAGGGCAGCCTGTGCATTGGCTGCCCAGCCCCCCTCCTCGTGGTAGTCGCCGACACGTAGCTCATTGACCCACACCTCCACGCTCTTCGTTACCCCCGAGGCATTGCGCACCCCGATGAGTATCGTACGGATGGAGGAGAGAGAGGGGCTACCTAGGATGGTGAGGGTGTGCTGTGGGTGCTCCTTGCTCGCTGTGGAGAAGGGCTGGTAGAGCGTAGCCCCTAAGCCCTGCTCTATGGAGGCGTTGCGTCGGCGCTTGAGGGCGATGAGCTGGTCGAGGGCCAGGTCGATGAAGTTCTCCGTAGGCCATACCCGCTCTCGGTCAGTGGGGTTCTCGGAGCTGTATCGTCCAGCAGGGGTGAGGCGTAGGGGGAGGGAGTACTCGTAGTAGTTGCTCCGATAGTCCGAGCCTAGGCGCAGGAATAGGGTGAAGTCCCCATCCTCGGTAGGTGTCGTCTCTCCCACCAGCTCCTCAGCATGGGCGAAGAGCTGGAGACGGCGGTAGCGACGTAGGTCGTAGTGAGCACTGCGGTAGACGGCACGAGTATCCCCCGAGGTGAGTCCCTGTAGGCGGATGGAGAGCGCCTGCTCATTCTGCTGTAGGCTCTGGCTCTGCTGGCTGTCTAGTGTCCTAGATACGCCGGGGGGGAGGACGTAGTTGATCGGCTCACGATCGCCATGCTCCTCGATATTTACGGAGGTCACAGAGAGGTCGCCTATGGGAGCGGGTGGTGTCTGCTCGTCCAGCTGACCCTCATAGGTGCGCCAGTCTCCACGTACCAGACGTAGAGCGCCGAAGCGTAGCTGTAGCTCCTCCTGACAGCCCGTGAGGTACATGCGCATGAAACGTATGCTGCGCCAGTCTCGTGCCCCCCCGACTCGGGAGGTGAAGGAGCGCAGGGGTACCTTGAGCTGGAGCCAGCGTACCGTGGACTGCTGTCCATTGCGCAGGGTCACCTCGGCAGTACGCTCTCCGACGACGAAGCCTCGGCCGGGTCTTAGATCCTCGGGACGGAGCGAGATACGGTACTCGAAGTAGCGATCCTGCTCATTGAGGCTATAGTCCCTATTGATGTCCTCGGTGTCGGGGCTGACGGTGCTGGCCTGACTGTAGTCATCGTCTCGTGAGGCCTGAGAGTTGCCCTCTGTGCCGTTGTACCTCTTGTATCGCTCCAGGATAGGTAGGCGGGCGGCATCATAGTCTGCCCCTCGGTAATGGTGGAAGTTGTCCCCCGCTGGGTCATTCAGTGGGCTGAATGGATCACTCTGCCATGCAGCCCGAGTGGCTGCGCTAAGGGTGCTACTCAGGGCAGAGAGATAGGCGGCATAGGCGGGGTAGGTCTTCTCCTCCTCAGTAGAGAGTCCGTTGAGGCCCACGTCTTGTCGCTCACGTGCCCCAGCGGCATTGTCGAAGGCATAGCCCACGCTCTGTCGGGTGGGTACCTTGCCCCAAGGGCCGTCCTCGGTGGCAGAGGGGGTGGGGACGATGGGCAGGCCGTTCTCAAAGAATTTCCGTTCGTCTCGTAGTATGTCCTCCGATATATCCCCGAGGTCTATGTACAGCGCTCCTGACTGGGGCGAGGCTCCGTGGACGTATGGGTCCATCATCCAGAGCTCTAGGTACTCGATGCCCGCAGCCTCGAAGTCCGCTTGGTCGATCCTACGCATGATCCCCGCCCAGCTCTTCTCGGGGGTGCTTAGTCGTCCCGTGGGGAGGAGGGCAGAGGAGTTGAGGTTATAGGGGCCACGCTCCTCGGGGTAATAGCTTAGGGAAAGCGTCTGTAGGTAGCTGGCCTGGCTAAGGTTCTGATCACGGAAGGGGAAGAGCTCCTGCGTGGGGATCTCTCGGACGAAGTGATTGCTCACATAGTCGGGGTCGTTCCTGATATAGGCTGGGGTGAGGCTACTGCGCTCTCGGGTGAAGAGCGGGTCGATGGTGAACCATGCCAGCTGCGCCCTCCGCTCGCCATAGCGTAGGTAGTCCGTAGGGGTGAGCCCCGGGGGGATCATAGAGACAGGAGTGGAGGAGAGTTGCCAGGCATGAGGGCTCATGAGGTCGATGGTGCTACGTGAGCTCTCGAAGTCATCCAGCGAGCTGTAGCCCCGAGTATACTTGTCCTCGTAGTGTCCGGGGATGAGGTGGGCAAACTCCCCCGATAGGCTGAGTGAGGAGGGGGCTGTGTGCTCGACGAAGGGGAGCTTGTTCAGGAGCTTCGTGAGCCAAGGGGCTTGGCTCTGGTAGCTGAAGTTGAGCCCCCACATCGTATTGCGCATACTCTCTTCCCCGAGCCGAACCTTGGTCGTCAGAGGGAGCTCGGAGAGGTGCATGAGGGTAGCCCCGAGGCGGAGACTACGAGAGAGCTGGTAGCTTAGGTCAAGCCCTAGTACCGTCTTGCGCTGCTGCCCTAGTCCCCCTTCGCCTTGCACGGAGGCCTCGATGGGAGTCTTGGTCTCTAGGAGCTGCTTATTGAGGATCTTCACGATCCCCGCCCCGTAGTCTACACTGTAGTCCGTGCCCTCCCGGAGGAGCTGTCCGCCTGCCATGACCCTCACCGATCCCTCTGCGACGCCTGTCGTCCCGAGGGAGATCTCCCCCTCGTTGGTCGCACGGTAGGAGCCCCGCAGGCTGTACTTGTTCTTCTCTGCGAGCTGCTGTGCCTCGACCCTCGTCCTTTGGTAGAGCTCGGTATAGGCGTATTTGCTCGCCATACTTCCCCCACCCAGAGCCTGAGCAAGCGTACCCCCGAAGGGCTCGACCGTAGGGAAGAAGATGAGCCCATCACGTGAGCGGATGGTGTAGCCCTCTACGAAGTCAAAGCGTCCATCCTGCCGTGCCTCCTGCCGACTGTCCAGCCTATCAAGGCCTAGGACAGAGAGTAGCCGCTGCCCACGGAGTGGTCCCTCGGGCAGATAGGGTAGGGCGATCCCCGTAGCATCATCCCGATAGTAGACATCTAGGCGGAAGTCTGCCTGCTGGACATCCCTCACTCCAGAGCCTAGACTATAGACATTGCGCATCATCAGAGGCCAGTAGGGCGAGGTGGGGACGAGGTTGCTCCCCTTGAGGAGCTTGGCGAAGAGGGTCTCGGTAGAGCTGTCGGGGCGGTCGGAGGCAAATTCCCCGACACGATAGACCTGCCCCTGATAGGTGAATTCGTAGGCGACCGCTAGCACCTCATCGGGGGCGAGGGCTGCGGTGAGACTCACATAGCCCAGTGTGGGATGTAGGGTATATTCGCTGGGCTCTAGCCTACGTGCGCTCTCGATACGCTCATAGTCAGAGGAGGCGGTGTAGTCGGGGGTAAGGGCGGTGGTCACACCCTCGATCTGTCTCAGTTCGGGGCGGAGGGTGAGGCTCTGGTAAAGGCTATTGGCGGGGTTGGCTGGTACGGGTAGGCGAGGGGAGCTCAGGCTGATATGTCCGTTGTGCAGTACCTCGGGCTCTCCGAGGTCGGTGAAGGCCAGGATATTGCGTGCGTCGTCAAACTGCCCTCGACGGTTCGTCACCCACAGCTCTACACGTGTGATCTGTACCGCCGATCGGACATAGGGTAGGGTACGTAGCGCCCCTTCATAGTGCGAACGGAAGTACTCCGAGAGGAAGAAGTGCCTAGAGGCATCATAGTCCGAAGCCGAGATCTCGAAGGCCTCTGTCTGCCGTCCGCCACTGGAGGAGACCCGCCTCGTCTGGCTACGCTGCTGGCTCACGAGTAGATCCATCTGCAGGCGTCCCATCTGGAGCTGCGTGTGCATCCCGAAGAGTGTCCCCCCTCCGCTGATGAGGGAGTTCCTCGGGGTCATCGAGACATTCCCAACCTCGATCAAGCGAATGATGTCATCCTCGTTGCCCTCGAAGGCGAGCTTCAGCCTGCGTGCATCGGCCTCGAAGGTTGCCCCCGTGGCATAGTTCATCCCGAAGCTAAGCTTTGTCCCTATGGTGGCTTGTACCGAGGCCTGGATCTTCTCATCGAAGTCGAAGAAGGTGTGTCGGCGTGCTCGTTCGCTGAGCGAAGGATCATCGGTATGGGTCGTCTTGAGGCCAGCGGAGAGCTCGGCACTACCCTGGAGTCTGAGACGAATACCTCCCTTGCCAAAGAGCCACTCTGCCACGCTCTGCTCCAGCCTTAGGTCAAGGGGATTACGTCCCTTCTCCGTGCTGGCGCTTTTGCCCTGTCGGTAGAGCTCATCCCAGTAGCGTGACGTGCTGCGTCGCTCCATATAGCGGGTGTACTCCGCTTGGGTATAGGCAATGGGAGTCCCTAGGGGCTTACCCCCGAGGAAGGTGGTCAGGAAGTAAAGTCCAGTGCGAGGATCGTACACGAAGCGAGTCTCTATGCTTCGTGGTGTGCTTAGGGTGATCCCCGAGGGGGAGAGACGCTGTAGATCTGTGTCGCTCTCTGGGAGCAGGAGGGTGCTGTCCACCCATCTAGGCCGAGGGCTTTGTCCCCATAGAGGCATGCTGAGCGCTAGGATGCCAGCCAAGAGGCTGTAGCCTAGGCCGAGGAGCAATATGAGCCTACGGGGCACCACGTGGCTAGAGGAGCTTCAGACTCTGCTTGATGAGCTCCTCCACACGGATGGTGGGGTCAGAGGCGATGAGCTGACGGATGACCTTCTGTGCGGCAGCCTCGGGATAGCCCAGCATCTTGAGGGCGCTGACGGCCTCGCTGGGTGTGGTGGTGTCGAGGGGCTGTGCTCCCCGTCCCTTCTTCGGCTCGGTAGCTGTGCTCGTCGTGGGGAAGTCGCCTTCGATGGGAGGGAGCTTGCCACGGAGATCCACGAGGATACGCTGGGCGGTCTTCAGCCCAATACCCTTGATGGCCTTGAGGGGCTCGATCTGTCCGAGGGTGATGATGCTGTTGAGCTCATGCGGAGGGTATGAACTGAGGATGATGCGAGCGGTATTAGGTCCTACCCCCGAGACGCTCATGAGATGGCGAAAGAGCTCCTGCTCAGCTGCCGTAGCAAAGCCAAAGAGTAGGTGCGCATCCTCCCTGATGATCTCGGTGATGAGGATCTTGCCCTCACGCTGCCCCGAGAGGGCGGTGTAGGTCGTCAGAGAGATCGAGACATGGTAGCCTACGCCTGCACACTCGACGAGTACGGCGGTAGGGGTAAGTTCGGTATATAGTCCGTTGAGATAAGCTATCATTTGCGTAGTTTTGATCGATGCTACACCCGTAAGCATCTAAGAGACAAATATAAATAAAACTAAGGTTATGGGGGCAAGGTAGCAAGCTCCCCGAGCTGAGTGACCTTCCTTTTTCCGCCAATGCCACTCTTCTCTCGTCTGCACGACTTGTCGGCTCTTTGTGGGGGCTGGTTTTACGTACAAGTGGGAACTTAGTCTTAGCCCTGACCTCTGGAGCGTCTAGGTGTTAGTCCCGAGAGACGTCCCGGAGAGACCCCTCCGAGACGTATCCCAAGAGCCCGATGAGATATATCCTAAGACTCCTACGATGCGCATACTTAGAGCGAAGTTGTGTACACGCGTGTATACACTTGTGTACACGTGAGTACACTGTTGTATACACACGTGTATACTTTCCCCTCCTAGGTAGTAGGTGTACGCCTCGTAATTCTTCCCCTAGGGAGCAGATGTCGCTACTAGGAGTGTAGGCTCCTCGACTGCATTGCCGTCGTCCTCTAGTGACTTTATCCATTAGACCTACTTGCTCCTCACACCGAATGTACCTCGTAGGCTAAAACGAATCAGAGCCGCCCCCCCGATGCGGGGGACGGCTCTGCATGTATATCTTCTTGGGTGGACTTGTGAGGCGAATAGCTCGTGAAGGGGGCATCCCCCCTCGCTGAGCCTACGCCCGAGAGTGTGCTAATAGAGTGTGTACTCTAGGGTAAGGGGGAGCTGAACCCCTTCCTCGTCAATGAGGAAGCCAGCGATGGGAAGCCCTAGGGCGTTATACTTCGTGTAGCGAACTTCGCTCCAATCGCGTGTGACCTTTCCATCTGAATATTTGCTGACATCTTCGGTGTAGATCTGCTCGCCAAAGATACCGAAACGAACCTCGTGGCTACGGGTGTAGGTGATGGTCTCCTTTCCATTGTCTAGCTTGATCTCTGTGGAGACTTCTTTGATCACACGCCCCTCCTTGTCATAGGTGCGCTTATTACGTTTGATGGGCTCCTTCTTCTCCGAGTCCGCATAGATGGTCTCGACCTCTACCTCTCCCTCGTAGCTGTAGGAGAGGTAGTGAGTGCCATCTGTCTGGTTATAAGCGTATATATAGATCCCAGACTTCTTCTTGCGGTCAGGGCCGTAGGTGTACTGAGTGATCGACTTGGTAGCCCGCTTTTCGCTAGGAAGATCCTCGAACTGGACGAGGAGCCCATCCTTATATTTATACCTCTTGTAGTCCCAGTCGAACCCAGCTTCAAGGTTTTTCTCTTCGATGAGGTGGCCAGAGTTGTCGTAGGTATATTCGGTGTCGAAGATGGGGGTGAACTTCTCGTTCTCGAAGCTCTCTGTGAGCATCCTTGAGAAGCGAAGTTGCTTATCAAAGCTGAGTGTCAGACGGCTGTCGATCTTACCCTCCTTGTCGAAGTTGATTACGGTGACGAGATGTACCTTACCGATGATATCCTCACGCTTAGCGGGCTTTGGGTCGGGAGGTGTGGGGGTGGGTTTGTTGTCCTTCCCGCAGGAGGCGAGAGGGATGAGGAGGAGTGCCGTGAGGGCAAGCGTTAGATGGCGAAAGGTTACTTTCATTGCTTGTTACTGTTAGGAAATGAGGTCAAGAGAAAGCCCCACTAGTGGCAGGAAGCCTCTAGTAGAAGGTGTACTCTATGGTAACTACCTCGTCTTTCTTCTCGAGGGGTGCGCCTTCGATAGGTAGCCCCTGAGCATTGTACTTGGTGTAGCGAGTGCCAGTGATAAAATGCTCGGAGACCTGCCCCTGATCATCGTATCTATAGGTCTCATCTGAGAGCTTTTCGCCAAAGATGCCATAGCGAATAATATTGCGCGAGGAGAGGCTCACGACCTCCTTGTTGTCTGCGATCTTGATGTTGTACAGCTCCTCCTTGGTGATGCGACCCTCGTTATCATAGGTGCGCTTATTGCGCCTAATGAGTGTTTTCATCTCCTTATCGGCATAGACATTCTCAACCTCTACTTCCCCTTCGTAGCTGTAGGAGTAGTAGTTTATGGTCTTGTTGTCGGGATCTATGTCGAGGTAGGATGTATAGACTCCAGTCTTTCTCTTTTTGTTGGAGTCGTAGGTGTATTGGATGGTAGTTTGCTTGCTTTCGATACCATTTCCAGGCTCATCAAGCTCGACCTGTGTTAGTAGCCCATTTGTGTACGTGTATCGCTTTGTTTGTCTCTTATCTGAGGCGATTTCACGAGAATACTCTTGGGTGAGGTGGCCTGATGCGTCATAGGAGTTCTTCCCTTCGTGGGAGGGGACAAGCTTGTCGTTTTCGAGGATCTCGTCGAGGTATTCAGTAAGATGGAGTTGCTTGTCGTAGGTGAAGGTGCTACGGGACTGGAGCTGAGCCTTCTTGTCGCGATAGGTGAAGGTAACGGTGCGCACCTTACCGATGACATCCTCACGCTTAGCATGATGAGGAGTAGGAGGGGGTGGGGTTGGTGTGGGTTTGTTGTCCTTCCCGCAGGAAGAGAGTGGAATGAGAACAAGTGTCGCAAGGGCGAGTGTCAGATGGTGAAAGCTTGTTTTCATAGTGCTTGTTATTATTAATGTTATAAAATGTGGTCAAGTGAATGCTCCACTAGTGGCAGGAGGCCATTAGTAGAAGGTGTACTCTAGGGTGAAGTGGATTCTATCCTCGTCATCAAGCCTAAATCCCTCAATAGGGAGCCCCTGAGCATTGTACTTGGTGTAGTGGTAGCCACTGATGGAGTGACTAGTGGTCTTCCCCTGTGCATCAAGGTGGGTGAACTCAGAGTAGACCTCTTCACCGAAGATACCGAAGCGGGTCTCATGGATGGAGGTGGAGCGGATGATCTCCTTACCCTGCTCTAGCTCGATCGTCGTGGCGACCGATTTGATCACACGCCCCTCCTTGTCATAGGTGCGCTTATTACGTGCGACGAGATTCTTCCTCTCGGGGTCAGTGTAGGTAGCCTCTACCTCTACCTCCCCCTCGTAGCTGTAGGATAGGTAGTGAGTGCCATCTTCTCTACCCTGTGCAAATACATAGATCCCCGTTTCCTTCTTGCGATCGGGACCGTAGGTGTATTGGGTAATCGATTTTTGGGCGCCATTTCCGCTGAGGAGATCCTCGAACTGGAAGAGGAGTCCATCTTTATATTGATACCTCCTGTAGTCCCATCCGAATCCTACTTCACGGCTTTTCTCTTCGATGAGGCGACCAGAGGTATCATAGGAGAAAAAGGTCTCTACGTTAGGGACAAGCTTGCCGTCCTTGAGCCTCTCTGATACAGAGCTTTGGGGGCGTAGTTGCTTGTCGTAGGTAGTGACGGAACGAGCCTTGACCGGAGTCTCCTTGTCTCCAAAGATAGAGGTTATGGTGTGTACCTTACCGACGATGTCCTCACGCTTAGCGGGCTGAGGATCGGGAGGTGTGGGGGTGGGCTTGTTGTCCTTCCCGCAGGAAGAGAGTGGAATGAGGAGGAGTGCCGTGAGGGCAAGTGTCAGGGTACGAAGGATTGGTCTCATCGTGTGTCCTAGTGATTGGGGGTATTGATAAGGAAGAGTGTGTCCCCCGAAGGGAGGGATGGAGATAGGAGCAAAGAAACCCCCGAAGGCGTTGGAAAGACAACCCTCGGAGGCTTCTCTGTGTAGAAAACTACTTCTAGACAAGCTCGTGGATGATCAGGCCTGAGCGGAGCTTAGGCTCGAACCACGTGGTCTTAGGTGGCATAATATTGCCCGAGTCGGCGATGTCAATGAGTTGCTTCATCGATACGGGATAGAGGGCAAGGGCAAACTTCATCTCACCGCTGTCCACCCTCTTCTTTAGCTCGCCAAGGCCACGGATACCACCGACGAAGTCGATGCGCTTGTCCGAACGCAGGTCCTTGATGCCAAGGATCTTGTCGAGGATGAGGTTGGAGGAGATCGTCACGTCAAGTACCCCAATCGGATCGTGGTCGTCGTACGTGCCGGGCTTGGCTGTGAGTGAGTACCAGTGGTCTCCGAGGTAGAGGGCGAAGTTGTGCAAGCATGCGGGCTTGTAGATCTCCGTACCCTTGTCCTCGACGATGAAGTTCTCCTCGAGCTTCTTTAGGAGCTCTTCCTTGGTGAGGCCATTGAGATCCTTGACGACACGGTTGTAGTCAATGATGGTCAGCTGGTCGTCGGGGAAGCAGACAGCCATGAAGTAGTTGTACTCCTCATCGCCACGATGGTTGGGGTTCTGCTTGCGCTTCTCATCACCCACGAGGGCAGCGGCAGCGGAACGGTGGTGACCGTCTGCGATGTAGAGCGCAGGCATAGCCGCGAAGAGCTCGGTGATACGATGGATATCGGCTTCGTTGTCGATGATCCAGAACTCGTGACCGAAGCCGTCTAGTGGAGCGATGAAGCTGTAGACGGGCTTCTCCTTCGTGTACTTAGCGACGATGTCGTTGATCTCCTTTTGGGAGGGGTAGGCGAAGAAGACAGGCTCAATGTTGGCATTGTTCACACGTACGTGCTTCATACGGTCCTCCTCCTTGTCACGGCGGGTAAGCTCATGCTTCTTGATGACGCCCGTCATGTAGTCTTGGACAGAGGCGCAGACGACGAGGCCGTACTGTGTCTTGCCGTTCATCGTCTGAGCGTAGACGTAGTAGTTCTCCTTGTCGTCCTGTACGAGCCAGCCCTTTTCCCGGAAGTGGCGGAAGTTCTCAGCCGCCTTAGCGTAGACCTTCTCCTCATGTTCGTCTGTACCGACTGGGAAGTCGATCTCGGGACGGATGATGTGGTAGAGGGACATCTCGTTGCCCGCTGCTTCGGCACGAGCTTCGTCGCTATTGAGTACGTCGTAGGGGCGAGAGGCCACACGCTCTACGAGGTCTTGGGGTGGGCGGATACCACGGAATGGTTTGATGACAGCCATAGGATGGTGTTTGTGCTAGTGTGATGTGTACGTGTATGTGTCGGCTACTTGTTGAGGCGGAAGCGTTCGTTGCCCTCCTTGATGAAGCCCACGATCTGGCGAGCAGCAGCTAGACCAGCGTTGGTATTGGCTTCAGCGGTCTGAGCACCCATCTTCTTAGGTGTGGAGAAGTAGCGTTCGCCGAGGGCAGCCTCCATCTCTTCGTGGTTAGCGGGACGGATGTCGCTGAGGTAGCGAAGGTCTTCGCGTTCCTTGAGGAGCTCGAGTAGCTCTGCTTCGTTGATGATCTCCTTACGAGCTGTATTGACGAGGATAGCCTTCTTAGGTAGGAGGCTTACGAGCTCACGGCCGATAGAGCCCTTGGTCTCGGGAGTAGCGGGGATGTGTAGGGAGACGACGTCACAGGTGGAGAAGAGCTCCTTCTGTGAGCTAACGGGAGTCACACCTTCCTTGACCATCACATCAGCTGGGGTGTAGGGGTCGAAGGCAAAGATCTCCATGCCGATGCCCTTGGCGATACGAGCCACGTTGCGACCGGTGTTCCCATAGGCCAGTAGTCCGAGCTTCTTGTCCTTGAGCTCTGTGCCGGATGCGCCGTTGAAGCGATTGCGGACAGAGAAGAGTAGGAGGGCGAAGACGAGCTCAGCCACAGCGTTGGCATTCTGTCCAGGGGTGTTCATGACACATACGCCGTGTGCGGTGGCAGCCTCTAGGTCTACGTTGTCGTAGCCTGCGCCAGCACGCACAACGATCTTGAGCTGCTTGGCAGCGTCGAAGACCTCCTTATCTATGATGTCACTACGGATGATGATAGCCTCTACGTCGGCTACTGCGGCGAGGAGTTCGGCCTTGGAGGTGTACTTCTCTAGGGCTACGACGTCGAAGCCTGCATCGGTAAGGATCTGGCGAATCCCTGCTACGGCAGGAGCTGCGAATGGCTTTTCGGTGGCGATAAGAACTTTAGACATGATTCTTTTCTCTATGGGATATGTTAGTTAGTACGAATAGACGTATGATAAGCGAAGCAACGTACAGACAGCTCACCTCGGCCCTGGGAAAAAATAGAGGTGGTGCCCATACGTTGCTTCATGGGGGTGTACTCAGCCTTATGCTTAGCTTAGGTATGGGTACTTGGACTAGTGCTTACGCTCGAAGTCCTTCATTGCCTCTACGAGGAACTCTACGCTCGTCTTGGGTAGAGCATTGTAGAGTGAAGCACGGAAGCCTCCTACAGAGCGGTGACCCTTGATGCTGGAGATACCGCGTGAGGTAGCGAGGTCGAAGAAGTCCTTTTCGAGCTCCTTGTACTCGTCCTTCATGACGAAGCAGACGTTCATGATCGAGCGGTCTTCGGGATTGACGGTACCACGGAAGAGACGGCTGGAGTCGATGGCATCGTATAGGATGCGAGCCTTCTCGAGGTTCATCTTTTCGAGGGTCTTCACACCGCCGAGCTCCTTGTACCACTTCATCGTCTGCAGGGCGACGTAGATGGGGAATACGGGAGGGGTGTTGAACATAGAGTCCTTCTCGATGTGCGTACGATAGTCGAGCATCGTAGGCAGAGGACGGTCTACGTGGCCGAGGGCATCACGGCGTACGATGACGAAGGTCACACCAGCAGGAGCGATGTTCTTCTGTGCACCACCGTAGATGAGGTCGTACTTAGCTACATCCACCTCACGAGTGAAGATGTCGGAGGACATATCACCCACGAGACGAGTCTTGACGTCTGGGTCGTAGCGGAGCTCTGTACCGTAGACGGTGTTGTTGGTCGTGATGTGGAGGTAGTCTACATCATCGGGCACCTCGTTCTTCTCCCATGGCTTGGGGTACCAGACGTAGTTGTCTGCCTTAGAGGAGAAGGTGACAACTTCACCGACGAGCTTAGCTTCCTTAGCAGCCTTGCTCGCCCATGTGCCGGAGTCTACGTAGGCAGCCTTGGTCTTCAGTAGGTTCAGTGGAGCCTGATAGAACTGTAGGCTCGCACCGCCCCCGAGGAAGATCACTTCGTAACCCTCGGGTACATCGAGCAGCTCCTTCATCAGGTTGCGAGCTTCCTCAATGGTCGCTGTGAACTCCTTACCACGGTGAGATACTTCGAGGATGGACAGGCCTGTGCCTGCATAGTTGAGGACAGCAGAGGCTGCGTCCTTGATCACACTTTCGTCTAGGATGGATGGTCCTGCCGAGAAATTGTGCTTCTTCATAAGAGCAGTATTTGAAAATGAATAGTTATTGACTTCGATATTGTCTTCGTGCTTACTTAGGTGGGTGAGGCCTAGCCTCCAGCGTAGGTGCTGGGGGCTGACTACAACCCACTAGCAAAGGTATC
>NZ_CAJZFJ010000010.1 GCF_915070105.1 uncultured Porphyromonas sp.
AGGAAGTAGTACCCATCTATCATATAAAGAAAGCCTCGGGGGCTCGTACTCTAGTAGTACGAGCCCCCGAGGCTTTATATCCCCTCTCCAAAGAGGATCCGACCTTTAAAGAGGGTCTAATAGGAAAGGATGGTAGCCCTTAGAGATAACGGCTATCTCCTATGATCTACTGTTGGAGACGAACACCTTCGAGGGTACTAGCCTTCGCTGGTGTCTTCTTATCCTTGCCGTAATTGGGATGATATATACCTACAGGCATATCTGATACGCATTCCTTATTAGCATAGCTTGCGGCCAATGCCTTATCAGTCAGAGCCGTCCTCACCATATCGACAAGCAGAGTCGCAAGTATCCCTGCAAGCCCACCACTTCCATTCTGAGGGGTAGAAAGGTCTAGTACCCCCTCTATCCTACGAGAAAAGAGAGTCTCTCCCGTATGAGTAGAGCGGAGGATGTACTCTACATCTATAAGAATATCTCCTACTAGAGCCTTCTTCTCCCAGCGATGTATAATGGTAAAGAGCGATGCATCAGCCCCGAAGACTTCAGCAAAAGGATAAAGGTCTGCCTGGAAGAAGAGCTCAGCATCATCAGCACTCTCCTGTTGCATCAACTCCTTTGTCAGGAAAGGCGAAAAGACATAATAGCCCTGCTCTGCTAGCGGTACCATCAGTGTCGCAAAGAAGCTATCCTTGGCCTCCACTTGGTTCGTCTCATTGATCGGAGGCATGATGAGAATAGACTTAGGCTTATCATTATAGAGGTGCGGATAGAGTGCTCCACGAGTATAGTCCTTACCTAGCCCGCAGGAGTGAAGGAATAGAGAAGAGAGCCCAAGGAGCGTAAGTCCAGCGATCTGGTGTAGCTTTGGTTTCATTTCTTGAGCTGCTTAATGAGATTACCGATGAAGAACGTACTCTCAGGATAGAGTTCTATCTCTCGCTCTAGTAGGCGAAGCCCCCTCTCTTGCTGCCCCTGCTTGTAGAGTAGGTAACCATACTCAGCACAGATACCAGGAGGTGGCATCTTACGTGAGCCCTTGGGTTCGTTGATAAGGCGCTCGTAGACTTTCTTTAGGGTCTCGATACGCTCAGGTGTTGGGTTCTTGGCTACAGCATACGAGACAGACTCATAGTTATACCATGAGTAGAGCTTGCTGGTAGAGCCACAGCTAGACAGGAATACAGCGACAAGGGCCATGCTCCAGAGGTGATGTTTCATAATGCTTATATTAGGGATACAGCTTCAGGTATAGAATATAGACTTAGTACTAGCTAGCGTAGTGTAATGGTTTTAGTCGATCGTGTGGAGACAAAGATCTCTTTCTCGAAGAGCTTTCGGTTCTCAGCATCGTGAATACGTACGAGATGACGTCCAGGAGTGATCGTGATCCTCTTAGCTTTAGGTGTTACTTGATCTGGACGGATCGCAACGATACCGACCACGGACTCTTCATCTATTGAGACATAGACCTTATGCCCTTGGTATACCGAGGAGGAGGCTACGACGAGGTATGCCTCATCGTTTAGACCTCCAGAGAGTGATGCCGTAGAGCCACATGAGGCAATGCCAAGGAGGAGAGTAAGGGTAAGCGTAAAGAGAGTGGCAAGTCGCTTAATAGGATGGCACATGATGGTAAACTGATGGAAGGGTTAGACTATGGCTGTACGTAGTAGGTGTCAAGAGCCTTGTTATCTAGGGCACCTGATACAAATTCAACGATGGAGTATTCTGTCTCTGGAGTATCGCCAGCTAAGCTCTGCACTCGCACCTGAGCTACCGGCTTGCCTGCGAGCTCAAAGGTAGTCCCTGTCTGAGGGTTCGTTACCTTCTTCCCCCGCTTGTATACAGTGAAGGTATCCCCGACCTTGATACCCTGAGTAGCACCTCCAGCGAGAATCACTCCATCTTCATCAGCATTGATCACGTAGGTACGCCATGGTCTATCCGTACACTTATTGATGATATTCTCTACGAGTTGGTCAATAGCCCCAGAGATGGCCTTGTCGCTGAGCGTAGCGTCATAGCCTGCTCTACCGCCCATGCCTAGGGTGCTACGGCTGCTTGTCTCAGCATGCCCCTTGGCTTCCTCAGAGTAGATGACTAGTCCTGTCGAGACATCGACAATACGAATACTGACACCTGCCTCTACGATCTGCTTTTTCTCTGAGGTGAAGAGCCCTTCCTTACCTACGATTTTACGTCCATATTCAGTGATCGAACCTAGGATTAGGTAGTCAGCTCCCACCTTTTGCTGAGGGGTATTTCTTAGCTCTGCTGCGATCTTGTCCATATCACTACGCTCTAGTAGGATGAACTTGCCCGAGGTACTCAACTTAGCCACCAAGATATCCAGTGCCTGCTTGGCCATCGGGTCATTGGCTCGGTTGTAGAAGATCCCTTTACCATAATAGGTCTCATTGGAGAATCGCCCTACGGCCACCTTCCACTTGAGCCCCTTACGTTGGATAGGTTGCTGCTCTACACCCTGCTGGGCTATCACTCGAGTAGGCTCCTGTGCTCTCAAAGTCGCTATACCCACCCAAGAGAGAAGGGTAAGCACAAGTAATATTGCTCTGATTGGTTTCATGTTCACTATACGAATTTGGGATAGTTTCTCTGGAACAAATATAGCTATTCCTCCATAGAAGTGTACTACTGATAAGCGATAAGGGAGTAATAAACCAAGTCCTACAACTCCACTACTGGCATCTGCTGTCATAGAGAAGACCTATTACCAATAAATGTAGCTACATAAAAAGCACTTCCCCATGCCTAACAGATTAGGCATGGGGAAGGATAAGTGCAAAGTTGTCTCCGAGGTCTAACCTATACGGAGAACCCCTATGCTAGGAAGCTAAGCAGGATACCAGCTGCAACAGCTGACCCGATCACCCCTGCGACATTAGGTCCCATAGCATGCATGAGGAGGTAGTTCGTAGGGTCGTACTCGAGACCAAGGGTCTGCGAGATACGGGCAGAGTCAGGGACAGCGGATACACCAGCGTTACCGATGAGTGGATTGAGCTTGTTCTCTGGCTTGAGGAAGAGGTTGAAGAACTTCACAAAGAGCACCCCACTACACGTAGCGATAACGAAGGAGAATGCACCGAGCCCGAAGATCAGCACAGAGTTACCCGTGAGGAACTCCGTCGCCTGCGTAGAGGCACCGACCGTGACACCAAGTAGGATAGTCACTGTATCGATCAGTGGGCCCTTCGCTGTATCGGCTAGTCGCTTCGTCACACCACTCTCGCGTAGGAGGTTCCCAAAGAAGAGCATCCCTAGCAGAGGCAGTGCTGGTGGTACAAGCATCGTCGTAAGGAGTAGCCCTGCGATAGGGAAGATGATCTTCTCTGTCTGGGATACCTGACGAGGACGCTTCATACGCATTACTCGCTCCTTCTTCGTAGTCAGTAGACGCATGAAGGGGGGCTGTATCACAGGTACAAGAGCCATGTAGGAGTAAGCCGACACGGCGATAGCACCTAGGAGGTGTGGAGCCAGTCTATTGGAGAGGAAGATAGCCGTAGGGCCGTCTGCTCCTCCGATAATACCGATAGCTCCAGCCTCGGGGGGCGTGAAGCCTAGCTGTAGGGCAGTCATATAGGCGGCAAAGATACCGAACTGTGCTGCTGCTCCTACGAGCATGAGCTTGGGGTTAGAGATAAGAGCCGTGAAGTCTGTCATCGCCCCAATACCAAGGAAGATCAGGGGGGGATACCACCCCTGACGCACACCTTGGTAGAGGATATTGAGGACAGATCCTTCTTCGTAGATACCTACCTGCATCCCATTAAGCATCGGTATGTTCCCAATGAGCATACCGAAGCCGATGGGGATAAGGAGGAGAGGCTCAAACTCATATCTGATGGCTAAGAAGATGAAGAGCAGACCCACCAAGATCATGATAAGGTGCCCCATCGTTGCATTCGCTATTCCCGTGAAGGAATAGAACGTCTGCATATTCTCAACCAGAAAGCCCCAGAAGGACATAGCTAGACTAACCTATGATTACGATATCAGAGCCTTCGAGGATGTTATCCCCCTTAGCTACCTTGATGGCCGTGATCACACCATCACACTCTGCGTTGATGCTGTTCTCCATCTTCATAGCCTCTAGGATAGCGACCGTCTGACCAGCCTTGACCGTGTCACCGACTGCGACCTTGATGTCGAGGATGACACCTGGCAGAGGAGACTGTACGGCCGTACCCTTACCTGCAGGAGCAGGCTCTGCGGCGGGAGCAGCAGCGGGAGCGATAGGCTGTGGAGCAGCGGGAGCGGCGGCAGGAGCAGGTGCGGGAGCAGGAGCTGCGGGTGCGGCGGGCTTAGCTGCGGGACGAGCGGGAGCTGCGGTGAAGCCTTCGGTGAGGATATCTACCTTGTAGGAGACACCGTTTACTTCGACTGCTGCCGTGTTACCTTCGAGGTCAATGATGGCCACGCTGTACTCGTTGCCATTGATCTTATACTTATACTCTTTCATTATGTGTGAGTGTTTGATTGCGATTGGGATGAACTATTGGGAAGGGAGCTGACGCATCGTGTGGCTCTTAGAGCTCCATGGAGAGGGGACTACACCACGCTTGATGGTCAGGACATAGGATTCCTGATCGTGGAGGTGCTTGCCGAGCTCTTCGTGGAGGGCATAGGAAATCGCTGCGAATACTTCCTTGAGGTTCGGTTCCTGCTGCATAATGAGGATGTCGATTATTATTTATAGCGTCGTTGTGTGCCTTGTATGCGAGCATTCCACTGAGTCTGTCTATGACGGATCGTCAGGACATAGCTCTCTGCATCGTGCTGCTCCAGCTCACTGCGCAGGGCGAGGGAGATGGCTGCTGCCACCTCGCCAGGCTGTCCACCTAGGCTCTGCTGTAGGGCTAATGAGATAGCCACAAGAGCTTCGCCAGAGGGCTGTGAGGAGGAGGGGGAAACAGAGGCAGGGACTGCTGTAGTGGTCGAGGCCTTCTTTGGGTTCTTGGAGGATTCAAAGAACTGCCCCAAGAGCCTAAAGACCAAGACTAGCATTACCAAGGCGGCGAAAACAACAAGTACTGCCGTGAAGGTCATGATGAGGCCTGCAGGATCTTGCTCCTGCAAGCGGAGAACCTTTTCTGGGAGCTCAGTTGTACGATCCTGAGCCCACACGGTACCTGTGGCCGCCCCTGAGAGGGCAAGGCCAGCAGATAGCGTGAGAAGACGAGCGGTATTCATGCTAGTGTAGCGTTGAATGACTATGCACGGCTAGTGCCAGCTCTCTGACTAGAGAGGCAGGTTGTCGTGCTTCTTTGCTGGGTTGATCTGCTTCTTTGTACGGAGCTGCTCGAGGGCACGGATAATACGGAAACGTGTATTACGTGGCTCGATGACATCATCCATGAAGCCATAGGAAGCAGCGTTGTAGGGGTTAGCGAATGCCTTGCGGTATTCTTCTTCCTTCTGCGCTGCAGCCTCTGCGGGGTTCTCAGCAGCGGCAACTTCCTTAGCAAAGATAACCTCTACGGCACCAGCAGGGCCCATAACAGCGATCTCAGCAGATGGCCAAGCGAGGTTCACGTCAGAGCGTAGATGCTTGGAGCTCATCACGATGTAGGCACCACCATAGGACTTACGTAGCGTGACGGTGATCTTAGGTACGGTAGCTTCCCCGTATGCGTAGAGGAGCTTAGCACCGTGGACGATAACCCCGTTGTACTCCTGGCCGGTACCTGGGAGGAAGCCTGGCACATCGACGAGGGTAACTAGAGGGATATTGAAGGCGTCACAGAAGCGCACGAAGCGAGCAGCCTTACGAGAGGCGTTGCTATCTAGTGCACCAGCCATGACCATAGGCTGGTTAGCTACGATACCGACACTCTGCCCATTGAAGCGAGCGAAGCCGATAATGATGTTCTTAGCCCAGTCACGGTGGATCTCTAGGAACTCGCCATTATCGACGATCGTACCGATGACCTCATACATGTTGTAGCCCTTGTTAGGCTGATCAGGGATGATCTCGTTCAGAGCGTCATCTACACGATCGATCGCGTCTGTAGGCTCTACACATGGAGCATCCTCCATATTGTTCTGAGGGATGAAGGAGAGCAGGTGACGGATCAGGCGGATACCTTCCTCTTCGTTATCTACGGCGAAGTGTGCGACACCGCTCTTAGAGGCGTGTACGCTAGCACCACCGAGCTGCTCCTGCGTGACGTCTTCACCCGTTACGGTCTTGACGACCTTAGGACCAGTGAGGAACATATAGCTAGTACCCTTGCTCATGATATTGAAGTCCGTGAGGGCAGGCGAATATACAGCACCACCGGCACAAGGACCGAAGATAGCAGAGATCTGAGGTACGACACCGGAGGCAAGGATGTTGTTCTGGAAGATGTCACCATAACCGCTAAGGGCATTGATCCCCTCCTGGATACGAGCACCACCCGAGTCATTGAGGCCGATCACAGGCGCTCCCATCTCCATAGCGAGCTTCATGACCTTGCAGATCTTGGAGGCAAGCATCTCCGAGAGTGCTCCACCGAATACAGTGAAGTCCTGAGCGAATACATAGACCAGACGGCCATCGATCGTACCCGAGCCCGTGACGACACCGTCACCGAGGAACTTGGTCTTGTCGATACCGAAGTTGGTCGAGCGGTGTAGCACAAACGTATCGATCTCGTCAAAGCTACCCTCATCCAGAAGCATGTTGATACGTTCACGAGCGGTGAACTTACCCTTCTGGTGTTGGCTATCGATACGCTTCTGCCCGCCACCGAGATGAGCTGTGGCACGGAGCTGGATGAGCTCCTTGATTTTCTCTAGTTGAACACTCATATTATTAGCTATTAGTCGTTGCTATCGTTTCTTCGTGGAAAAAAGAGAGGGACAATAGAGGAGCCCTATACCTCTCTCCCCCTCAGGGGAGCGGTCTCAGACACCTCTATTATCCCTATACTCGTCATTGCGCTAAGCTTTACTTCACGTCGCGGCTATCACACAGCTCGGTGAGTACACCCAGCGTACTCTTGGGATGAAGGAAGCCGATGTTTAGCCCTTCTGCGCCCTTGCGGGAGTGCTTGTCGATCAGCTGGACACCCTTCTCTGCTACTTCCTGTAGAGCTTCGTCCGTATTGGGTACGGCGAAAGCGATGTGGTGAATACCTTCGCCACGCTTCTCGATGAACTTAGCGATGGTGCTATCGGGGGACGTAGCCTCGAGTAGCTCGATCTTCGTCTGCCCGACACGTAGGAAGGCGGTCTTGACCTTCTGGTCTGCGACTTCCTCGATGTTGTAGCACTTCAGCCCAAGTACACCTTCGTAGTAGGGCAGGGATTCTTCGATGCTCTTGACAGCAATCCCAAGATGTTCAATGTGTGAGAGGTTCATAGCTCTTCTTGCTTGAATTGATACGTTTATGGCGGGGGGCCTTCCCTCGCCGAGTTTATGCTACAAAAGTAAGAATAATCATATTCATAGCCTAACTCTCTAGGATAAATAGAATAATCGATGATTTCACTTTCCCCATCGCCCCATTTTCCTCTCCCCCACGATCACCCTCCGACGACCTTAAGCCCCAAGTATGGCTCTACCCATACTCCACCCTCTCCAATGGGAACGGGGAACTCTCCTATGTCGGGAACAGCTCTCAGATGGACGAAGGTGGAGAGAGGTGGGGGGATGGAGAGGCAAGTACGGGGGGAAGAGCGAGAGGGTCTGGGGAGGAGATGGGGAGGACTCGTGCATGTGATCTCTTAGAGGCCGGGAGTCAAGGGGGCGGGAAGCGCAGATCGAAGATATAAATACCTGTATCCTAGGCCTAAAATCAAGCAGTACACACTCACTACCTAGGACGGAAAGGTATACACACGTGTACACTGTTGTATACACGCATGTACACAACAGTGTACACACGAGTACACAACCTCGCTCTAAGTATCACCTCTGTAGGGCTCTCTTATATGTGCGTAGCAGGGGGATAAAGTCTCGGTGCTCCGGAGATTGAGACTAAGAAATGATCAGCTCAGAGTACCTAAGAGTGGAGGATGCGGAGAGAGCAGGCGTTGCCCTGAAGGGATGGAGATTGGGCAGGCGTTAGGCTTTTCGGTATCTTTGTGTGGCATAATGCCTTTTGCCTCTACCCGTCCCAAGGATAGAGGGACAGCAGACTAAGTACAATCAATCAATGTATACAGACGCTAGAAGACCATCCGTAAGTGGCGCCTCCGTGGCTCGCTTTGCCGATATAGAGATACTACGCTATGAGATCCCAGGCTTTGAGGATCTCCCCCTAGAACGTAAGCTCTTCATCTACCACCTCAGCCGTGCCGCCCTATTGGGGCGAGACATCACCTTTGACCAGAATGGCCGCTATGGGCTACGCCTACGTGCGCTCTTTGAGGGCATACATCTATATTATGGAGGAGAGCGTAGTTGCGAAGAGTTCCGTACTGTAGAGGAATACCTCTTCCGCCTATGGTTCTCCTCGGGTATTCATCACCACTATGGATCGGAGAAATTCGAGCCACACTTCACCGAGAGCTACCTACGACAGCTCCTAGAGGAGGTACAGCAGTCTACGGGACAGCTCCTACGCTTCAGAGGGCAGGAGCTAGAGAGACTACTAGCTATCATCTTCGACCCAAGCCAAGCTCCCCGCCGTACTGTACAGTCGGGGACAGAGGATCTCGTGCGTGCCTCCTCCGCCAACTTCTACGATGACCAAGTGACCCAGCAGGAGGCTGAGGCTTACTATAGGGAGGCCTATGAATCACTCCCCGAGCGAGAGCGCAAGGCTCCCCCTTCCCTAGGACTCAACAGCCGTCTAGCACGAAGTGTGGATGGCAGACTCTATGAGCAGACCTACCGCATAGGTGGGCTCTATAGTGAGGCTCTTAGCCGTATCTCTACGGAGCTAAGGGCTGCCCTAGCCTACACCGAGAGTGAAGCCCAGAGGGAGACCATCCTAGCCCTACTAGAGTACTACAAGACGGGAGACCTCAACGAATACAACCGCTACTCGATCGCTTGGGTCAATGATACCACACCCGAAGTAGACTTCATCAACGGATTTACCGAAGTGTACACCGACCCCCTAGGAACAAAGGGGATGTGGGAGAGTCTAGTGCATATCCGTGACCACGAGGCCAGCAGACGAACGGAGAAGATCTGCCGAGAGGCTGCATGGTTCGAGGAGCACGCCCCCATAGATGAACGATTCAAGAAGGCTTCCCCCCGAGGAGTCTCCGCCACCGTAGTCTCGGCAGCTATGCTTGCGGGGGACTCTTACCCTGCGACACCGATCGGCATCAACCTACCCAATGCCGACTGGATACGTGCCGTCCACGGATCCAAGTCCGTAACGATAGACAACATCCATGAGGCCTATCATCGGGCTGCACAGCACAGCGGGATGGACGAAGCCTTCGTACCCGACCCAGAGGTGCGTGCCCTACTTACCCGATATGAGGGGATCACGGAGCACCTCCACACAGACCTACACGAATGCCTTGGGCACGGCTCTGGGCAACTCCTCCCTGGGGTCTCAGCAGATGCCCTTGGGGCTTACCACTCCACACTCGAGGAGGCTCGTGCTGACCTCTTCGCCCTATATTATATGGCAGACGAGAGGTTGATAGAGCTTGGGCTACTGCCCGACCACGAGGCTTATAAGGCCTGCTACTATCGCTACCTCCTGAATGGGCTTGTCACCCAACTCGTACGTATCCGCCCTGGTCATCAGCTGGAGGAGGCTCACATGCGCAATCGTGCCCTCATCGCACGCTACGTACTAGAGCGTGGAGCCAAAGAAGGCATCCTAGAGCTACGTGGTCTCGAGCTCATCATCCATGACTATGCCGCCCTACGCCCTCTCTTCGCAGAGCTTCTCGCAGAGGTACAGCGGATCAAGAGCGAGGGGGACTATGAGGCTGGGCGCACACTCGTCGAGCAGTATGCCATAGCTGTAGATCCAGAGCTACACACCGAGGTGCTAGCTCGCTATGCACGCCTTGGCATAGCCCCCTACAAGGGCTTCGTCAATCCTCGGCTGGAGCTCGTGTATGATGAGACAGGGGGGATCTCCGATGTCGTAGCCCACTATGACGAGGGCTATGCAGAGCAGATGCTGCGCTATAGCCACACCTATGCTACACTACCCTATGACCCCGTGACAGCAGAGGAGCTCCGCCACCCAGAGCCCTCAGATGAGACCCTAGAGCTGGCTAAGGAGCTACGTGGGAAGCTTCGCCATTCGATGGATGGACAGATCGCCTCCTCGATGCGATCCAAGGGACTATACTATGGTATTAACTTTGGGCTCACGCTGGACTACATCCTTCGCTTAGCGGAGAAGCAGCCTCGTAGCGAAGACCTCGCTCGTTATATCCTAAGCCGAGATGTACGCGAACTGAAGATCATAGGTCAGCTCATATACCCTGCCGAGCAGGTGACTTATGAGGTGGCGACACAGCTTGCTCTAGCCTCCTTCTCCAATCCTGAACTAAGAGACTACCTAGCGAAGAACCTCTTCGACCGCATCCCTGACGCTGCTTACTGGGCGCTAGACTGGATATTCACCGACCGAGCCCAGCGCTGGGATGATCTCCTACCGATCGCCTTCACGACACTAGCCCGCAAGGTCTCTAAGGGCTTTACCATCCAGCACCCTCGCTGGAGAGAACTCTTACTCAGTGAGCTCCTCATGACACTATCCGACACAGAGCTCCCCTATCCTACCCCTCTACAGCGCACAGCCCTGCTCCTCCTCAAGCGATGGGGACGTGCAGACGAAGCTCTGAGAGCTGAGGTGCTAGCCAGCGATGAATTACAGAGCTGGGAGCAGAGCAATAACCCCGTACAGCGAGAGTTCGCCGAAGACCTACGCTTCGAACTTGATGAATATTCTACTATCTAATAAACTAACGACAGCGGATGACTAGCCTCACGAAGTATATCCCACCCCTCCTACTCCTCTCGACCCTATCTGCTCCGACATGGGCACAGCGACATAGCTCTGTACTCGAGCTAGATGGACGGAGAGAGTACCTACAGATCCCCGCACACCGAGACTTCGACATCTCACCTGAGGGGAGCTACACCATCAGCCTACACCTCTCTGGAGACCGTACGATCACCTATGCCCAAGGACAGCGTCTCATCTCCAGACGAGACCTAGCTGCTCCTAAGGGTAGTGATCAGAGTGGCTATGAGCTCCTCGGCCTACGCAACCTCACCACAGGCTTCTTCGGCATCTCTACCCCCGACCAAGCTGGGGGGTATGATCACTCACTCAACCTCTGGACAGGTGAGGAGACGAATCGTAGGGAGCTATACCGATGGTATCATGTCGCCTGGGTTGTAGATAGAGCCACACAGCGTATGCGCCTCTACATCGATGGCAAGCTCCAAACGCAGGGCTCAGACAAGGATATACGGCAGTGGTCCACGGCCAATGGTCTACCGATACTAATCGGTGCTGCGCAGCAGGGTGGTAAGGCAACGGCTCACTATGGAGGCAAGCTCGATAACATCCGCTTCTACAGTCGTGCTCTCACCAACGAAGAGGTGGAGCGTGATCGCCTCACCGAGCGCATCAGCCCCTCGACCAAGGGACTAGTCGCAGCCTATGACTTCGACAGCTATACTCCGGGGGATACACTCATACAGGATGTCACGGGGAGGCACCCGGCTCACCTCGTGGGCTTCCCCCAGCGTCTTCCTCACCGGTCAGTACGTACCTATCGGGAGCATGGTACCAATGCCACCTTGGTGGGGCGAGGTGCTACACAGCCCCTCTTCACCTTCTCGCTTGGCCTAGCTCGGACAGAACGGCTACGTTCCCTCACTCTTGACCTCAGTGGCACCACCCCCTCTGCGCTGAGTCAGGTGAAGCTCTACGAGACGATCAATGGGAATCGCTTTGATCCTCGGAGCCCCGGACGACTAGTAGCTACTGGTAGGGTCGGTAAAGGCAATCAAGTGACCCTTCGCCCCGTCGCCAAGGCTCCTAGCCTCAACGCTCACAGCAAGCTATGGGTAGTCACCGATGTCGCCCCCAATGCCCCCGAGGGAGGAAAGGTCGTCACCCGCCTGCAGGAGGTACGTCTATCAAGCACCCTCCATCCCTTCCGTCCAGACACACTCTCCAGAGCCTATGAGCACGAGATCGTCCTACAGCGTACACTCCTCTGGGCACCAGGAGAGAACCACTCGGCACACTACCGCATACCTGGGATCGTCCGTCTCGATGACGGCACCCTGGTAGCCAGCATAGACAAGCGCAAGACTAGCGAGTATGACCTGCCCGAGGATATCGATGTCGAGGTCAAGCTCAGCCACGATATGGGTAAGACCTGGAGTGCACCGATCACCGTCGCTAAGGGTAGTCCCCAGCAGGGCTTCGGTGATGCGGCTATGGCTACCGATGGACGTACCATACATATGGTCATGGTCAGCGGTAGCGGGCTATGGCACTACCCATCACAGGCAAAGAAGCCCCTACAGATGTACTACACACATAGTGAAGATGGAGGCAAGAGCTGGAGTACTGTACGCGAAATATCAGATGAAGTATATGGCGACCGCTTCCGCTACGGAGGTTTCTTTGGTTCGGGTAATGGGCTCATCACGTCTCAGGGCAGGATCATGTTCGTGGCTGCTATGCGTACGGATGAGAAGTGGGGAGGCACCATGGACAACGTACTTGTCTACTCCGACGACCAAGGCAAGACCTGGCAATCCTCTCCCGTGGCACGAGCCAATGGCGACGAAGCCAAGGTCGCAGAGGTCAGCGATGGCACGCTCCTCATCTCTAGCCGTAATAGGGCTGGAGGAGCCAATGCCCGCACCTTCGTACGCTCTACCGACTCGGGCAAGACCTGGAGCGAACCCCACACATGGCCCGAGCTAACAGGTAACGCCTGCAACGCAGCACTAGCCCGCTATGCCCCCGTCGGTAGTGGCAAGGATCAGCATCTCCTACTACACACACTCCCCACGAGCCCTACACGAGACCACCTGCGCCTCTTCCTAAGCGAGGACGAGGGCAAGACGTGGCGGTACTCCCGAGAGCTCTGCGGAGGTGAGGCTGTATATAGCGAGATCGTGATTCTCCCTGATGGTTCTATCGGGATCATCAGTGAGGAGGACGACCGCCCGGGCTTCGATATCTACTTCACTCGGGTAAGCCTCGACTGGCTAAGAGGGGGCAAGCAACACTAGCCCTCTACCCTAGAGGATACAAAGAAGCCGTGCATGACTAGCTCATGCACGGCTTCTTTCTCTTTGGTATGGGGCTACGAAAGGAAGTATAGAGACCTAAGCCCTACTTACCCTTTAGAGCCTCAAAGTAAGTATCCAGCAGATGCTGTGCCCCCACGAAGGAGGAGAGTGTATCGGAGAGTACCTGCTGCTCTACTTCACTACGAAGGCGTTGTACACGCTCGTTCTGGTAGAAGGAGGCCTTGAGGGCATCGTTGATGCTCTCATACATCCACCATTTAGCCTGACGCTGACGCTTCTCCGTGAAGTAGCCCGAGTCCATAGCGAAGTGTCGGTATTCGTCGATCATATCCCAGATCTCCTTGATCCCGATGCCATAGAAGCCCGAGTAGGTAAGTACCTTGGGACGCCATCCTGACTCTGTCGGGGGAAAGAGATGTAGGGCATTGCGGAAGTGGGAGGCCGCGAGGTTGGCCTTGTCGATGTTGTCACCATCAGCCTTGTTGATGACGATAGCATCTGCCATCTCCATGATACCACGCTTGATCCCCTGCAGTTCGTCTCCTGTGCCCGCCAGCTGGATGAGTAGGAAGAAGTCCACCATCGAGTGCACCGCCGTCTCGCTCTGCCCGACACCTACCGTCTCCACGAAGATGGTATCGAAGCCTGCGGCCTCACATAGGATGATGGTCTCTCTCGTCTTACGAGCGACCCCACCGAGTGAGCCTGCCGTAGGGCTAGGACGTATGAAGGCATTCTTCTCTCTGGAGAGCTGTTCCATACGTGTCTTATCCCCTAGGATCGACCCACCCGAGCGTTCACTACTCGGGTCGATGGCTAGGACGGCGAGCTTGCGCCCCTGCTTAACGAGGTGCATACCGAAGGTGTCGATCGAGGTACTCTTCCCCGCTCCAGGGACACCAGTGATCCCGATACGCATTGACTTACCCGAGTAGGGCAGGCAACGCTCTATGATCTGCTGGGCGACGACCTGATGCTCTGGGCGGTTGCTCTCCACGAGGGTAACAGCCTGACTCAGACACGTGATGTCGGAGGCGAGTATACCTGCCACGAACTCATCTACCGTATAGGTGCGTCGTGCCACACGCCTCAGGTTTGGGTTGATCATCGGCTGTGCCGCTACCCCTTCATTGACCTTGAGCCCCATGTAGGCGGGGTCATTCTCTGGGTGATGCAGTCGCTCTTCGTTGATATCCATATCGTATATATCTGTTGTGTTGTAGTAAGTATTTCCGTTAGAGGAGTGGGGAGATAGCCAAGTGGTGAAGGCGCCTATGATTCACTGCGAAGATCTGCAGAGTGCCTCAGCTCCTCGAGGTAAGCTCTCAGCACAAGTGGATGGCAGTGCGCCTCATCTCGAGCAGCATAGACGAGTGTCACACGTTCCTCCTGCTCTACCCTACTTAGGAAGGCTTGGCAGGCATCACTCGCCCGTAGCTCCGAGAGGTAACGCTCGCCGAAGGTAGCCCATCGTGCTGGGTCGTGTCCATACCATTGGCGGAGCTCCGTGGAGGGAGCGAGGTCTTTGTTCCATTCGTCTAGCCTTGCGTCCTGCCGACTTAGCCCACGAGGCCAAAGGCGATCGACGAGTACTCGGTAGCCATCAGTCGGTGAGGCGGGTAGGTAGGCACGCTTGAGTAGTAGCTCCATGCTCTAATTGACTAGAAAACACACGAGGGAGGGCGAAGCTCTTTGCCTCCCTTAGACAAAGGTACACTAATTCCCCTTGTATACCTAAGCCCCATATATTCCCATTCGTTCCTCCCCCGACTTGACTCTTCTCTGACCTATACACCTCGGAGGAGCTTACCCTGAGCGTATGTATCATCCCCCTCCTTAGCTTCCAAGAGCTACCCCTCTATCCCCTCACAGCTATCCAGCCCTAACCATCCCCCTAGCACGCCCCATACAAATCTCCCAATGAGAGGATGTAGTGAGTCCGAAAAATTGGCTGTGCAACGACCTCTTTATCAAACACTACTTGAGGGATAGAGAGGACATACCGAGAAGGGGACATAGGACATATAATGTTCGCCCCCGTCACCTAGGTAAGGTGATGCAGGTGAACATATCAAGTCTTCTCTAGGGCTCATTACTTATCCTCTGCTTGGGCTTTCAGAATGCATGCTACGACACAACAAGGAGAGGGGAGTTGTAAAGCTAGTGCTAGTTTACCCTACGAGGAGTTCAGTAGTGATACATTTATATAAGGTATAGGGAGCTTTGTTGACTAAGGGACAAACTCACCCCACGCAAACATGAACAGCGACAATATCCCCTCCCCAATGAGAATAGTACTGTATACCTCGGGGCTGAGCCGTGAAAATACTAGAGCTCGAAGAGCAACGAGTCGAAAGCCCTACACTGACGATAGAAATACCTGTACCCTAGCTATATACTGACCAAGTATATAGCTGCTACCTAGGAGGCAAAAGTATACACGTGTGTACACAATAGTATACCCACCTGTACACAACTGTGTACACGCGTGTACACACCTTCGCTCTAAGTATGTCCTCTCTAAGGCTCTCGTATATGTGCTACTTGGGGGCTAACGCAAGGAGCACCGGAGATACGGATAAGAGCCCCTTAGGCATGAAATACCCCCCAAAGGAGCCAATGAGTGCAGAATATGAGAATACTAGAAGAGAGACCATGCATGAGCCCTTCCGTAGACCTAGTCGGGTAGGCAGGTAGGGGTTATCCTCGGTAAGTACATTATTTAAGTATCTTTGTAGCCGTTATGCTACTCTTTGAGCTACTACTTACATTCCTGAAGGGGATACTCATCGGTATGCTGGTCTCAGCTCCTATGGGGCCTACTGGCCTTCTCTGCCTACGTGAGACGACACGAGCAGGGAGGAAACAAGGGATGCTTGTGGGACTAGGAGCGACACTCAGTGACCTCGTCTATGGGCTCGTTGCCTATTGGGGTGTAGGGATTGTCCTCAATCTACTTGATCACTATAGTAGTTCCCTTCGTCTAGGGGGGAGCATATTCATCCTAGCCTTCTGTGTGATCCTGCTCACTCGTCGTGTCGCACCACGTGAGGATGACGAGCCCGTACAGATCCATCCGCTGAAGTCGGTACATAGCGTTAAGAAGGTCTCTGGAGCCTTCCTACTGACGCTCTCCAACCCCTTCATCATCCTACTCTTCCTACCCCTGTATACCCGCCTAGAGTTCGTACGTGTAGTGAAGCTACAGTTCATCGAGTTCTTTGTCGCCATGGCTGGCATCGGTATCGGATGTATCCTCTGGTGGATTATCCTTACCTATGTGGTCAAGAAGCTCTCCCTACGCTTCGGTGTGCAGAGCCTAGAGTGGATCAATCGCCTAGTGGCCTTTGTCCTGATCGTGATCGCCGCTCTAGGGATCTACTCGGTAGCCTTTGAGTAGGAGCTACCCTCGTCTAGGGGATAGCTCTGCACCTCTCACCTATTTTTAGCAAAGAATATGAAGCAAGCAATCATCCCCCGCATAGAGCGCCAGGGGCGTTCACTAGAGGCTCTCACTACCAGCCTCAGAGAGCAGGGGCAGGCGATCTATATCGACACCCTCAACTGGCCTCAGGACTTCCCCCATCGCCCCCTCGTAGCCGCCTACCTAGGCTATGACGAAGAGGCACTCTATGTCTGCTATGTCGTGGAGGGTGAGGATCTACGCACCCTATCCCCAGGTGACGGACACTACGTACACGAGGATAGCTGTGTCGAGCTCTTCATGCAACGAGAGCGAGGCGAGGCCTATACCAACTTTGAGTTCAACGCTGCAGGCGTCTGCTATGCAGCACACCATACCACCCCTAGCGAGAGTACGCTACTGACCAGCGAGGAGTTCGCAGCCATAGAACGCTGGGGGAGTCACCTCGGACAGCACGGCATCGAGACGACAGGTCGCCATGCCTGGATGCTCACTGTCTCCCTGCCATGGTGGACAATGGGCTACACAGCAGGTCGTCCCGACCACTTCTTCGCCAATCTCTATAAGTGTGCAGACAAGACGGCTCATACACACTTCCTCAGCTGGGCTCCCATCGAAGAGGTTAAGCCCGCCTTCCACCGCCCGCAGTTCTTCGGGGAGCTCATCCTACAGCCCTAGTTCATTATGTCCTACTTCGTCCGCACCCTCGGGACGACAGTCCTCTTGACCCTAACCACGCTCACGATGGCTCATGCACAGAGCCCTAGCGAGGAAGAGGTCGCACAGCGAGATAGCCTAGCGAGACAGCAGGAGGCCTTCATCCAGTCTCAGTTCACACAGAAGAGCTACGGGATCAAGGAGATCGACCGCCTCTTCAGACACGAGCCCCCCTACCCATACAATCAGGATCGGGGCTATGAATTCTTACGAGCCTTCGCCAATAGTCAGGCACGTAGCCACGAGACCTCTGGAGGCAAGCCCTCCACGATGAAACGTATTATCCAATGGGCAACGGGTACTAACATCAACCTAGGGAAGTGGCAGATAGGTGTGGATGGGATCCTAGACCTCATCCCAGAGCGCAATCGGGTAGACGGGCAGTGGCTCGGCTATGAACTACAGTTCGTCCGTTGGCTCGGAGAAGGCAGGAGCATCCGCCTGCGCACCTCCAATAACTACACCCTATGCTCCCGCCAGTGGTTCTCGGAGAATCATCTAATGCTCTACTACGCTCCTCGGCAGGATGGTCTCCTCGTCCTCTCAGGTGGGCGCACCTCGAGGGAGACAACCCACCTAACGCCAGAGGAGATCTACCGAGGTTACTACGGAGTGCTCCCCGGGACCAACAGCCCCGTGCGTGACTATGAGAAGATCTTCGTCACCCTACGTAATAGGATCAACCTAGGGACAGGACTTGACCTCTCGACAAGTCTCATCTTCGAGGATAGGAAGAGTCAAGTCACACCAGCCCTCACCCACCACAGAGTATTGGTAGCAGAGGGGCAACTCCTCTGGGCTCCTACCTTCCTCAATCCCTCCGTCACCACGACCCCAATCCCCGTAGGCTTCCGTAAGGAACTTGGGTTAATCTATCGTCAGGCTCTTCGCCCACAGGGTATCGATCAGAGTACAATCCCCTATAGTGAGTATAGCATGGTCGAGGGCTTCGTACGTGGATGTATCCCTATGAGGGTAGGCAGTAGGCTGGACTTCAAGGTCTCAGTGGGGGGCTACCTCAGCCATGGGCTAAGGACACAGAGCGACGAGAAGTACTTCGCACACCTCTCTCTAGCTAATCGTACCCCCCTCCGTCAGGCTTGGGCTACTATGCCCCTTGACTACACGGGTGGCGAGGGATGGACGACACAGGAGGTAAACTACCTGAGTGGCCGCTTCCTGCTCTCTCGCAGTAGGGCCTTTGGCGAATTTCTCAAGATGGATGATGCCCTACACCTAAAGAACCTCATCGGCCTAGATGGGCGAGCCTATACCGAGGCTGGATACTCGATCGGATGGGGAGAACTCGCTCGACTGGGGCTCTTCGCGGGCTACGACCACCAGAGCTCACATGCACGGGTAGCTCTACGACTCAGCTTACCGATACTAAGCCTTACCTCCTCCTGGAGTGAGCGTAGATAGCAAAGGACTAGGCTAGCATCCGACACCTACATCATACAGAAGCCCCCTAGGGGGCTCACTATATCATGATCCCACGAAGTGTGTTCCTACTAGATACACCGAGGGATTTCCCTTATAGCAAGGGAGCTAACAAAGGGGCAAGCAGTGAAGTCTTTGAGGGGTAAGGAGGGATGGGAAGGAAAGAATTTGAGCAAGATGATACGAGTTACGAAAAGTTTGTTACCTTTGCAGTGTGTCATATTTATGACACACAGAATAGACATCACCCACATTACAAGCTATGATCACTGTAAAGCAACTATCATTCGGCTATACCCGTCGTCGTAACATCTTCGACAGCCTAAGCCTCGAGCTACCCAAAGGAAGCATCGTCGGCCTACTAGGGCGCAATGGCGAGGGGAAGACTACCCTACTCAAGCTCCTCTATGGACAGCTCCTACGCCGTCAGGGAGAGCTCAAGGTACTAGATGCAGACCCTAAGCACCGAGCTGTCTCCTTCCTCCAGCAGGTGTATCTGCTACCAGAGGAGTTTCAGGTACCCCCGATCTCGATCCGAAGCTTCTTCGACATATCTGCCCCTTTCTACCCAAACTACGATGAAGCGGTAGCTAAGGAGCTGATAGATACCTTCGGGCTACAGTGGGATATGAACCTCAAGAAGATCTCACAAGGGCAGAAGAAGAAGGCTCTCATCGCCTTTGCCCTATCCCTGCGTGTGCCCCTGCTCCTACTCGATGAGCCTACCAACGGCCTAGACATCCCATCCAAGGGTGAGTTCCGCCGTACCGTAGCCCGCTACACCACGGAAGAGCAGACGATCATCATCAGCACGCACCAAGTGAGAGACCTAGAGCAGCTAATCGACCGTATACTCATCATGGAGCGAGGATCTATCTTCTGCAATGCCACTGTAGCAGATATCACAGAGCGACTAAGCTTCAGACTAATCACTCCCGAGCTAGCAGACAAGGCTCTCTATAGTGAGCCCTCAGCAGTAGGTACTGTAGGCATCCTACCAAGTGATGGGAGCGAAGAGTCTGAGAGCAACTACAGCATGGAGCTCTTCTTTAATGCCGTTATCTCCGAGCGTGATCGCATCCTACAGGCTCTCTCTGAGAAGCACTAATCACTGACTCCGCCCTACCTCACACCCAAACAACAATAGAACGACAATGAATACCTCTAGTCTCCATACATCATCCCTTGGTCGTATTGTCCTACTCACCAAGGCTAGCCTGACGGGCTCACTCAGATCCTTCCTGATCTTTCAGCTCGTCATGGCTATTGTCTTCATCGCAGCCCCTCTCCTCATCAACTTGATCGGCTCGGGGTTCAACCTAGAGTTCGCCTATAGAAAGCTCGCCGAGTCCTTCCTCGATGGGACTCTCCTCCTCTCCTATGCTCTCGCCACCTGGATATACTGCCTGATCTGGATCTGCCAGCTCGTGCATACCTCTAATCCCTCAGCCTTCACGCAGATACCGGCCTCTGTCGGGGAGAAGATAGCTACGATGGCTCTAGCGACGCTTGGATACCTATTCATCACCCTGATGTCCATAACGATCATCGCACTAATCTTTAGCTGGATAGCGCCCGATGACGTAGTTAAGAATGAGCACTTCTTATGGGAGGTAGGAAGGGAGCTCAGAGGAGGGATTGGCCATCTAAGCACAGCCAATCAGATCGCACTACTCTCCTCGACTATCTTTGCTATTGTGATGCCCGTCCTCTGCATGCTCTACTTCCGACGCCCACTCTTCGGATTCTGCGCCATTGGGCTCATCATAATCCTTGTTATTGGGATAAGCACCTCCCAGACAGTCAGGATATTCAGTAACGCAAGCTTCTATAACGATAGTGAAATAGAACAGCTACAAAGGGAGCTGGAGTTCGTACGCAACGTCTATAGTAGCGTCATGTTTGTCGTCAATGCTGCTATAGCCTACGGCATCTACTATAGGCTCAAGACAATCCAAATTAAGTAAGATGACATGGCTTATCTCAACGTGGGCTTCACCCACATCATCGACTATATTACCGAGGGCATCCTCTCGGGTAAGTATCAGGAAGAGGGACGTATCCCCTCCGTACGAGACCTAGCCGTGCTGATGCAGGTGGCCCCGAACACGGTCGTACATGCCTATGACAAGCTCTCGGCACGTGAGCTCATCTATACCCAACGTGGGTTAGGCTTCTTCGTCTCGACAGGGGCACTGGAGCGTGTACGCTCACAGCGTAGGGCACTCTTCCTCGATGAGACCATCCCTCAGATACGTAGGGAGGCCAAGCTGATTGGCATCACCGGCGAGGAGCTACGAGAGGCCCTTGACCTCTAGCTCCTAGCTAGCACACCATATACAGAGAGCGAACACCCCCCATAGGATCATACCTGTGGGGGGTGTTCGCTCTCTGTTCGTATGTAAGTCCCCAGAGAAATAAGGTCATCCAATACTGCTCCTAAGGGGAGTCCCCATAGTTAGGTATTTTCTATTGCTACCTCCTATTGGCTAGTTTCTTATGGTACCTTTGTGTGCCCTACCATGAGATAGGGCTAGTAGTAACATTTATTCTACACAACCCATAAGTTTTTTTTGATAGGTATGAGACACCTTACTCGTCTGATCTTCCCTGTGGTAGCACTGCTCGCTGTGACATCATCCTGCAAGAGCACTGACAACCCACTTCCTCCTACCCCTCCCGCTCCTCAGCCCCCCAAGCTCCAGTTGACTCTCCCTGAATCGACAGACGAGATCGCCCCCAGCGAATACGCCGTCCTCATGGACTTCGCTACACGCAATGGCCTAGAGGCTCAATTCAAGGCAAAGAAGCCCAGCGAATGGGATCTCTCTGCCCTAGCCTTCGACTTCGTCAAGGGCTCGGACAGCAAGTACCACATCACGAAGATCCTCAGTGGTTCCTCGGGCTACACCAGCGTCAAGAAGCTAAGTCTACTCGCCACAGAGAGCCTACCCGAGCTCCAGCGCATCGAGCTCATCGCCCCACTCCTTGAGGAGGTACAGCTACGCAACCTCCCCAAGCTCACCTACCTGAGTCTAAAGGGTACACAGAGCGACAAGAAGGCTCCCCTCACTAAGCTCACCTACGAAGCACTCCCTCTACTAGACAGCGTGATCCTCCAGAGCTTCCCCTCGCTCAAGACAGCCAATGATGACAAGGCCCTCAAACTCCCTGCCCAAGGCTACGACCCCGATAAGGGAGGCATAGACCTCCTGCCTAAGATCGGCTATATCGAGCTCTCCGATCTACCCGCCGTGACCGAGCTCTATGTAGATCCTCTATACGCTACAGTCTCGAAGGGGCTTAGCCTATCGAAGCTCTCCAACCTAAGCTACCTCCTCATCTCGGGGGCTAAGCTGAGCTCCATGACCTTCGATGGCAAGGACTACCCTCTACTGGAGACCCTCACGATCAAGAAGCCCCAAGTAGGTTCAGCCACAGCGCTCAAGCTCACGAACTTCCCCAAGCTCCACGAGGTACTCATCCAGTCCTCTAGCGAAGTGACCACAGCCACCGTCAGCTCTTCGCCCGAGCTCACCAAGCTAGACATCGGGGGCGGGAAGCTCACTAGCCTTAGCCTCGCAGAGCTACCCAAGCTACAGACCCTACGACTAGCAGGCAACGAGCTCAAGAACCTTGACCTCAGCTCCCTCTCCACACTGAGGACGGTAGACCTCTCACATAACCTCTTCGCCTCCCTCGCCGACATGAAGCTCCCAAACACGATCACGAGCCTAGTGATCAGTGGTAATGAAGCCATTACCGAGGCTAATCTCGCTCCCTATCGTGACCTCGAGACCTTCGTATGCTTCGGCCTCAAGAAGGGTAAGACTGCCCAAGACCACAACCAGCGGGGTAGCCTCGCCGTCATCAACATCAACGGCCTAGCGAAGCTTCAGATGCTCCGTGTACCGAACAACCAGCTTAGCTCCATCTTTGAGCTCGGCTACGAATACCCCGCACTCGAGACCCTAGAGATCGACCACAACTCCCTCTCTCCCGAGGCTCACGTCAAGACCTATCTCGTCGTAGGGCGAGGAAAGAGCAAGAAGATCACCCTCACCAAGGACACCTTCGAGGGTCAAGCTCCCTATGCCGTCACCGTACGTAAGGATGGTACCGTAGACCTCACGGGTATTCACAAGGTACTCACCTCCTCGGATAGCCCATTCGGGCTCAGTGGCTCAGGTGAGGTCATCGGTATCCTCATCATAGAGTCCCAAAGATTCCCCTCCTTGGCAGGGCAAGAGGCCAATACCAGCAATGCCCGCCTCTTCCTAGGCGAAGATCCTGACTACGGCAATGGTCTCTGGCAGATCAGGAACAAGGGGAAGTATGCCGTGCGTATCCACCTCGAGCAACTGAACTCCCTCGCTCCTCTCTTCCCTAAGGCTCTGGAGAGTGCCCCCATTGAAATCAAGTAGCCCACCCTCCCCTCGGAGGTAAAGCGACCACCCCTACCCCGCTCATTACACAGCGGGAGGGACACACGCCCTCAGCTCTAGTAGCTGAGGGCGTGTGTCGCTTTTGCCCAAGTTCCTACCCGCCCTCTGCACCTGCTCATATCCCCTTTCCTGCCAACCCATTCCGCAAGCTATACCTCCTCCCCTTACAGTTCCCTCACCTCTACAAGGAGAGATGGGAAAGAGAGCCCATAGAGGAGATACCCGAGCCATCAGGGTGGATACGAAGACGAGGAGAAACACATGACATCACTAGAGATCGATAGCGTTGCACTCAAGGGACATAGATTCAAGGTAGAGGCATCTGTCCGAAGAGTAAACTTACCGAGCATACACCTCCTACCTACGAGGGCAAAAGTATACACGTGTGTATACAACAGTATACAAGCGTGTACACTCTTGTGTACACGTGTGTACACAACCTCGCTCTAGGTATGTCTGCTGGAGGGCTCTCTAAGAGGAAGAATTCTCGGAGCTAATGCCTAGGTACACCAGTGATTAGCGAAGGGTGCTCTCGGATATAAAGTAGCATCCTAGGAGAGCCCAAGCGGAGGCATAGAGTCGGGTGTACTCAAAGCGATCATGCTTCAGCCCTAAAACACAAGAAGGGTACTAGGGGCAAGGCGGAATATTTGTACTTTTGTGACGCTAACAGAAATAAGTAATCTCAAGGTAATGCCCGTAGCCCAAGGTGTCCTGCTGACCTTCGTCGCCTATATCCTCTTCCTCTTCCTGCTAGCTCGGCTAACAGGTCGTAGGGATGACAACGCTAGCTTCTTCCTCGCCCGCCGAGCGACCCCCTGGTGGGTGGTAGCGATCGGGATGCTCGGGGACTCCATTTCGGGTGTGACCTTCGTGTCTGTGCCCGGCGATGTCGTCCACTCAGGCATGACCTATATGCAGCTCGTACTGGGCTTCTTCGTGGGCTATATAGTGGTGACCTATGTCCTGCTCCCACTATACTACCGACTACAGCTGGTATCGATCTATAGCTATCTCGAGCGACGCTTCGGCAGGCATAGCTACCGTACGGGGGCGATGTTCTTCATCATCTCCAAGCTCTTCGGAGCAGCGGCCAAGCTCTATGTCATTACCCTGATCCTGCAGAGTCTCGTCTTTACGCCCCTAGGTATCCCCTATCCCGTGACGGTCGTAGGTGTGGTAGCCATTATCTGGCTCTATACCCAGCGTGGAGGAATGGGGACGATCATCTGGACGGATGTGCTACAGACCCTGTGCCTAGTCACTACCCTCATCCTCATGCTCTACCAGGTCTCCTCCCAGCTAGGTCTCAGCCTATCGGGGATCGTGGATGTGGTGCGAAGCTCGGAGCATAGTCGTATCTTCGTCTTCGACGACTGGACGAGTCCTCTATACTTCTGGAAGCAACTCATCAGCGGTGCCTTCATCGTGATCGTGATGACGGGACTTGATCAGAATATGATGCAGAAGAACCTCACCTGCCGTAGTCTCAGGGAGGCACAGACCAATATGCTCACCTACGGCTTCGGGTTCATCCCGCTCAACCTCCTCTTCCTCACCCTAGGGATCCTGCTCGTGCACTATGCGAGCACGATGGGACTTACCCTACCAGAGAAGACGGACAGCATACTGCCCTATCTAGCTACGACCCAGCTAGGGTCGGTGGTGCTGATCTGCTTCACGCTGGGGATCACAGCAGCGTCCTTCTCCAACGCCGACTCCGCACTGACGAGCCTAACGACGTCGGTATGCACCGACCTCCTCGGTATGGACATGAAGGGGGGCGAGCAGCGTCGCAGGTGGATCCACCTGGGGGTATGTGTAGCCTTTGCCCTCATGGTGCTCTTCATCGGGAGCATGCAGCAGACCTCGCTCCTGAAGACCATCTTCACCGCCGTCTCCTATACCTATGGCCCTCTGCTGGGGTTCTTTGCCTTTGGACTCCTGACGAAGCTGCCTATTCGCGACCACCTCGCCCCCTACATCGCCGTACTCTCGCCCCTCGTGAGTTATGCCCTCGCCTATACTCTAGAGCATACCATCGGCTACAAGGTAGGCTATGAGATGCTACTCTTCAATGGACTCTTTACCTTCGTCTCGCTCTGGATCGCCCATGATCGGAGGGGGAAGGAGGTGCATGTTTAACTATATATCCAACTCAACTAAATGAAGCAATCCCAGCTGCACCAGCAGACAACAGCCCTACGCTTCCGTCGTATGACGAGGAAGGGCTATGGTGCCTTCAACACGATGCATCGAGTCGTGACGATCGGGACACTAACCAGTCTAGCTCTAGCCTGCGCCTATTCCAGCACAGCTAGCGCACAGAACGTCGGGGGCACAGACCCACGCACCTCGCCCGACTCGGACAAGGAGTACGAGATCGAGCAGGTGACCGTCACGGCCTCCAAGATCGCTACTCCACTCAATCAGACGGCCAAGCTCATCACCGTCATCACTGCCAAGGAGATCGCTAATGCGCCGGTACGATCACTACAGGATCTACTCGTCTATGTAGCAGGTATAGACGTAGCCCAAAGAGGCGCACACGGCGTACAAGCCGATATCTCCATCCGTGGAGGTTCCCAAGACCAAACCATGATCCTACTGAATGGTATCAACCTCAGTAATGCAGAGACAGGCCACCTTAGCCTGGACATCCCGATTAATCTCTCCGACATCGAGCGCATCGAAGTCCTCCGTGGACCCTCAGCCCTCATATATGGCGTAGGTGCCTTCTCGGGAGGGATCAACATCATCACCCGACACGATACACACGACCGACTATATGCCAGCATCACCGCAGGCATGCATCGTCTACGTAGTATAGAGCTCAGAGGATCTAGCCGCTGGGGCAAGACTACGAACTCACTCTCGGCCAGCAGCCGCAGTAGTGCAGGGTACCAAACCAACACCGACTATCAGATCAATAACGCCCTTTGGCAGGCCCGTCTCCAGCTAGAGGGTACGAACAAGATCGACCTACAGGTAGGCTACAATGAGAAGCAGTTCGGGGCGAACAGCTTCTACTCGGCGAAGTTCCCGATGCAGTACGAGTACACACGTCGCTACATCTCCTCCCTACGTGGAGAGCTGGGCACTGGACAGCTACGTTTCGTGCCAGCTATCTATTGGGACCGTGCCTACGATCAGTTTGACCTAACGAAGGGCTCAGACAAGGGACGCAACTACCACCGTACCGACAGCTATGGTGCCAACCTCGCCACCAGCTACCTCTCCCTCATCGGGATGACGACCCTAGCTGCAGACCTTAGACGTGAGGAGGTAATCAGCAGTAAGCTCGGACGACCACGCTCTAAGCCTAGTGGGGTGTACACCCGCACAGATGACCGCACCAACCTAAGCCTAAGCCTAGAGCATACAGTGAGCATACACGACTTCACCCTCTCGGCAGGCGCACTACTCAACCACACTAGCCTCCTCAGGGATGTCTACAAGCTACTCCCCTCTGTGAACCTCAGCTACCACCCCACCCAGCGATGGACCTTCTCGGCAGGGTGGAGCAAGTCTATGCGCACACCTACCTTTGTCAATCTCTGGTACACCACAGAGACCCACAACGCCAGTGGAGGCCTTCAGCCCGAGTACTCCCAATCCTTCGAGCTATCGGCACGCTACCACAGCAGTGTACTCCAGGCCTACATCTCTGGCTTCAAGACCGAGGGCAGAGACCTCATTGACTGGGTCAAGCAGTCCCCTACTGACACCAAGTGGAGCTCATGGAACCACTCTCGCATCGACAACTACGGCATAGAGGCAGGGGTCAGCCTACGCTATGGACACTTCCTCCCCTTCCTAGGCACAGAGAGCAAGCTACAGCTGGACTACCTACACATACATCAGGAACACCAAGCCCAGCAGCTCATCTCCCTATATGCACTCAACTACCTCCGTCACAAGTTCACGGCTCACCTATCCTACCGCATTGGTCGCCACCTAGAGGGTAGCTGGGACCTTCGCTATCAGGATCGAGTTGGCCAATCCTCCCCCTTCGCCACACTAGATAGCAAGCTCGATTACCTCATCAGCGAACATCTACGTGTAGGGATACAGGCCAACAACATCACCGATACTCGCTACTCCGACATCGTAGGTGTCGTACAGCCTGGCTTCTGGCTCTCGGCTGGCATGAGCTGTAAGCTATAGGCATTACCCTGGGATAGACATCTACCTACCTCAGCACAAGAAAGGACGTAGCTCCACTCGGTGTGACCGAGGGAGCTACGTCCTTTCTTTATTTCATCTCCTATCCTCTCGGGCTAGTGCTCGCCCCTTGCTAAGGCGATCGCTAGAGGAGGCGTATGCCTAGAGTGAACCAACTAGTGGTATTCTTCATCCCATAGGGAGCCTGCCTTGTGGCGCTCCGCAGGCCTTGCTCTACCCCGATACGCAGGTATATATTCTGGAGCTCCAGCTTCGCTGCTAGATGGAGAGCTAGGTCATTCTTCTTAAACTGGAGTCGCTCCCCGCTGGGAGTATTGTTGCCCGTCTGGTACTCCTCGTCCTCGAAGACCCGATACTCGCTCCCCTGCGCCTTAGCTCCCCCCGCTAGGTGCTGATAGCGTGAGGTCATCCCGATAGAGTACGAGAGCCCAGCCTCCCCACTCAGGGCAACGCCTAGGCCGGGGACAGCTAGACGAAGGCCATAGGCAACGGGGATATTGACGTAGCGTAGATCGAGCTGTTCCCTGCCTACCCCAGCGTCCGAGGGGTAGCCCATGGGGCGGGCATTGGCCAGTGTCAGGTCGTTCTGTGCGCCCTGCCCTTGGTAGTAAATACCAGCGGACAGATAGCTAAGGAGTCCGAGAGAGAGCTCTGCTCCCACCCCTAGGCGTATTCCATAGCTTGGCTGGAGCCCCCCGGTACTCCTTCCCGAAGAGACTCGTAGGTTGGAGGATGTCCCCCCGACCTCCGCTCCGATACGTAGTGGATAGGACTGTGCGATAGCTGGGGACGAGGCCAATAGAGCGATGAGGAGGAGACGTAGGGGTAGCTTATACATTATTCTTGGGCTGATCACTAAGTAAAGTAAAATAGGAGAGCCCACACCATGACGCTACATAGGTGTCATGGTGTGGGCTCTACGAGGGATAACGCTAGATATACGGTGCTTCGTATACTTAGGTGCTAGGGGATAGATGTCGTCTGGACTACCTCAGGTGGCTTAGAAGCGAACACCTAGAGTCGTGGATAGGCTGAGGATAGTTACTCGACTTCTTTCAGGGTATCTATTGACCCTTGTTAGTCCATGATCCAAGCCTATGCGTAGGTAGTAGCGACTATACTCCGCCCTAAGACCAGCATTAACTGCAATATTTACAGGGAGGAACAGAGTGGAGCCATTGCCTCGACCAGATCCAGACGATCCGTTCGTCCCAGAGGAGAAGATGGGAGTACTTGCTTCTCCGAACTTATTCCGATTGCCTTCATACAGAGTGTAGCTCAGTGATCCTCCCAGACCTATGGAGAAGCGGACGCCAAGCTCACATGCAAGGCTGAACTTACCGTCCTCTGATAGTGCAGCCCTATTGCCGAATAGCAAGGGGATGGATAGATAGTGAGTCGTCATCCTTTCCTCGATTGCCCCTAGACGACTTAGGTCGATGTTTAGACCAGCCTTCTTTAGTGCTGCGGCCTGATCAATACTTAGGTCTTGGCTTGATCTAGGGGCGTAGTAGGATAGACCTGACGACAGATAGTAGCCACTGTTCCCCAGCTTCAGATCAATACGTCCCGTCAGAGAAGGGGAGAGGCATAGTGGTGTACGTGCCTTCTCCTTACCAGGAGTGTTCATCAAGAAAGAAGAGTAGTCCACCCCAGCATCAACAGCGAAGGTTACCTTGCGTTGTGCCATAAGGCTGCTCGCGGTGAGGGTGAGTAGGAGCAGAAGTAAAGTGCTTCGTTTCATGTGTCTTGAATATGAGTTAGTGAATGTATTGGGTATCGTTATATCCTTGAGGTAGGTATATGAGCTCACTTGATGGGTAGGTGTAGGACTCTTCGCTCTCCGATATAGCCCTCCAGGAGCTGTCCTATCTCCACCGCACCCACCCCCGCGGGTGTCCCCGTGAAGATGAGGTCACCCATACGAAGGGTCTGGTGTCGGCTGATATGGGAGATCAGGCTATCTATCCCATGGATCATTTCGGAAGAGGTGGCACTCTGCCTCGTCACTCCATCGACATCCAGGCGAAAGGGTATCGGACACTCAGGATAGCCTAGCTCTTCCTTGGAGAGCCAGGTACCGACCACTGCAGAGCCGTCGAAGACCTTCGCCGAGAGCCAAGGGTGCCCCTCTGCCATAGCCCTCCGCTGTAGGTCACGGGCGGTGAAGTCTATCCCCAGCGTAATATAGTTGTAGTAGCGGTGTGCAAACCGCTCAGCGATCCGCTTACCTACACGACTAATCTGTACGACTAGCTCAGCCTCATACTCCACCGACGAGCCCATATCGGGGAGGAAGAAAGGAGTATTGGGACGGAGAAGCGAATCCCCCTTGTGGAAGAATACCGGCTCGGCCTGAGGCGGACTCTGTACACCTAGGCCTAGGCTCTGAGCCTCGTCTCGGTGTGTAGGATAGTTGAAGCAGACACCTAGGATCTTCATACCTTCCTCCCCTCTTGTAGTCGCTCCTGCGTAGCCTTCATGCGGGTAAACATCAGAGCGAGGTGAGCGTACATAGAGGTATTCTGTACGACGACATTGGGTGGGGTCTGGATACGGAAGGGGGTGAAGTTCCACAGCGCACGTATCCCTGCTCGCACAAGGCGGTCCGTCATCAGCTGTGCCTGTAGCACGGGGACGGTGAGGATAGCGATCTGTACCTCCTCGGCCTGAATACGAGAGGCAAGCTCATCAATATGATATACGGGGATACCCGCCACCTCGGTGCCTATGATCTCCTCTGCTACATCAAAGCCTGCAAGCACCTCTAGGCCAAACTGACGTAGCCCCTTATCGGCAAGTAGCCCTGAGCCCAAGCTTCCGACCCCGATTAGGAAGGCACGATGCTGCTTCGTAAAGCCGAGGAACTCCTCTAGGTACTCGATCAAGGCTGCTGTCTCGTAGCCCACACGTGTGCGTCCCTGGAGCTGTACATAGGACAGATCCTTGGCCACAAGGGCGGAGTCCACCCCGACTCCTTGGGCTATACGGGTGGAGGAGACATGCTCGTGCCCCTCATTCTTCAGTAGCTGGACGAAGGAGAGATACCAAGGCAAGCGACGTAGCGTAGGCTCGGGGATCGTATGCATCTTATTGTTTATCTCGTTCTTCTTGCTCATGCTTGTTGTTACTTGAGGTCTAGTAGATTATACTCCACAAATGTAGTGATTTGACACCTTTGCGCCAAGGAGGGCTCAAGCCTCTCGCACCTGACCACTCCTTCGTCCCTCATATAGTGATCATGGGAGAGAAGGAGGGTACGCTCCGAGAGTTGTTTGGTAACCACTCCTCTACCACATAGTCCACAGAGAGGAATGGGAATTGGGAGCCCCATAGCCCTAGGGCTGATCTCCCGTGTCAGCATTCCCCATTAGATAGGCCTTGATGAACTCATCGATATCGCCATCCATTACTGCTCCGACATTGGAGGTCTGATAGCCCGTGCGGTGGTCCTTCACACGGCGGTCATCGAAGACGTAGCTACGGATCTGAGCGCCCCACTCGATCTTCTTCTTACCAGCCTCGACCTCGGCCTGTGCTCGACGTCGGCGCTCTAGCTCCTTGTCATAGAGCTGGGAGCGGAGGAGGCGCATCGCATTCTCGCGGTTATCGGTCTGGGAGCGGGTCTCGGTATTCTCTATGATGATCTCCTCCTCGACACCTGTCTCGGGATCTCGATAACGATAGCGCAGACGCACCCCCGTCTCGACCTTATTCACGTTCTGTCCACCAGCGCCACTGGAGCGGAAGGTATCCCAACTGATATCGGCAGGATTGACCTCGACCTCGATCGTATCATCTACGAGGGGGACGACAAAGACGGAGGCGAAGCTCGTCATACGCTTGCCCTGAGCATTGTAGGGAGAGATACGTACAAGGCGGTGGACACCGGTCTCGCTCTTGAGGAAGCCATAGGCCTGATCCCCCTCGACCTGCATGGTCATCGTCTTGATGCCCGCCTCTTCACCGTCCTGCCAGTTGGTAATAGTAGTCTTGTAGCCCTGCTTATCACACCAGCGAGCATACATACGAGCGAGCATAGAGGCCCAGTCTTGGCTCTCCGTACCGCCTGCACCAGCATTGATCTTGAGGACTGCTCCTAGGCTATCCTCCTCCGCACGGAGCATATTCTTCAGCTCTACTTCCTCCAGCAGGGCTATGGCTCGGGCATAGGCTTCATCGACCTCCTCCTCGCTAGTAATCCCTTCCTTGAAGTACTCTAGGGCAAGGGCTACTTCCTCGGTCAGCCTATTGGCCTCATCGTAATAGTTAATCCACTTGCGAAGGTCTTTGACCTTACGCATCTGTGCTTCGGCACGCTCACGATCCTCCCAGAAGGCAGGGTCTGCAGTGCGTAGCTCTTCCTCCTCTAGCTGAATACGTCGGCTATCGACGTCAAAGGTACCTCCCCAGCGCAGACTTGCGCTCCAGTAGGCTCCCTAACTGGTCTGTCGTTATCATTAGTCTATACTAAATAATGTACTGTGATATATACGGATTGTCACCCGAAGATACGAACAATCAGGCAAAGTCCTGAGCCTCATCCCCACTCCTCGCCCTCTAGCCATCCATCTCCCGCCCCCGATACGACCCCTCTACCTCCTACTAGTCATCCATCGCTAGCTTTACGTCCCCTAGCCCTTCGCACGCCATCGATGAGACCTATTCCTCCTATTACACCTACTGAGCCTACCCCACGACTATGACAGTAGCTACCACAGCTACCTCCTCTCTGATCACACAGCGAGAGCATCTTACATCCTGTGACCTCTATCCTAGGACTAGGTATAATCCCTCTTAGAGGAGATAGTATACCCTCTGTCACGACCTTACCATGCACGGGAGGTCGAGGGCAAACTGGTCAAGACCTCCATTCCAAAGACAGAAACACCTCTATACTAAAACTATACGTACCAAGCATATACCTACTACCTAGGAGAGAAAAGTGTACACGTGTGTATACCATAGTGTACTCACGTGTATACATCTGTGTACACGCGTGTACACAACCTCGCTCTAAGTATGTCCCCATAGCTCCCCTTTCGTATATCCATTCCTCGGGCTAATGCTAGGTACTACTGAGATACGGCTAAAGCTCCCTTGGGGATAAACGAATTCCCCCTAGGAGGCCAAGAGTAGGGAGTACTAAAAGAGAACATGCATCAGCCCTACTATACCTCCCTTCTTGGCATGTCCTATCCTACCCATTGAGAACACATGATACAGAGGAGGTTAGCTGGGCATCCTTAGGCTCACCCGATAGTCCTATATCCGCTGGTGTGTATATATATATTGTAGAGAACAGTCACGGGTAGGGGGGATAGTGGTTCATCAGGAGTAGCTCAGAGGCTATGTAGGATGAAGCAAAGTTTCTATCTTTGCTATACAATATTTAGTATATAATACATCGTACATATACCCCCTAATATTACGCTACACAGACGTATGCTTAGCTCACTTAGGAACAGATCGTCCTACCCCTGGCTTGTCGTCGCCCTACTCTGGGTCGTCGCCCTACTGAACTATATGGATCGACAGATGCTCAGCACCATGAAGGATGCTATGTCGATCGACATCACCGAGCTACAGAGCGCCGAGGAGTTCGGTATCCTTATGGCCATATTCCTCTGGATCTACGGCTGTGTCAGCCCCTTCGCTGGGGCTATCTCCGATAGGGTAAACCGCAAGTGGCTCATCGTAGGGAGTATCTTCGTATGGTCGCTGGTGACTTTCCTGATGGGAGCGGCGGAGACCCTAGAGCAGCTCCGTGTATTGAGAGCCTTGATGGGGATCAGCGAAGCTCTCTATATCCCCGCTGGGCTATCCTTGATCGCCGACTACCATGAGGGGAAGAGCCGCTCACTAGCCGTAGGGATACACATGACGGGGCTCTATATGGGGCAGGCTATTGGGGGCTTTGGGGCTACACTGGCCTCTGCCTTCAGCTGGCATACGACCTTCTATATCTTCGGTATGGTGGGTATGGTCTATGCACTGATCCTCATCCTACTGCTGCATGAGCTACCGAAAGAAGTCAAGGCTGAGCAGACGAAGGGAGAAGCACAGAGGTTCACCCTTAGGAGCTTCCTGCAGGGCTTCGGATGGCTATTCACCAATATCTCCTTTTGGGCTATCCTCATCTGCTTCGCTGTACCAAGCCTACCAGGCTGGGCAACAAAGAACTGGCTCCCAACCCTCTTCTCCGAGAACCTAGGCATCGAGATGAGAGAGGCGGGTCCCCTCTCCACGATCACTATTGCGGCCTCATGCTTCCTCGGTGTCCTCATCGGTGGGACACTCTCAGACCGCTGGGTAAAGACCAATCTCCGAGGACGTATCTACACAGGAGCTATTGGCCTGGCACTGACCATTCCTTCGCTGATCCTACTGGGCTATGGACATAGTGTAGTGGCTATTGTACTCGCAGGAGTACTCTTCGGAGTCGGGTATGGGATGTTTGATGCCAACAATATGCCCATCCTCTGTCAGTTCGTCCCTGCACGTCTCCGTGCCACAGCCTACGGCTTCATGAATATGATCGGAGTCTTTGCGGGAGCGATGGTCACGCAGGTGCTAGGAAAGATGAAGGATGCAGGTCACCTTGACTCAGGCTTTGTCTTTCTCGGACTGATTGTAGTCGTAGCACTCGCTATCCAGCTGCTCGTCCTACGCCCCACAACCGACAACATGCAATAACGCACCACTCTGCCCCAACACTAATAGTAATAGACAACGAGATGATACTAGGCACCCTAAAGGACAGTGCTCGCTACGAGGCACTACACCCCGACTTCAAGGAAGTCTTCGACTACATCAAGCAGCACGACCTACTACACACAGAGCTCGGGCGCATCGAGCTACGTGGTGAGGACGTCTTCATCAACAACGTCGATCCTACTACCGTCCTATCCTGCGACCAACCCCTAGAGGCACACGAAGCCTATCTCGACATACACGTACTACTCGAGGGACAGGAGCGAATAGGTTGGCTCCCTACGGGTGAGTGTCACAAGCCACGTGGCTCCTTTGACCACGAGAAGGACTTCATCCTCTACGACGACACCCCAACGAGCTATGTGGATCTCCTACCTGGCCAATTCGCTATCGTCTATCCCGAGGATGCCCATGCCCCTCTGATCGGACAAGGAGAGAAGATCCGCAAGCTCATCGTCAAGATACGAGTGAAGTAGTACAATCCCCTCCTCCCCTCTAGAACCTATACCCCACACGAAGATGAAGTATCCGATAGCGGGACTAGCACTACTGCTCCTAGGATTCATAGGCAGCTCCTGTGGTGTACACAGCACAGGGAGTGGGCACATACGCACCCACAAAGAGGGAGAGAAGCACGAGCTAGATGAGCTAGAGAAGAGTTCCTGCAGTCCAAGTGACTACATAGACGTCTATGAGATAGGGGGGAGCGTAGGACATCCAGCCTATGACAGGCATGGAGTGTCAGCTGCCTTTGCTGGCCGAGTAGGAGGTAAGCTCCTGCTAGCAGGCGGAGCAAACTTCCCCGACAAGCCTGCTGCCGAAGGGGGTAAGAAGGCTTACTATGATCTAGCTTTCGTGGGCACACCCCGTCAAGGAGGCAGGCATATCGACTGGGCAAGCGCAGGACGTCTCCCCAAGGCTCTGGCCTATGGAGTCAGTCTACAAGCCCAAGACACCCTCTATATCGCTGGAGGAGAATCATCGGACGGCAGCGAACGGGGCTTCTATCGCCTCACCCTAGACACACATGGAGCACTACGAACCGACACCCTCTCTCCCCTACCCTTCACGATTAACAATGCTGCTGGAGCTGTCCTCGGACAGCGTCTATACCTTGTCGGTGGGATGCAGGACGGAGTCGCTAGTGGTACGATCTGGGTCTATGATCTAGGCCATAGTGAGGGTGGATGGAAGCGCCTAGCAGAGCTCCCCGAGGCTAGCGGATACCTACAGCCCGTCACCTCAGTGGTAGGAGATAGTCTCTATGTCAGTGGAGGCTTCACACTAGGTGATGCTGAGCACCCAGCTCGTGTCCACCAGGGTATCCATAGCCTATCCCTCACTGATCCACGAGGAGGATGGCACACATATTACCTCACCCTGACCGCACCCAAGCGTCGGGACTACTGGGCTGGTGGCAACTTCGTCCCCGTAGCCGGAGGGATCATCGCCACTGGAGGTGTCCATACAGAGATCTTCGAGCCTGCCATCGAACGTATACGTAGACTAAAGCACGACAAAGAAACGTTATCTGAGGAGGAAGTAGCCCGACTCACCCAGACGCAATCTGCCTATATGAGGCAGCCCATAGCCTGGTATCAGTTCACGAGCGACCTCTACTACTATGCTCCTAAGATGGGAGGCTGGCGGAGTATCGGCTCTATGCGGCCCGACCTATTGGGTAGAGCAGGAGCGAGCCCGATCGCATACGACCAGCGACGGGTATATCTCCTACAAGGGGAGCTCAAGCCGGGCATACGTAGCCCCAAGATCATCGGGATCGAGATCTCGAAGTCCCCACACAGAATTAAGTAAGCATCTATAGATTAAGTAACATCCATATAATACGTACATCTATGAAGACAAACTCATGGCTTAGGGTCGGCCTATTGACCCTATCGCTCTGCCTCGCCCTACCTGCAGTGGCACAGCGCAAGAAAGGCTCCAAGCACAGCACAGCACGCAAGGCAACTCCTAGAAAGCCCAAGGCTGGCAACTACCTCATCCTCGGTACTGCTCCCGATGATGCCAATGGGAAGCAAGCCTACCTCTTCGGAGACGGTCAGGCTGCTCTGGATAGCACAATGATCAAGGATGGGAAGTTCTACTTCGAACGCCCTGTAGACAAGAGTCTGATCGTGGCTCGTATCCTCGTTCCCCAGAGCTACTATCTGCTGGTCATACCCGAGGAAGGTACAATCAACGCTCCTGTGGACAAGGAAGCAGCCTCTGGCACTCCTCTCAATGACCTTTATGCCAAGCTCAAGCAAGAGGACGAGGCTCTCGTTGCGCCCTATCGTGACCGCCTCAAGGCTCTTCGTACAGATGCCTCACTCTCCGATGAAGCCAAGGAAGAGGCCTACGAGAAGATCGTCACAGAACTCAATGGGATACAGCGCCCCCGTCTGCTAGCTCGCCTGACTGAGCACCCAAGCGATGCCATCGGCTATCATGCACTACAGAGCCTCCTCGCCCTCGGTGATGTAGAGGCTGCTCGTGCAGAGGCCTACGCTGCTATCGCGACCGAAGAGATCCGTAATAGCGAACCCATCGCCAAGCAACTCAGTGCACTGCGTCGTCAGGAGGCTACAAAGGCTGGGGCACAGTTCATCGACTTCACCGGTGTCGATGATGCCAATCAGACGGTTAGCCTTAGCGACTATGTAGGCAAGGGACACTATGTCCTCGTGGACTTCTGGGCCTCCTGGTGTGGTCCCTGCCGTCGTGAGATCAGCCACCTCAAGGAGGTGCGTGATGCCTATAGCGACAAGGGGCTCGTCATCCTCGGTGCAGCAGTATGGGATGAGATGGAAGATCACCTCAAGGCTATGAAGGATCTAGAGATCACTTGGCCTCAGATCGTAAACAAGAATGAAGCTACAGAGCTCTATGGTATCCAAGGCATCCCTCAGATCATCCTCTTTGACCCCGAGGGTAAGATCGTAGCTCGTGACCTTCGTGGCAAGGCTATCGACAACAAGCTAAACGAGATCCTAAGCAAGACCGAAGGCAAGCTCTAAGAGCTCACCTCTGACATAACCGATATGGGAGAGAGCCCTCAAGTGTGGAGTGATAGAACTCTAGCACTTGAGGGCTCTCTCCTACATATGATAGCCTCCTCAGGCATAGACTAGGACCAGATGCACTTGTTACTTACCTTTTATCTACCTTTGTGCTAGATGTAATATCCTCCGTTTACCACAAGCGTACAATGGAGGGCGAAGAAAAACAATATAGACCTAAGGTTTGCTTGATATGAAGACGAACCTACGCTATCTCATCTACTCGCTCCTACCCCTCTTCCTCCTCGAGGTAGCGTGGGCGAGAGAACCTCTACGAGGGCAGATCCTTGACCTAAAGGGGCAGCCCATCTCCTCGGTGCAAATCATGGAGGTAGGACGAGGCATGCAGGTCTCGAGTAGTGACGCTCGAGGGGAGTTCTCCCTTATCCTCCCCGACAGTGTAGAGACCATCACCCTAAGCTTCGTCTGTGAGGGCTATCGCACTAAAGTGATGCAGCTCGTCCCCCAAGAACAGGTCTACCGTATCTTACTCCTACCTAGTGATCGCCAACTGAGTGATGTCGTGGTACGTGCCCACCGACTACAGCAGGTGAGCTCCTTCGCTCCACTGAGCACACAGCTGACGACCCTACAGGTGCTCTCCTCACCCCGAGCACTAGCAGACATACTAGGAGCCCTCAGTGAATCCCCCGAGGTACAAGTATCAGATATTGATGGCCGCCTAGCAGTGCAGGGAGGTGCTCCAGGTGAGACACAGGTCTATGTGGATGGCCTCCTCTTACCCAACCCCTATACCCTCTCCTCGCACAATGGAGGTCGGCGTACCACCATCTCACCAAGTGCTTGTCAGAGTATGCGCCTCTACTCAGGTGGCTACTCCGCTGCCTATGGGGAGGCTCTATCAGGGATAGTAGCACTAGAGACTCAGGAGCTCTCCTCCATGCCCACCAATACCGAACTAAGCCTAAGTCTACTGGGCGGATCTGTAGCCACTACCCTAGGCTCGACACAAGCCAAGGTGCGCCTACAAGCCGACTACACTGACCTCACCCTGATAAACAAACTCATCCCGAGCTATTACCCTTGGCGTAGGAGCTTCCACTCCCCCTCACTCTCGACAACCTTTGCAAGCGATGTGAAGGGGAGCAAGATCAAGGCACAACTCAGCTATCGCCACATGGGATTTGCCTATGATCGCCTACCAAATAACCTATCGCCCCTACTACACACTACCCTCGGAGAGGATCAGTGGTACGGACGAGTGACGCTACGTAGACCCCTCACCAGCCAGCTACAATGGGAGCTAGGTGGACATACACAGCTAAGAGACTTGACCGGTCGAGAACTAGAGCATACAGGGGACAGAGTACAGGAGCAGGAGCTCTATGCAGAACTTCGTAGTGCTCTCCGCTGGCGTATCTCGGATGCCCTCACGTGGCTCTCAGGGCTAGACTACAGCTATAGAGACTATCGGCAGACCTACAGGAGGGGTGCTGAGTATCGGCTAGGCTTTCGGGATCACTTGGGGACACTCTTCTCCGAGCTTAGTTGGCTTAGCCAAGGCTTCACGGTGAGCTTAGGCCTACGTGGTAGCTACAGCACCTATCTCCGAGACCTCGGGCTCTCCCCTCGGCTCTACACAGGCTATCGCTGGGGCATACATCTCCTTTCTGCGAGCTGGGGATACTACCAGCAGATGCCCTCTGCTGATATTCTACGCTTCTCCTCCTCCCTCACACGCCCAGCAGTCTCCTCCTCACAGCTCACCTATGGTCTAGTCAGTGGGACTCATTCGCTCCAGATAGCACTCTATCACAAGTGGTATAGTCGGCTCGTACGGAGCTTCGGAAGTAGCTATCCGCTGACCTTTGACCAGCAGGGCGGAGGAGAGAGCTATGGAGCTAACCTCATCTACACGGGCAAGATTAGCAATCTCAACTATAGTCTAGCCTATGGCTACACAAATGCCAGACTAAGCTATGACCGCTACCATCATCGCCTCTTCCCAGACTACCTAAGCCCCCACACGCTCAAGGCCAACCTCCGCTACTGGGTACGTAGCCTATCCTCCCTAATTGGGGTGAGCTACTACATAGATAGTGGAGCTACGGGCTATGATGCCTCTCTTGAGCGAGTCGCCATCCCCTCTCGACAGCGCCTCGACCTAAGCTGGACGTATGTAATCTCCCCTCGTATGGTGATCTATACGGGCTGTCAGAACATACTCGGCACGACCAACTACTGGGGCTTCGACCCTAGCTATGGACACGATGACCCAAGCGGTCTGAGACGTACCCCTTCCTCCCGCATGATCTACCTAGGCATATTCTTCGCTCTAGGTCGAAAGCCTCTGAACATATAAATCAATCAAACAGAATACTGCAATGAAACAGATCTTCATCGCCACCCTGCTCCTCCTGCTCGGTGGTTCTAGTCTACTACTCGCCTCTACAGAAGAACCCAAGAAAGGTCATCAGCTACGCCTAGAGGTGGATGGGATGACTGAGGCCAAGGGTAATCTACTCATCGCCATCTTTGATAAGGAAGAGAACTATCTAGTGAAAGCCTACACCTACAGATCAGTCCCCGTAGATAGCCTAGTCAAGCATACAGAGATCACACTGCCTGAAGGACAGTACGTCGTCTCTCTCTTCCACGATGCCAACGGAAACAATCAGCTCGATACAGGTGAGTATGGTATCCCCCTAGAGAAGTATGGCTTCAGCAACAACGCTCGGGGTGAGATGGGTCCCCCATCCTTCAAAGATGCCGCCTTCATCCTCAAGGCTAATAAGACCATCTACATCACCGTTAACTAGTATTCCCCCAATACAAGCAGAGAGGC
>NZ_CAJZFJ010000011.1 GCF_915070105.1 uncultured Porphyromonas sp.
CGAGGGCCTACAAACGCCCTCCACAAAAGGGCTAAAACGATCATACCGAGAACGCAAGTGCGCTCTTACCGAGAACGCAAGTGCGATCATACCGAGAGCGTGAGAGCGTTCTTACCGACAGCGCAGAAGCGTTCTTACTAAGAGCACAAAAACTCATACGGAGAGCGTAACAGTGGGGCAAGAAGTTCGTCCTTTAATACCCCCAAGGGGGGATCTAGAGAGATTCCTTTGTTCTTCACTGCATCATGAGAGTAGCCCTAGCCTATAACCTTATATATACTCTAGGGGCTACACTACGGCAAAGCCTGCAGTGTAGCCCCTAGTAAGAACTATATTATTGTGAGCCTCTAGTCTCTGGCGGAAAGGCTAGGAGAGATATTCTTCTCCACGCACTACTCGACCACGGTGCATCACAAAGCGTAGCTCGAGCTCCTCATCTAGGAATAGTATATCGGCATCCTTTCCTGGCTCTAGAGCCCCCTTCGTATCTTGAATACCCATAATACGAGCGGGTGTCGTCGAGGCCATATAGACAGCGTCGATCAGAGGGATACGAGCCTTCTTGACAGCCGTACGGATCAGCAGATCCATCGTAGCGATGCTTCCTGCTAGGGCAGAGCGGTCAGAGAGCTTGCACACTCCATCCTCTACAATAGCATGTCCAGTCGGATCCTTGAAGTCAGATGGAGTCCCCGTATAGAGCAGGGCATCTGTGGTCAGTGCCATCCGTTCACGCCCCTTCGTGGCATAGGCTAGGTGCACCATCAGAGGGGGGACATGAATACCATCACATATTACTTCGATGTCGAAGTCTGGCATATCGAGGATCGTCTCCACAGCACCTGGCACCTTATAGACACCCTTCTTGTGGGAGACCTTCATAGCGTTATAGAAGTGAGTTGCGAGGGTATAGCCGTTCTCCCAGGCTTCCTTGATCTCCTTCTCCCCCGCCTCTGTATGAGCGATAGCCGTGACGACACCTCGCTCTCGGACGTAGCGTCCAAACTCCATCGTGCCCTCGATCTCAGGAGCTGCGTCCCAGCGGCGGATGATCCCCTGCCCTCGCTCCATGATCTTGGTATACTCCTCGGGGCGAGCAGGACGAATCAGTTCAGGAAGCTGTGCCCCCGCCATCTTGACAGAGAAGTAAGGCCCCTCCAGGTGGAGTCCTTCTACGGAAGACTCTTCGTCGGGTATGAGCACCTCGGTGCACTCGATTCCCTTCATGATCGTCTCATAGCTGGACGTAGAGAGTGTGGGGAAGATCGTCGTGGTACCATTCTGAAGGTGATAATCAGCAGCCGTACGGAATGCCTCTACTGTGCCATCCATGAAGTCTGCACCTGCAGCACCATGGACATGAGTCTCGACCCCCCCCGGTATAATATAAGCTCCATGGGCATCGATACGGGAGGCATGCTCGACTGGTATATCGGAGTTGAGGATAGCACGTATCTTCTTGCCCTCGATGAGGACTGAACCTCCATCGATCCAACCTGAGGGCGTATAAATACGTCCTCCTACTATCTGTGTAAACATGTATTTGTAATTATCTATAATGTCTTGAGGTATTTGCTCACTAGGTGTACGGGTAGTCCCATTACGGTATAGAACGACCCCTCGATACTCGAGATGGCCGTATAGCCGATCCACTCCTGGATGCCGTAGGCTCCAGCCTTGTCAAGTGGTGAATAATGCTGTACATAGTACTCGATCTCCCTCGATGTAAGGGGAAGGAAATCGACTGCTGCCGTATCAGCAAAGGAGAGGTCATGCTGAGAGGTACGGATTGACACCCCAGTCGTGACATAGTGTCTTCGTCCTGAGAGCCGCTGGAGCATAGAGGCCGCCTCATCCGAAGTCCTAGGCTTGCCTAGCACCTCATCCTCCACGAAGACCAGAGTATCTGCTGTGATCAGCAGCGTATCCTCGCCGAGAGTGGCGTAGTAAGCCTCGGCCTTCTTCCTGGCTATATAGCTAGGGATCTCCCTCAGGGCAAGCCCGTCAGGATATGACTCATCCACATCGGGCAGCGTACACTGCTCGAAGTCTAGGTCCAGCCCACTCAAGAGCTCGACTCTACGAGGGGACTGTGATCCTAGGATAACCCTATAATGTGCTAAGTGCTCCCACATATATGCCTAAGCCTAGATCTTCTATCTTCTTACCAGCCGAAGCCAGCCGAGAGCGACCAGCAGTCGTTTGCCCTTAGGGTCTGCTCGATCACATCTCGTACCACACCATATCCTCCATTACATAGAGAGATATAGCGAGCCACAGACTTCACCTCGGGAGCTGCATCGGCAGGAGCACAGGGTAGAGCTACGAGCTTCATGATCGTGATATCAGGGATGTCATCCCCGATATATGCGATCTCATCGGGAGAGAGTCCCGACTCACGGCAGAGCACCTCGAGCTGAGCCGCCTTGTCGGAGATGCGCATATAGATATGTGCTACCCCCAGCTGACGAAAGCGTCGCTCCATCGCTTCGCTCGCACCACCCGAGATGATTGCGATCGTATAGCCCTGCTTGACGGCATACTGCATTGCATAGCCATCCTTGACATTGACAGTACGCATCGGCATCCCATCAGGTCCTATCGGACTTACGGTGGCACTGATGACTCCGTCCATATCTAGGACAAACGCCTTGATCTTAGTCAGATCAAAAGGAATACTACTCATCGACTTCTTTAAAAGATTTAGTATACAAAAGTACAGTTATTTAACTAGAGTAGCACTACCCATCCCTAGGTATTTTATCTTCCTGCCCACCAACAAAAAGGGAGACAGCCCCAGCACAAGTGCTAGAGCTGTCTCCCTTAGTTACTTATCCCTCGACCAGTAGTGAGGGTGTATATAGTGGACTACTCGACAGTACCCTTGATACGAAGGGTGAATGCGCCGTCCTTCCCGTTACTATAGATGGCGATATTCTTGTAGAAGGGGCCGGGACGTCCTGCAGGGTTGTAGGTGACTGTGATCTTCCCCTCCTTGCCTGGAGCAATTGGCTCACGGCTATACTCAGGGGTCGTGCAGGCGCAGGGAGAGGCCACACGTGTGATGACTAGAGGTGCATCACCCGAATTACGAATCACGAAAGTATGGGACACCTTACCATTAGCTTCCTTGATAATTCCAAAGTCGAACTCAGGGGCTGATGATGTGATCACAGCGCCCTTTCCGTTCTGAGCGACGATTACTCCGACGAAGAGGAGTAGTGCGCCCAAGATAAAACCTAGCTTCTTCATATCTAATGAATCTTATTTCTACCTATATTGTTTACGCATTACTGCAAGACAAAGATACCTAAATATATCTAAAACCTAGCCTTAAGCCCAGGGCTGACGCATGAAATCACCATAGTGCGAGGGCAAGGTCGTCAAGGAGCATACGCCGAAGATAGAAGTATCTATGTCCCAGCATAGATATGCCAAGCGAACACCTCCTACCTAGGAGGGATGAGTATACACGTGTGTACACAACTGTATACCCACGTGTACACAACTGTATACACGCGTGTACACAAGTGCGCTCTAAGTATATCCTCTGTAGGGCTCGCTTGTATGTCTGTTTCTTGGGGATAATGCCTAGGATCTTTAGGTATGGGCTAAGGCACCCTAGGATATGAAATGATATCCCCGAAGATCCAAAGGCAGGAGTGTGCGAGCGAGATCATGGGTCAGCCCACCCCAATCTCTCCTCCTCTCATCCTTAGGCTCTGACCTACCCCTGCAGGAGCTCATAGCGCCTACGATAGAGCGAGAAAGTGAGGAAGGCCTAAACGTAGCAAGCCCCTGAGAGTACGATTACTCTCAGGGGCTTGGCTGTGTATTGTTAGTCGATCAGGCGATACGACTACTTGATACGCTTGTAGCCGTAGACAGCGAGATCACCGAGCTCTTCCTCGATGCGGAGGAGCTGGTTGTACTTGGCCATACGGTCGGTACGGCTGAGCGAACCAGTCTTGATCTGACCAGAGTTCGTAGCCACTGCGATATCAGCGATCGTAGCATCCTCAGTCTCACCAGAGCGGTGGGAGGTAACAGAGGTGAAGCCGTGGCGGTGTGCCATGTCGATCGCATCGAGCGTTTCGGTGAGGGTACCGATCTGGTTTACCTTGATGAGGATAGAGTTACCACAGCCCTCAGCGATACCACGACGGAGGTACTCGACATTCGTTACGAAGAGGTCATCACCTACGAGCTGAATCTTCTTACCGAGCTTGTCGGTGAGCTTCTTCCAACCTTCCCAGTCATTCTCAGCCATACCATCCTCGATAGAGTCGATAGGATACTTCTCTACGAGCTCGGAGAGGAAGGCTACCTGCTCATCAATCGTACGCTTGACACCGTGATCGCCTTCGAACTTCGTGTAGTCGTAGATACCATCCTTGAAGAACTCAGAGGAAGCACAGTCCATAGCGATTGTGATGTCCTTACCTGGTACATAGCCAGCCTTTTCTACAGCCTTCAGGATAGACTCGATAGCGTCCTCCGTACCATTGAGGGCAGGAGCGAAACCACCTTCGTCACCTACTGCAGTGCTTAGGCCACGGTCGTGGAGTACCTTCTTGAGGCAGTGGAAGACCTCAGCACCCATACGAAGGCCTTCGCGGAAGGAAGAAGCGCCGATAGGACGGATCATGAATTCCTGGAAGGCAATAGGAGCGTCAGAGTGTGATCCTCCATTGATGATGTTCATCATAGGTACGGGGAGCACGTAGGTGTTCGTACCACCGATGTAGCGATAGAGGGGGATGTCAAGGTACTGAGCAGCAGCCTTAGCGACAGCCAGTGAGACGCCGAGGATAGCGTTTGCACCGAGCTTGCTCTTGGTCTTGGTACCATCGAGTGCGATCATCTTCATGTCGATCTCACGCTGGTTGAGGGCGCTCATACCGTAGAGCTCAGGGGCGATCACGCTGTTGATATTCTCTACAGCCTTTAGGACACCCTTACCGAGGTAGCGGCTCTTGTCACCGTCACGTAGCTCTAGGGCTTCGTTTTCACCCGTAGAGGCACCGCTGGGGACAGCGGCACGCCCGATGATACCACAAGCTAGATGCACGTCTACTTCTACAGTGGGGTTCCCACGTGAGTCGAGGATTTCACGCCCGACGATCTTGATAATTTCCATAACTGAACTAATTCGAATTAGTAAATCTACTAGTGATTATACTTGCTCGCAAAGATACAACTATTATAGTGAATAGCCAGCTACTTATCCATAGTAACTATAGGGGATCTACCCCAGCCATCTCTAGACAAGAACCCCAAGCCTGCAACGAAGAGGGGCTACCTCTAGGTATAGACCTGAGAGGTAGCCCCGAGAGAAAGAAGTTCTTCGATGAAGAAGCCTAGGGCTAGATCATCTCCTCGACTGCCCAGACGAAGGCACGAAGGCCTTGGTCGGGGGTAGCTTCGTCTAGCGCACGTAGGGCTGCCAGTAGGTCTGGCACCTTAGTAGCAGGCACCACGACGAGCATAGCAGAGTTCATCGTTGGCCAGGCATGGCTCCCGATGTGAGGGACACCCGTAGTCGTACCTCGTCCCTGAGCCTGCTCCCAGGAGGTATAGCCCCGGAGGTTCTGCTTGTCGAAGATACGAAGGATCAGCTCGTGGTAAGCCTGATTATAGGCTATGAAGACGGACTTCTGTGGCTCACTAGGAGCAAAGGACTTATTCTCATTCATGATGATCATTCGTTTAGCAGTTAGTGAGTAGCCACAGCCTTGTGGGCGAGCTTACGAGCTAGCTTCTTCTCCACACGGCGACGCTCACGCACCATACGACGTGCCTCAAGGGCAGCGTAGAGTGTGGGGATGAGGATCAGCGTGATAAGCGTGGAGAAGGAGAGCCCCCATGCCACTGTAATCCCCATAGACTGCCACATCTCCGAGCCCTCACCGATACCCAGTGCCATAGGTACCATACCGAGTACGGTCGTCAGGGTCGTCATCAGTACGGGACGTAGACGGGACTTACCCGAGGTAGTGACAGAGAGTGCCACACCCATACCTCGCTCACGACAGAGACGAATATAGTCGATGAGCACAATCCCATTCTTCACCACAATACCAATCAGCATGATCATACCGATGAAGCTCATCGTATCCAGAGGCACCTGCGTCACCAGTAGCCCGATGAACACACCCGTGAAAGCAAACGGCACGGAGAACATAATGATGAATGGATCGACAAGGCTCTCGAACTGAGCCGCCATCACGATGAAGACCATCATAATAATAAGGAGCATCAGAGTCGTCAGGTCTCCGAAGGTCTCCTGCTGATTCTCATAGGCACCTGTGATCTTGTAGGACAGCCCTGAGGAAAGAGGATGATCCTTCAGTACCCCTTGGATATCCGCCACAAGGTCACTAAGCTGGTGTCCTGGACGAGGATTAACCGTGACTGTGACGACACGTGTACGGTCCTTACGCTCGATGGTCGGAGGGGTAAAAGCCTCCTCGATACGTCCCAGTTCGGAGAGACGTACAGCCTTGCCCTGAGGGGTATAGACGACCATGTTCTGTATATCCTGTAGTGACTGACGGGTATCGGGTGCAAAGCTCACACGGATATCGTACTCATTACCATCCTCGCGGAAGCGGGAGGCAACAGATCCATTAACCGCGTTACGCAGATAGGAGGAGGCGGTAGCTAGGTTCAGTCCATTCTCTGCGAGCTTCTGCCTATCAAAGGCAAAGCGTATCTCGGGCACATAGTCCTTACGACTAATGGTAATCCCCGAGGCTGTGGGCTTCTTCTCCATCTCCTGACGGAAGAGACGTGCATAGGTATCAGCCTCTGTGAAGTCCTGTCCATAGATCTCGAGGGATACGCCATTACCACCCTGCTCTTGTCCTCCTCCAGTAGTGACCTTATAGGAGGATACAGAGGGATACTCAGCGATGATCCTACGCATGCGGTCGGCAGCCTCATCCTGTGTCTGTGTGCGCTCTGAGCGCTTGTACATACCCACATACATGGTGATGATATTGCTCCCATTATCCTGTACAGAAGCCCAAGCATCCCCATCCGAAGCCTGTCCCACACTCATAGAAATCGTCTCGATGGAGGGTATCTCCTTGCGCATGCGAGACTCTACCTCTAGCCCTAGAGCCTTCGCCTCCTCGACACGTGTGCCCACGGGGAGCTCGATCGTGACATCTAGGAAGCCAATATCCTGCTGGGGCATGTAAGAGGTCTTGATGAAGCTTAGCCCAAGGAGGCTCAAGACGAAAATCCCCATGGTGATCAGGATCGTGCTACGGCGGTGGCGCACCGTCCAGCCTAGTGTACGAGCATAGACCTGATCTAGGCGACCGAGGAAGCGCTCGATAGGTACGAAGAAACGCTCCATCAGCTTACTGCGATTGGCGTCTCGCTTAAGCAGCTGTGAGCAGAGCATCGGGGTAAGCGATAGGGCTGCTGTCGTGGAGACGATCATCACGATACTGATACTCCAGCCTAGCTGTCGGAACATAATCCCCGCCTCACCAGGCATCATCGTCAGCGGTAGGAAGACGGCGAGCATCGTCAGCGTGGAGGCGATGACCGAGATACCGACCTCATTGGTAGCATGTACGGCAGCCTGCTTGGGATAGCTCCCCCGCTCGATGTGGGTCGTGATGTTCTCTAGTACCACGATCGCATCATCCACGACCATACCGATGGCGATGGAGAGAGAGCTGAGGGAGATGATGTTCAGTGTATTGCCCGACACCAGTAGGTAGATGAACGAGGCAACGAGGGAGATCGGGATCGTCAGCACAATGATGAACGTCGCCCTCCAGCGTCCTAGGAAGACGAAGACGACAAGCATCACGATGATGAAGGTGATGAAGATCGTATCCTTGAGGTTATTCACCGTACTGACGATGAAGTCGGAGGTATCGATCAGGTACCCGACCTTCACGTCCGAGGGGAGGGAGGACTGGATCTGGGGGAGGAGGTGACGGATCTCCTTGGCGATCTGCACTGAGTTAGAGCCGTCCTGCTTATTGACGATGATGATAGCCCCGCTCTTACCATTGACGTAGTTCTCCTGCTGACGCTCAGCGACAGTATCCTTGACCTGAGCTATATCACGCAGATAGATATCCTTGCCACCGAAGCTCGCTACTACGATATTCTCTAGTTGCTTAGGGTCGGTGAACTCGCCCTGTACACGTATGGAACTCGTACGAGAGCCTATGTCGATCTGGCCAGCAGGGATATTGGTATTCTCAGCTGCGATGAGCTGAGAAATCTGCCCGAGGGTCAGGTGATAAGCCTCCAGTCTAGCAGGGTCACAGTACACCTGTACGACACGCTTCTGTGCACCGGCGATATTGATCGCCCCGACACCATCGACACGTGCTAGAGGGTTACTGACCTTATCCTCGAGGATCTTGTAGAGTCCCTTGCTACTCTCCTCGGATTCGATAGAGAGGATGGCTACGGGGATGGAGCTGTTGTCAAACTTGAAGATGACGGGCTTCTTCACCCCATCAGGTAGATTGTCCGATATAGCATCGAGCTTGTCACGGATGTCATTCGTTGCCTCATCGATAGGTGTACCCGCACGGAACTCCATGGTGATGACCGAGACATTCTCACGGCTCTTGGAGGTAATGTGCTTGAGCTTATCGATCCCATTGAGCGAGTTCTCTAGGGTCTTCGAGAGGTTCGTCTCGATATCCTCTGCACTCGCCCCGGGATACGAGGTGATGATCATGACCTTCGTCGCATCTGTCTTAGGCATCAGCTCGATGGCCAGCCGTGATAGGGCGAAGAGCCCCAGCACAGCAATCGCCACGTAGATGAGTGCCGTAGTGATCGGCTTACGGACGGATGTTTCGTAGATACTCATGGGGTGGGATTACTTTGTCGTCTTCTGTGGCTGTACAGCCTGACCATTCTTGAGCGTGCTGGGGGCAGAGATGATCACTTGGTCACCTGGCTGCAGTCCCTTGAGGACCTCGTAGTAGTCGCCCTGCTGGTCGCCCAGCTCTACGACCTGATAGACGGCCTTGCCATCACGATAGACATAGACATAGCGTTCACCACTACCGACCTGACGTACGACGGCCTTGTCTAGGACAGAGAGGACGTCCTTGGAGCCGAAGTTGATGTGTACACGAGCATACATACCAGGGCGGAGCGAAGCATCCCTATTGGGCACCTCGATCTCAGTAGCTATGGTATGTGTCGCTGGATCTAGGGTGGGATGGACGTTGGAGATCGTGCCCGAGAATTCCTTCCCCTCTAGGGCATCGACACGTAGAGTCACTGGGATACGCTCCTTCAGCAGAGAGTAGTACTTCTCGGAGACGTTCACCATAGCCTTCACGGGAGCGATCTGCTGGATGACGACGACGGGGAGCTGGGGGGAGGTCATATCGCCATTGTCGTAGTTCTTAGCTGTGACGACCCCACTGATGGGGCTACGTAGGGTGGTATTCTCTGCTACATTATTATAGGCCAGACGAGCCTGCTCGAGAGCACTCTTGGCGTTGTCCCACTGAGCCTTGGAGACACCACCGACCTTGTAGAGCTCGTCCATACGATCGAAGTTGGTCTTCGCATCTGTCAGTTGGATCTGAGCTTGACTGGCCTGCGTGGCCTCCATGCGGGCGATCACCTGCCCCTGCCCGACACGATCACCGACCTTGACGAGGAGCTGCTTGAGGCGACCGCCAGCCTGAGCCGTGATGTTATTCGTCACCTTGGCCTCGAGCTGTGCGGTGAACTCCTGAGTTAGCCTCAGGGGCTGGACCTGCACCACTGCTAGCTCTACGATGCGAGTACTATCTTGTACAGCCTCCTCACTCTCTGCACTTGTGCCCTTGGAGGAGCAGCTAGTAGCTGATAGGAGCACCAGTGTGGAGAGCGAGAGTAGGAGGTACTTCTTATTCTTTATCATCTCTATATGGTTTATTCTTCGTTATATGCGGGATTACTTGGAGCCATGGGATATGCCCTGTAGTTCATCGAGGGTATAGAGGGCTACCATGTAGTTGTAGATCGCCTGACTATAATTCAGGCGAGCCTGCAGGAGAGCCATATCGGCATCGTTGAGCTCGAGGATCGTACCCTCACCCGTCTTGTAGCGTACCTGGGCGATCTGGTAGCCCTTCTCTGCGCTGGCGACGGCTTCGCGAGCAGCGACGAACTGCTCGATGGCATTGGTCTGTGCACTGAGGCTATTCATAGCGCTGAGGTGCAGCTGGCGCTCGGCATCTACACGCTGGAGCTGCAGCTGCTGTAGCTGGGTGCGGGTAGCATGGACATCGTTCTGTCGAGAGAAGCCATTGAAGAGCGGGACACTCAGCGAGAGGGCGATCGTAGAGAAGGGTGACCAACGCTTGGAGTTGTCTAGCTTTAACTTGTCCGCAGAGAAGTTGTACATATAGTTGAAGCTCAGCGAGAGGGTCGGCATGAAGGCCATCTTCTTGACACGCAGGGCCGCATCGAGTTGCTTGCCCTGTAGGTCTAGGGTACGGAGCTGGCTATTCTCTGCTAGCGATACGGAGCCTATACGCTCGGGTAGAGCACTGGCGACACGCTGCTGGTAGTCACTGAGCTGCTCGGTGATCTCGATGGGAATGGTGGGCTCTAGGGCAAGGAGCACCTTGAGCTTAGCCTCAGAGAGGCGGATGGCTTCACGTGCTTGTACGAGGTTCGGCAGGATGTTTTTCACCTGAGCATCCATACGGATCTTGTCGTACTCGGCTACTACACCCTGCTGCCACTTGGCTACGATCTGATCGTAGTTCGTCTTAGCGTTGTCGTAGTTACTCTGTAGGACACGCTCTGACTCCCTAGCCAGCAGTATGCCCATATAGGCCTTGCGCACCTCAGCCTCGAGGGCGATCTTGGAGCTACGAGCCTTCTCCTCGGCGAGAGCTACAGCCTGCTTGTCTAGCTCGAGACTCGCCCAGAGCTGTGGAGCGATGATGGGCATCCCTGCCACGATACCACCCTGTAGAGCATGCTTCTCTCCCATCTCAATCCCGTCTGCAGGGAACATCCCCGCCATGGGCGAAGAGGGGTCATCCCCTCCGAAGTAGACCCTTTGCTTCTTGAGCATATAGGTGTACGAGCCAGAGAGATTGACATTGGGGTATAGCCCTCCGATGGTCTTCTTCTGCTCGTACCGTGCTTGGTCCACAGCTAGCCCCGAGGTCTTCACCTGAGCACTCTGCTCGAGGGCGAGCCGTACGGCATCGTCGATGGAGAGCTTCAGAGGCTGTGCAGACCCAGCACTACTCCCTGTCGCCGAGGCTGGAGCCTGTCCGACAGCGGGGGCAGGGAGCAGGAGGAGAGCTAGGAGGAGTAGGGCACAGAGGGTGCTATCTATCCTATTCTTCTTTTCCATTATCTCTAACACATATAATATCTGTATGGTGTATTATCGGGAATAGGACACCGCACAGCCACACCTCAGGGAGGAAACCACTCCCCTTACTATCGCTCCGTAAGAGACTACTACGGGGCTGATAGATACGACCTTGCAGGTGTACCATTCTCTAATGCAAAGATACGTCAATAAGAAGTATGTAACACCGCCTATATGCGACAGAAATGTTCGATTTCGGAACAAATACCGGAAAAGAAAGCAAAATCCCTACCACCATCCCTAGGCTACACCTCATACACGGGTCGTAGTGGGCATTCCGAGAGCCCTATCCGAGGACACATAATGATCCCTAGAGGGCTCGGCAAGACCTCTCCAACCCTTGCCGGAATAATTGATAAATAGAAGGTTACACAGACACCCTACAAGCCCCCTCACCCCCATCATCTAAGCCCCCACATGCGTCTCCACATCTCATAGTCGATATGCTCCCCGCTCTCTAGCCTCGATACATCCCCCTCAGGCTGAGGCATGAAATCACTAGTCATCGAGGACAAAGGAGTCAAGGAGCATACACCCGATAGAGAAGCTTCTGCACCCTACGTGTAGGTATACCAAGCATAACCTACTATCTAACAGAGCATAACCCATTACCTAAGGAGAGGGTCTGTATACACGTGTGTACACAACTGTATACCCACGTGTACACAACTGTGTACACACGTGTATACAGTCTCGCTCTAAGTATGTCCCCTGTGGGGCTCTCATATACAGGTCTCCTAGAGCTACCCCTTAGGTACTGCTGCGATACGGCTAAGACTCCCTCGGACAGGTCATACCCCCCAAAAAGAGCTGAAGAGAGGAGCATACGATGATAGGTGTCGGCCCAGACATCCTCCCAACAAGAGCCCTACCCTCGCCCACATCACTATGTCGGGAGCAGGAGAAAGCAAATAAAGGGGGGAGTAGAAGCTGAAACTTCCAGAGAAAAGGAGAGCGGAAAAAGGAGCAGAGAGGAAGCTATGAAGGTAGGGAGATACCTCTCAAAACGAACTGATACTGTGCATCTAGTGCCTTTTTTGTATCTTTGTGTGAACCCCCAAGTGGGGTTATGCAGATAGGGACACAAGGGACATAGTGAGGGCGCACGAGGTGCCCCCACCCCCAGACCTCCACCTATCATATCATGTGCGAATAGAGAATAAAACAATGAATATGAAGTCTTTAGAACTAGACCTTTCAGGTATCCGCTCGCTCGTCTCCGATCAGGAGCTACAGGCGTGGCAGGCCAAGAGTGATGCATACGTAGCCCAGCTCCATGCGGGCACAGGACAGGGGAGCGACTTCCTCGGATGGATTGATCTACCCGCAACGATCACTGACCAGGACTTCACAGCGATAGAGGCTGCCGCCCGTAGCCTACAGGAGCGCTGTGACTATGTCGTGAGCATCGGTATCGGAGGTAGCTACCTCGGGGCTCGTGCTGTGATCGAGGCTCTGACACCCACCTTCGCAGCCTACCGCCAGGAGCACAGTGCCCCTCAGGTGATCTTCGCTGGGCACAACATCGGTGAGGACTACCTGAGTGAGCTCGTAGACTTCCTGTCGGACAAGCGGTTCGGGATCATCAATATCTCCAAGAGCGGTACGACGACGGAGCCAGCGATTGCCTTCCGTGTCCTCAAGGGACTACTCGAGCAGCAGGTCGGTCGTGAGGGTGCACGTGAGCGTATCATCGCTGTGACGGATCGTGCACGTGGTGCACTACGTACGCTAGCGGACAAGGAGGGCTATCAGACCTTCGTGATCCCCGATGACATCGGGGGACGCTTCTCCGTACTGACCCCTGTAGGGCTACTCCCGATCGCTGTAGCGGGCTTCGACATACGTGAGCTCGTACGTGGTGCTCGGGAGATGAAGGAGCGTGTAGACGAGGGAGTACCCTTCGCAGAGAACCTCTCCGCCCTCTACGCTGCCGCACGCAATAGCCTCTACCAGCAGGGCAAGAAGATCGAGATCCTCGGGAACTTCCACCCCAAGCTCCATTACATCGGCGAATGGTGGAAGCAGCTCTATGGCGAGAGCGAGGGCAAGGAGCACAAGGGTATCTTCAACGCAGCTGTGGACTTCTCCGCAGACCTGCACTCCATGGGGCAGTGGATCCAGGAGGGCGAGCGGACGATCTTCGAGACGATCATCAGCATCGCCACACCCGACAGAGAGCTACGCATCGCCTCTGACGCCGATGACCTCGACGGGCTGAACTACCTAGCGGGTAAGCGTGTCGATGAGGTCAATAAGATGGCCGAGCTCGGTACACGTATGGCGCACATCGACGGTGGTGTCCCCAATATCCGCATTATCCTCCCTCAGCTGAACGCCTACTACATCGGTCAGCTCTTCTACTTCTTCGAGAAGGCTGTCGGCATCAGTGGCTACATGCTGGAGGTTAATCCCTTCAACCAGCCAGGGGTGGAGGCCTACAAGAAGAATATGTTCGCCCTGCTCGAGAAGCCCGGCTTCGAAGAGGCTACACAGGCGATCAAGTCACGTCTATAAACTATCCCTATATGGAATACAACAATCAACTACCCCCCATCACCATGCCAGAGTATGGGCGCAACATCCAGCGCATGATCGCCCACTGCCGCAGCATAGAGGATCGGGAGGAGCGTAACCGCTGCGCACGCACCATCATCCGTGCGATGGAGGCTATCGTGCCCGAGAAGGGTGCGGGTCTCGACAAGGAGACGATCTACTGGGATCATCTCGCTATCATGGCGGACTTCGAGCTCGACGTGGACTACCCCGAGGGGACGATTACCCGCGAGGAGATCACACTCAAGACCGAGAAGCCCGACTACCCCGGACACCTCATCCAGTACCGCTACTACGGACACTTCATCGTAGGTATGATACGTAAGGTCTGCGAGATGGAGATGGGACCAGAGCGCTCTGCCGCTGAGTACTTCGTAGCCATGCAGATGAAGCGTGACTACATGACTTGGAACCAAGAGACGGTCGAGGATATCAAGATCTACAAGGATCTCTTCGAGCTCTCTGATGGACAGATCCTGCTTACCCCAGAGAACTGCAAGCTCAACATCAACCCCAACACTATAGATAAGCCTGGCAAGCTCCAGAAGCCTATCAACAGTAAGAAAGCAAAGAAGAAATAACCCCCTATTCCCCCTACACACCATGGCATCCTACGTTATCGAAGGTGGCTACAGCCTAGAGGGTAGCATCCGCCCCCAGGGAGCAAAGAACGAAGCACTCCAGATCATCTCCTCCGTCCTATTGACCCCTGAGGTAGTCACGATCCACAACATCCCCAACATCCTGGATGTAAACAACCTCATCGACCTACTGCGTCAGATCGGCGTCAAGGTCACCAAGCTCAACGAGCAAGGGAGCTACACCTTCCAAGCCGATGAGCTCAATATCGACTACCTACACGGCGAGGAGTTCCTCAGCAGAGCCCGAGCTCTACGTGGCTCGATCCTCATGGCTGGGGCTCTACTAGGTCGCTTCGGCTACGCTATCTTCCCCAAGCCCGGGGGAGACAAGATCGGGCGTCGGCGCGTAGATACACATCTAATAGGATTCCAAGAGCTAGGGGCTAGCTGCATCTATGACGCTACGAAGCAGAGCTATATCCTAGAGGCTCGACAGCTCAAGGGTAAGTACATGCTCCTCGACGAAGCCTCTATCACAGGGACAGCCAACATCCTCATGGCTGCAGTACTGGCCGAGGGTGTCACGACAATCTACAACGCAGCCTGCGAGCCCTACCTCCAGCAGCTCTCCAAGCTCCTCGTACGCATGGGAGCCCGTATCGAGGGTATCGGCTCCAACCGCCTCACCATCGAGGGTGTCCAGTCGCTACACGGCGCTGAGCATACGATGCTCCCCGATATGATCGAGATCGGGAGCTTCATCGGGATGGCAGCTATGACGAACTCGCACCTACGTATACAGGATGTCAGCATCCCTGACCTCGGGATCATCCCACAGGCCTTCCGCCGACTCGGGATCACGATCCTAGAGGAGGGTGATGACCTCATCATCCCCCACCACCCTGATGGCTATGAGATTGACACCTTCATGGACGGGTCGATCCTCACCGTAGCCGATGCCCCATGGCCTGGGCTGACGCCAGACCTACTGAGCGTCTTCCTCGTCACGGCGACACAGGCTAAGGGGAGTGTGCTCATCCATCAGAAGATGTTCGAGAGCCGTCTCTTCTTCGTCGATAAGCTCATTGACATGGGAGCGCAGATCATGCTGTGCGATCCACACCGAGCAGTGGTCATCGGACTCGGGGGACGACACCAGCTACGTGCCTCCACGATGGTCTCACCTGACATCCGTGCGGGGATCGCACTACTCATAGCAGCGATGAGCGCTAGTGGCACTAGCGTCATCAACAATATCGAGCAGATCGACCGAGGCTATCAGGACATAGCTGGGCGACTAAATGCCCTCGGTGCCCGTATCTCTCGTCTCTAATCCTATGCTCCACAAAGAAGACTTCGAGCATATCGGCACACTAGGTCGTGCACATGGTATCCAGGGGGAGGTAGCCGCCAAGCTCTCCGTAGACCTCTCAGGTCTATGGGAGCAGGGGGAGGCTACCTCCCTCTTCCTCATGCTCGAGGAACGGGGACTACTGATCCCCTATCGTGTCCTCGGCCTGCGGAGCAAGGGGGGCGATATCGATCTTCTTACCCTCTCGGGCATCACGACCAAGGAAGCTGCAGACCAGCTCACTGGGCGTAGTGTCTGGCTCGACAAGGCTTACCTAGAGGATGAGGAGGCGGGCGATCTGATCGACCTACACCACTTCGTCGGCTATGAGCTCTATGATGCCCACAGCAGGGAACTCATAGGGCAGATCACCGCAATCGATGATACGACTCTCAATACCCTACTACGTGTCGAGCCCACCGCAGGAGGCGAACTCGTAGTACCGATAGCCGATGAGCTAATCGAGCATGTCGAGGTGGGAGCCCATCATCTCTATATGTACATCCCTGACGGGCTACTAGAGCTATAGAGCCTAGAGGACACCCACTCCTAGATATATAGAGCAGGCCCAGACGATTTTTTATTCGAACGCTTATGCACAAGTACTCAGCCCCCTGTGGCCAAGATGAGGATCCTATCTTCTCTGGTCAGTCAGTCTTCAAGCACAAGTCCGCAGCCCTCCTCTCCATCCCTCAGCTTCGCAGGCTCTCCGCAGGCGAACGAGTATGCCTACAGACAGAGGGTGACTACTACCTGCTCTTCCTCATCTCGGGCAGGGCAGAGATGAAGCTCAACACCCAGCCTCCCACGAACTCAGTCGGGGGGGAAGAGATGATCTTTATCCCCATGGGCTCTGTCGTAGAGATCACGGCACTAGAGCCTCTAGAGTTCCTGTCCTTCCACTTCTTACCTAGCATACACCTCTGCGCACGTCAGTGTCCAGACCGTCCTCTTAGGAACTTCAGTGCCACACCAACGAAGTCGGAGGAGCCACACCTTACACACCTCCCCTTCTCGCCGGGTATCACCTTTTGGACACAATCCATCACGGAGTACCTAAAGTACTCACTGTCCGACCTTAGGCTCTTCGATGTGAAGCTACAGGAGCTCTTTCTTCTACTGCGTATGAACTATGCACGGCACATGCAGGAGGAGTTTCTACGCTTCTTCCACTGCAAGCGCACAGGGTTCAGTTGTCAGGTCTTCAAGCACCATCGCAGATGTCGCACAGTGGATGATCTAGCAGCAGCTCTGGGGGTATCGCCCTCTGTGCTGGCACGTCTGTTCGATGACGAATTCGGGATCTCGCCGATGAAGTGGCTACTACAGCAGCGGGCTAGACATGTCTACAAGGATCTTATCGATAGCGATCTATCGCTGACCGAGATAGCAGAGCGGTATTACTTCTCCTCATCGGGCTATCTCTCGGCTTTCTGTCGTCGTGTCTTCGGGCTCTCCCCGATCAAGATTCGACGGGGACAGCTAGGTATGGTAGATGGAGAGGAAGAGCCCAGCGAGGGGGCAGAGGAATAAAATGATGGAGGCACGGAAGGAGCTTGCGCTACTGCTTGGCTGGATCCCAGTATCCCTACTCGGAGTCTCACTGCTGAGCGCACTAGCCATTCATCTCATCCTGCCTTTACTCTCTGGGGCAGTCACACTCGTCCCCCTACTGCGCCTGTGTCAGTATGCACTACCTGCGCTGGGGATGTTCCTCCTGCCCGTCTATATCTTTCCTGAGGGGAGGAGTGCACGGCGACTGCTCCGACAGCCCCTCTTCCCTGAGGCTTGGGAACGTAAGCAGATCATACTATGTCTGACACTAAGTGTGGTGGGGTATCTGCTCTGCAATGTGCTTACGGATCTCATGACAGATGTCGCCGAGCACATGGGTGTCGATGCGATAGACCGAGTAGAGCAGGTCGTGCGTGAGGAGCTCCAGCGTCATCGTAGCTCGCTCCTCTATTATTGGCTTGCCTTCGCACTCATACCAGCCATCGTCGAGGAACTCTTCTTCCGTGGTATGCTCCAGCCCCTACTCACACGGAGCCTCCCTATCCATCCCTATATCGCTATTGGGATCGCCTCGGTGATCTTCTCGCTGATGCACCTCTCGTGGATAGGGTTTCTCGGACGCATCGTCCTGGGCTTCACCTTGGGTTACTTAGCCTATGAGCTACGTAGTCTGAGGCTGCCTATACTCGTCCACCTAATGAACAACACCGTGGCATTGGCTCTCATAGCCTTTGACCTCTAGGGCATTGCCCACCTTCCCACTATCGCACTTCTTTATCCTATGTGGTCTACCTCTACTCTTCGAGGTGGACAGAGCTCTTGCACCACAGCCCCCGAGTGAAATCGGGGATCTCGACTGGCCTTCGCTCAGACTCAGAACGTGCACTCAGCTCAATGACCGAAGACCATAGAGCCGCATCATACACCGTTAGGTCAAGGGACTGTCCATGACGTAGGCAGTGGATGAGGCGTGCATCCATGACATAGTTCATGACATTCTCCACCCCCTTGTCTTTGCCCTCTTGTATCCAGGATTCTAGGGGGGAGCAAGCCTCCCGAGTCAAGTAATCCTCTACCTCATCACCTGCCAAGGCCTCACTCCAGCCTCGTAGCTGAAGAGTCGGAGAAGGGTACTTACATAGGAAGCCCTCACTACCCGAGAGTGACTGAAGACGTGAGTACGGACGAGGTGTATGTAGATCTAGGTGAAGTGATGCTGTGCGTCCCTGCTCTGTACGTAAGAGGATCGTACTGATACGCTCCGAGAGAGGTGCATCGGGATCTGACGAGATCGCGTACAGCTCGGTAAAGCGATCGCCATGATGAATATCCAGAAGCTGAGCCATAGGCCCTATCCCATGTGTCGGATAGGCATTACCTGCAGCGAAGGGATAGCCCTCGTCCATCCAGCCCAGCAGAGGAATCTCCTCTTGGCCTAGGGCACTCAAGCTATGTAGATCATGGATATAACCACCCGAGCAGTGCTTGATGCGCCCCAGCTCTCCCTTAGCCACTAGAGCCAGCGTACGTAGGTGGAAAGGATCGAAGCAGCAGTTCTCCAGCGGGAAGTAGTGCCTGCCCATTCGCTCCGAGGTCTCGACAAGCCTCCAGCAGTCCTCCAGGGTCAGTGCTGCAGGCACCTCTACGGCGACATGTAGCCCCGCCTCCATAGTCGCACAAGCTAGAGGAACATGACTATACCAATCCGTACAGATAAGCACCAAGTCCACCTCTCCACTAGCTAGCATCTCGGGGATCTGCTCCCTACTATATCCCTTAGCTTCGGGGCAGCCCAGAGAGCTAAGGAGGGTCTGAGCCTCTTGTATTCGCTCGGGGTAAATGTCTGATAGGGCGACAATAGTCGCACCCTCGATGTGCCTATAGCGCTGTATCGTACGTAGCCCACGCTGGCCTAGCCCTATGATGCCTAGACGCACGTGGGGCAGAGGAGAATAGGCGGGAGAGAGGGAGTGTTGTTCCTTCACTTCTATCTGTCTAAGAGTATTCTGTACAAATATACATCATCTTCGGATTAGAATAAGTACATTTGTCCCCGAGATAAGACATCCGTACGTCTTTCTATTGATGAGCATACGTCCATAATACATAGACTTTATATACGAGTATAACATCAAACTGACGAGAGTATGAAAAACATTCTCATCATCGGATCTACTGGTCAGATCGGCACCGAGCTCGCTATGACCCTACGTAAGATCTATCCCACAGTCGTCGCTGGTTATATCCCTGCTGCCCCACCCAAGGGTGAGCTCCTAGAGAGTGGTCCTAGTGAGATCGTGGACATCACGGATCCTGTGCAGATCGCAGAGGTCGTCCGTAAGTATCAAGTGGACACAGTCTTCAACCTCGCTGCACTGCTAAGTGCCGTCGCAGAGGCCAAGCCACAACTCGCTTGGAAGATAGGACTAGGAGGACTCTTCAACGTCCTAGAGGTAGCACGCGAAGAGGGCTGTGCCGTCTTTACGCCCAGCTCCATTGGCTCCTTTGGCCCTGAGACTCCCCATGACAAGACACCACAGGATACCATCCAACGCCCTAAGACGATGTATGGTGTGACCAAGGTCTCTGGGGAGCTCCTCAGTGACTACTACCACAAGCGCTTCGGTGTAGATACCCGCTCCGTACGCTTCCCCGGCCTTATATCCAACGTAGCTCCTCCGGGAGGTGGGACGACAGACTATGCCGTAGATATCTACTATGCTGCGGTACGTGAGGGACGCTTCAAGTGCCCACTCAAGCCTGGCACCTACATGGACATGATGTACATGCCCGACGCCCTAAGAGCCATCATTGAGCTCATGGAGGCTGATCCCACGAAGCTTGTCCACCGTAATTCCTTTAATGTCACAGCCATGAGCTTTGATCCAGAGGAGATCGCAGCTTCTATCAGGGAGGTTATCCCAGGCTTCGTGATGGAGTATGACCTCGATCCACTACGTCAGGGTATCGCTGACTCTTGGCCCAACTCCCTAGATGACAGCTGTGCTCGTAATGAATGGGGATGGAAGCCCGAGTATGACCTCAAGGCTATGACCCTAGACATGATCGAGACCATCAGACGCAAGGATGCTGCTAAGGCATAATCCCCCTATGCACTAAGGCATAACGATAGCAAGCACTGGGGCTAGTCTGCCCCACCTAAGATATGTACCAGACACCCTCTCGTAGGGTGTCTGGTACTTTGCTTATATACCGCTCCTATCCACCCTCACTATACGAGTAGGAGATCCCCTTCTTTGAAAGGGAGAGATGAATCGACTCTGGGATGGTAGATGTCCTTCGTGTAAGGTAAAGATACGCTCCTTGCCAAGTCGGGAGCGAGCATACAATATGCGAACAAAGAGAATATCAGAATAAGATAAGGACACACCCAAAATAACGAAGGGCATACACCTCAGATGAGGTGTATGCCCTTCCTCGTTGATTAGGGAGCTATGATTGCGGGGACTCTACTCGCTGTGGTAGTGAGAAGAGGCCTGCGACCTGCTCGCTAAGGCGAATGATCGCTTACTTGTTGCGCTCAAGGATGTTGCCAACGGTCTCGATCTCGAGAGCGTGAGCAGCACCTGTGATACCGATCGTACCGCTCATGAAGGCTGCCTGAGTAGACTCCTTGATGAGGCCAGACTCGATGAAGCTCTTGATACCAGCTACGAGGCGAGACTTCTCGCAATGCTCTTCGCCAGCGTAGTGTGCAGTGACACCATAGCTGAGGGCAAGCTGACGGGAAAGAGTCTCTTCATAGCAAACAGCGCATACAGGCACCGTAGCACGGAAGGAGGAGAGGTAGCGAGCTGTACGACCCGTGAAGCTATCGGTGATGATAGCCTCGGTATTGATCTGCTCGACGCTACGTACAGCCTGCTTAGCGAGGAAGGCTGTCGTGGTGCTGACTTCCTTGGAGTAAGGCACCTCGTCGTTGTAGTTTTCCTCAAGGGTAGATTCAGCCTCACGGATGATGCTAGCCATGGTCTGTACAGCCTCTAGGGGGTACTTACCGTTAGCCGTCTCACCAGAGAGCATGACAGCGTCGGTGCGGTAGTAGACAGCGTTAGCGATGTCGCTCACCTCAGCACGAGTAGGAAGAGGATTGTCGATCATCGTGTGAAGCATCTGCGTAGCTACGATGACGGGCTTCTTGGCAGCGATACACTTCTTGATGATCATGCGCTGGATACCAGGGACCTTCTCTGCGGGGACTTCGATAGCGAGGTCACCACGAGCGATCATGATACCATAGCAGGAGTCGATGATCTCGTCGATGTTGTCTACACCCTCCTGGTTCTCGATCTTAGCGATGATCTTGATGTCGCTCTTGTGCTCGTCTAGGATCGCCTGGATCTCCTCGATGTCTCTCTTGTTACGGACGAAGGAATGAGCGATGAACTCGATCTTCTGAGGAATAGAGTGGAGGATGTTACCACGGTCCTTCTCGGTGAGTGAGGGCAGGTCGATACGTACGCCAGGGACGTTGACGCTCTTGCGGCTGCCGAGCTTACCGTTGTTCTGGCAAGTGGTGTAGAGCTTGTCAGCTTCCTTCTTCTCTACGAAGAAGGCAAGAGCGCCGTCATCGAGGAGGATGGTAGCACCGACAGGTACATCGTGCACGAAGTTCACGTAGTTCACGTTGATGACTTCGTTGTTGGTCTTAGCCTCGGGATTGGCCATGAAGACTACCTTGTCACCAGCATTGAACTGACGCTTGACCTCAGCATCTCCTTCGAGTACTGTGGTACGCACCTCGGGGCCCTTGGTGTCGAGGAGTACAGCGACGTTGGGGGAGACGGCACGAGTGTTCTGGATCACCTGAGTGATACCTTCCTTGGTCATGTGAGCCGTGTTCATACGCACGACATTGACACCAGCCTCTACGAGGGGACGGATAAAGTCCACATCACAGCGTAGGTCGGAGATGGTGGCTACGATCTTTGTCTTCTTCATAATTCCTTTTATAATGTATAGTGTTACTTTTTTACTATCTGAATTAGGGGAGCCTAGCGCTCGTGGGGCTTTGGGCATGTAGGCGACTCCGTAGAGCCTCTAGTGCTAGGCGATAGCTATCTAGTCCTAGTCCTGTGATCACCCCCTGGCACACGGGTGAGAGGAGGGAGTGGCGGCGGATCTCTTCGCGCGCGTAGATATTGGAGATATGGACTTCGATAGTCGGGATAGAGATAGCCCGTAGCGCATCGGCCAGAGCTAGGGAGGTATGCGTGTAGGCTCCTGCGTTGAGGATGATACCGTCTACACCTTCGTCCTCCAGCTGGTAGAGACGTTCGATGAGTGCCCCCTCGCTGTGGGACTGGAAGTAGGTGATACGTAGGCTCTCGCTGTAGGTCGTGCGTAGCTCTTCGAGACAGACCTCCATGGTCTTGGTGCCATAGATCTCGGGCTCTCGCCGTCCTATGCGTTGGAGATTGGGGCCATTGATGATCTCGACCCAGTTCCTCGTACCTGATATATCCATTGTCTTCTTACCTTTGCAAAGATAACTAAATTTCCCGTCGCTACTGATGTTACCTACCGATATACGAGCGAAGTATCTATCCTATCTGCGCTTTGAGCTCAATCTCTCTGCCAATACCTGTCAGGCCTACCTCTTCGATCTGGACAAGCTACTCAGCTATATGGAGGTCGAGGGGATAGGGCTCGAGGCTCTGGACTATACACGGCTACAGCACTTCGTCTCCTCCCTCTACGACCTCGGGATCAGCCCAAGCTCTATCTCGCGCATCATCTCGGGGACAAAGAGCTTCGGGCGTTACCTCCTGCTGGAGGGCTATACGGACACTGACCCTACGGTACTTCTGGAGGTACCTCGAAAGGGACGTTATCTACCTACTGTCCTCTCTACCGAGGAGATCGATCGTATCATGGAGGCATGTGCGAGCAAGGGGGGGATAGAGGGTGTGCGTAATAGGGCTATCGTGGAGGTGCTCTTCAGCTGTGGACTTCGGGTCAGTGAGCTGTGCCACCTGCGTCTAGCGGATGTCTTCCTCGACGAAGGCTACCTGCACGTACTCGGCAAGGGCAGCAAGCACCGACTCGTACCGCTCAGTCCCTCTGCCGTGCATGAGATCAAGACCTACCTCAGCCATCCCGACCGACCGATCCCCAAGCGAGGGCAGGAGGACTATATCTTCCTCAGCCGTCTCGGCAAAGCGATCTCTCGTATCACCGTCTTTGTCTTCATCAAGGAGGCCGCCGAGGCAGCCGGTATCGACAAGGAGATTAGCCCCCATACCTTCCGCCATAGCTTCGCCACGGCACTCCTAGAGGGCGGGGCAAACCTCCAGGCTATCCAGCTCCTACTCGGGCACGAGGATGTGGCGACGACTGAGATCTACACCCATATAGACCGCAGTAAGCTACGTGAGCAGATCGAGCGGTTCCATCCACGCAATCAGCGCCGTCCCGAGGACAGCAACCCAAAGTAAGGGGAGATGCTCAGATAGGCCTCGATATAGGAGCTCATCCTATGCTCGGAGTGTGGGTGCACCCATAGCCCCGCAGAGAGAGCCAACGTATATTTCTCTCGCTCGATGACCCGATAGCTACCACTGAGGGATAGATACCTCGGATGATGGCTGTGCACTTGCTTCCTCCCCTCTCGTCCAAGGCTCTGAGCGAAGGGAATCCCCAAGACCCCAACATAGTCTGTCCCATACCACACCCCTAGCCTAGCCCACCACCTGCGCCAGGTCACTTCGCTCATCGCATATACCCCCCAGCCCGTATCTACGGGATAGTGTTCCCCTCGTTGCTTATAGCCGAGTCCATAGACGGCGGTATGCCACGAGAGGGGGCGGTCAGCTAGCTGGATCTGCCGCTCGTACCCCAGCCCAAGAGCTGCATTGAGCCAAGTGTGGACCGTATCTGCCTGCTGGTTCATCACACCACCTCGATGGTGTGCTAGGCTCTGAAGCTCTAGGCTCAGCGAAGAGACAGCGGACAGAGGTAGTCGCTGTGAGGCTGTCAAGCCAAAGACAAAGGCCTCGGGGTGCCGATCGCCCTTGAAGATAAAGCTCTGCCAGTCTACCCAAGTATCTACCTTCGTGTGCTCCCCTTGGTACTTGATCTGTAGCCCCGTCTCTCGGTCTGCCGTGAGGCAGAGCTCGGGGTTGTAGATAGGCTCAATGAGGCCGTGCCGTACTCCACCCTCTAGCACCCCCAGCAGGATCGCAAGCCCCCGCACAGGCAGGATCGAGGCCTGAAAGAAGGGACGTAGGCGAAGTCTCGTATAGCGTCCTCCCTCACCACTCCAGTAGGGTATATCCTGATAAGCGATAGCCGAGGGGTAGCGCAGTGCGCCCCAGTAATAGATATTCCCCACCCCTACACGTAGTTCAACGGGCAGCTGTGTATCGGGACGGAAGCCCAAGTCAGCACTTAGTCGGTAGCCAGGGAGCGTATAGTCGGCGATTAGGTCGGAGGCATATTCATTATTGCGAAAGAAGCTCTCAGCCGTGAGCCGAAGGGAAAGACGATCACCATAGGCATCTAGGCTGGTACGAGAAGGTTGCTCTGCGAGGTAATGCCCCTGCCCCCAGAGAGGAGAGGTAAGGAAGCCCACACTTAGGTAAACCAAGATGGAGCGAAGAAGAGACATAGTCATATTATATAGGTCCGTATATCAGCGGTCTAGCGACTTCGGGAGGAGGCATCTAAGACTCCAAACGATCTCCCTCCGTCCTTACAAAGATAGCGTCTCTATGCCTTTTTCCCAATGCCCCCAAGAGGGTACATCTTGCCCACCCCCTCGACCCTCCTCTTGCCTAAAGACACCTCACCCCCAGCTCCAATCTCCCCACCTCCCTACTCTACGAACAAGACCCCTCAAATACCTACTCCCCTCCCACCATCCCTTCCCCCAAACAGCCACCCTCAAGCCCCCGTGCTGCTATCTCCACACGCTCCGCAGAGCCCAGACCTTGCACACCAGCCTCTCACATACTTCGCTATCCTAGAGGCAGTACACTTCGAGTACCAGCCTCCTCAAGAACCGCCCCATCCGACGGCTTACCGAGAGCCCTACGAGATACTCAGTATGCTCGGGGTAGTGTACACGTGTGTACACTCTTGTGTACACGCGTGTACAGTAATGTATACACGCGTGTATAATTCGCTCTTCCTACTTGCACCGTCCTAACCTAAGTACTGAGCCCCCACAACACACTAATTAAGAACGAGATCTATGCCATACGACAAGTCACATCAAGGAGGGGTACGGACTTCTCCACCACACTACTTGCCCTATCCCCTATCCAAACTACAGAAGGCATGAAGTCCCCCACAGAGCCACGCTCCTCCTCTCTAAAGGAATGAAGTCGCCCTAAGAAAACAAAGAAACCACCCCACGAGACAGCATAAATCTGTCTCGTGGGGTGGCTTCGCTCGCTAGGGCCTATCTCTCTTAGCTAAGTCTTACGACAGAATTCCAAGTCCGAAGTGACCTTACCGAGTACGGGGGCGAGGAACGAACAAGGCCAAAGCTAGCCTCTACGCCTTAGCTCTGCGAGGAGGAGAGACGTGGCGATAGCGACATTTAGGGACTCCGTATGCTCCCTATCCCTCGGGTAGGCTGGGATCGTCAAGCGACGTCCTACGATCGAGGCTATCTCGGGGTGTATGCCCTGCCCCTCGTTACCCATGATCAGCAGATGGGGGGAAGAGGCGGGAGGAAGCGTAGCGGTGTAGAGGTCTTCTCCATCGAGGAAGGTACCGAGAAGCTCCCCTTCGTAGCCCCTAAGGAAGGTAAGGCTATCCGCCACTCGGTGTAGGCGTACCCGAGCGAGGGCACCCATAGTGGCCTGCACGACCTTGGGGGCATAGGGATCAGCTGTGCCTGGAGCTAGGAAGACATCCTGCACCCCGAACCAGTCTGCACTCCTCAGGATCGTCCCGAGGTTGCCAGGGTCTTGTATACGATCTAGGAAGAGGGACAGCCCCGCAGGTGTAGCCCCAGCCCCTACCTCCCCCTCTGCCATCGCACTAGTAGCCATCGTGGCAGGGAGGGCAAAGACGGCGAGTGCACCCTGAGGCTGACGGAGCGTACTGATACGTCCCCAGTCGAAGCTATCGGGTACGACCTCCAGACGCTGAGGGCGAGCCTTTGGGGCGAGATGAAGAAGCCTTGCCTTGGCCTCATCGGCCAGGGCAAGGCTTACAATAAGTAACGAGCAAGGGAATGCGCCGAGGAGCTCCTCGATGACCTTTAGCCCCTCTGCTATGAAGGAGCCTTCGGCCGTCCGTCCCTTGGTATCGTGCAGGGAACGTAGGGTCTTGAGCTCGGCCTTACTCAGCATCGAAGCGTACTTCCTTGAAGGCGTAGGCACGCTCCCAGCCATCCTCACGCTGTAGGACGAGTCGTCCCTCTGCCGTCACATCCTTGATCTGTGCACGGAACTGGCCGTTGATGTCCGTAAAGAGATGGAAGCCCTCCCTGCGATAGAGATGCTTCATGTAGTGGCGGTGCACATCCATATAGCGACCGAGTAGGAAGTCTGGTAGCAGGAGAGCGAGCTGCTCATGGAGTCGGATCAAGACTTCCATAGGCTCTAGGCTACGCCCCGTGATCATACGCAGTGATATGGCGATAGGAAGCTCGGGAGGGAAGCTCTCATCATTGATATTCATACCGATCCCGATGACGCTATAGTCTACATGCTGCCCCGTGAGGCTATGCTCGATGAGGATACCCGCGAGCTTGCGATCCTCGTAGAAGATGTCGTTAGGCCACTTGACCTTGAGCTTGGTCTTCTGCTCGTCGGTCATATAGGAGGCATAGGTGCGCATGACCGCCCAGGAGGCTAGCTCAGATACGGCGAACTGCTGCTTGCCCTGCAGTAGATCAGAGCGTAGGAGGATAGAGAAGGTCAGGCTATCACCTGGACGGGAAGTCCAGCTATTGCCACGCATACCACGTCCAGCTGTCTGCTGGCGACAGACGACCGTGTGCAGCTGTGGGAGCTGACGGCCGGAGGCGATCTGCTCTGTGAGGTAGGTATTAGTGCTCTCTACCTGATCAATGAATTCTAGGAGTGAGGTGTCCATGAGGTGAATGATTATTTATTTTATTTGGAGATGGGTACTTGGTCTTGTAGCTCTAGGCGTACGGCCTTGGGGAGCTTAGCCACGACGAGGTCATAGGAGTGACGTATGAGGTGTAGGATCTGATCTGCAGGTAGGTCACGCTCGAGATAGACGCTATTCCAGTGTCGCTTATTCAGATGGTAGCCCGGGATCACAGCGTCATAGTGTGCACGGAGCTCCTCGCAGCGATCGGGATCACACTTAAGGGATACACTAGGCTCATCCTCGTCGAGAGGCAGGATAGCGAAGATGCGCCCCTTGACCTTGAAGACCAATAGGTCGTCACCGAAGGGAAGCGATTCCTCTGCATAGGGGAGCATGAGACACTCCTCCCTAAAGCGTTCTATATCCATTTATAGGCCGATTATAGTTACTTTTGTCACTGAGCTATTGGCTCCTATACATGTATCTTAATAGAAGCAAATGTATGAAAAAACTCGTATTTGCGAGTAATAACGCGCACAAACTCGCCGAGATACGTTCTATCTTGGCAGGCAAGGTCGAGATCATAAGCCTCGATGAGTTAGGCTGTCACGATGAGATACCCGAGACAGCCGATACCCTACAGGGCAATGCCCTAATGAAAGCCGAATACATCTACCAGCGGTATGGCGTCTACTGCTTCGCCGACGACACGGGGCTAGAGGTAGAGGCCTTGGATGGTGCTCCAGGTGTCTACTCGGCACGCTTCGCAGGGCCACATGCTACCCCAGCGGAGAACGTCGCCCTACTACTCGATCGCCTCTCGGGCATCCCCGAGCCACGTGCCGCACACTTCCGTACCGTCATTGCACTGATCGATGAGCTCGGGACGCACTTCTTCGAGGGACGTGCCGACGGAGAGATCACCCTGACTCGTCACGGAGGGCAGGGCTTCGGCTACGACCCGATCTTCAGACCCGAAGGCTATGATCGTACCTATGCCGAGCTCAGTGAGCAGGAGAAGAACAGCATCAGCCACCGTGGACGTGCTGTCACCAAGCTCGCCACCTACCTACACGCCATCGCCCAAGACTAAGACAAGCCACACAGATACACCACTATGCAACGTATCCCTTCCCCCCTTCGCCTCCTCTATCTCCTCTACTTCATCTGCATCGGGGGGCCACTCTTGATACTAGCTACTCTGCTATGCTGTCTCGTGATCATCACCAGCAGCTACCTGCACGTCCCAGCCTCCTTCATCAGTCGGACGACAGGCATCTGGTCACGAGTGTGCCTTGCTGTCTCGCTATGCCGAGTAGAGGTGAGAGGGCGGGAGAACCTCCCTACCCGAGAGGCACCCTCTGTCGTCGTGGCGAACCATCAGGGTGCCTACGATATCTTCGCTCTCAATGGGTATATAGGTATCCCCTTCAAGTGGGTACTCAAGCAGGAGCTACGCAAGCTCCCCTTCGTAGGGAGAGCGTGCGAAGCTGCGCACTTCATCTTCGTAGATGAGACGAAGCCCTCCTCCATCCAGCGCACGATAGCAGATGCTAAGAAGGTACTGGCCTCGGGCAATTCCATCTTCATCTTCCCCGAGGGCAGTCGTACGCTCACAGGGGAGATGACACGCTTCAAGAAGGGAGCCTTCGTGATCGCTTCAGAGCTAGATGCCCCCATCCTGCCCGTGACGATCAGTGGAGCCTTTGCCGTCCTCCCTCGTGGGCACTACCTCCCCCACCCCCACAAGATCATCTTGACGATCCATCCAGCCTTCCACATGAGTGAGCAGGGTACCCCTCCAGCACACATCCCCGCCTCGGCTCGTCTGGCACAGCAGGTGATCGCCTCTGCCCTCTAGTCCACCCGAGCTGAGGGCACCCAGAGGTAGCAGGTAGCAGTACCGCATAGAGACAAGCGGCCAGCATAGAGGCTGGTGTAGCCCACATATAAGCAACAAGCCCCGATGGTCAGATGGCCATCGGGGCTTGTTGCTTATATGTGGGCTCTCCTTAGCTAAGGATACTTATCCGTGTGCAGATGAGAGAGCCCTAGGGGAAGGTTATGCCTTAGCGAGATACGATCGCAGCGAAGTCTGCACGACCACGAAGGCCTGCGAACTCTAGGTCGTTAGCGATCTGTGTCCTGAGGCTAGGATCGAGAGCGACAGCCTTCTGTAGTGCAACTACTGCCGAGGATGCATCGTTGGTACGAGCTCCGATGATGGCACGTAGATACTCTGTGAGCGCATTAGGCTTAGCTACAGCGGAGAGCGTAGCGAGAGCCTTGCTGTAGTTGCGGTTGAGGATCTGAGCGACAGCAGCGTTGTTGCTAGCGTAGTCGCCGTAGGTAGTCTCTGCCTTAGCATAGTCACCCTGACTTAGGTAGAGGTAACCGAGCACCTGACCAACACCTGGGAGCGTGCTACCCTGAGCGATAAGCGAGGTAGCCTTAGCGACGTCACCATCGTTGAGGGCGAGCAGACCGAGGTTGACCTTGCTCTCTGCGTTGTCCTTCTTCTGTAGGGCACGTTCGAACCAAGACTTAGCCGTAGCGTAGTCGCCACGCTGGAGGTAGATAGAGCCGAGGTTGTTGTAGGCACGATAGTCGTTGCCATACTTCTGCACGGTGATCTTGTAGATGCTCTCCTGCTGCTGAGGATCGTCGATGAGCGTAGCGGCATAGAGGAGCTCCTCTACGGAGAGGGCACTAGGATATTCCTTGAGTGTCTTCTGGATCTCTTCGTCGCTACGACCGATGATCTTGACATTAGCTACGAGGCGAGAGCGACGGAGCTTAGGTAGGACTTCCTCTGCGAGCTTGCTGAAGACGCTGGAGATGTTCTTGATCTCACGCTCACGCTGCTCGGGGTCTGGGTACATGCTGAGGACACGTAGGACGAGGTCCTTGTCCTGGAAGTCGCTCTTCTCTACGAGTTCCTTGAAGCCCTCCCAGTCCTGAGCGGTGTAGTGGGCATCGATAGCGACATCCTGGAGCTTCTCCTTCTTGAAGCGACCCTTGAGGGCAGAGGTCGTGTTGCGCTCACGAGAGGCACTGAGCTTCTCGTTCAGCTCCTGTCCACCATCTGGAGAGGCATAGGCCTGTACCTCTACGGATACTTCCTGATTGGTGGTCTCCTTGGCGTTCTGTACGGTGTGCTGCCACTCCTGTACCTCATCCTTGTTCAGCTCAGTGGCACGGACATTCGCCTGCTGGATCTGGAACATGATGTTGGCATCATAGGCCTCCTGGATGATACGCTGGAAGCCATCAGGGGCGGTCATTGGGGTGACACCAGCGATGGTAGCGAGTGCCTCGGTAGCGACAACACCATCACCGACCTTGAGGTCAGGCAGTGGGACGATCTTCTTGCCCTGCTTACCCTTGAAGCTCAGATAGAGCTCGCTCTTGGCCATAGCAGGCTGGTAAGGGATGGAGAAGGTAACGGTAGAGTTGGAGCCTTCACGGTAGGGGACTACCCGCTCGTTGCCCTGTACCTTTTCACCCTGGAAGGTCGTCTCTGCTCCCCACTTCTCACCGCCTTGGTAGCGGATGACAGGGATGACAGTCAGCTCAGCGTTCTTGGGGAACCACTTAGCTGGGAAGGTGAGGTGCACTGTACCGGGTACCTTACCTCCGACGAGCTCGAGGGGCTGAGGTTCAGCCTTGGCCTGATCAGCTGTGAGCGGACGCAACTTAGCTCCACAGCTACTCAGGATGACGAGTGCTGTCAGGGAGAGCGTAGCTGTGATGATTACGTTCTTGATCATTAGTTGATAGTATTTATGGAGTTAATATTTAAGTTAGCTAGTGTGTAGAGCCCTCCTCACCCTCGGCAGGCCTAGGGAAGAAGAGAGCAGAGAGTAGCGCGCCGACCAGGAGCAAGATCAAGAGAGCCGTGCTGACCCCAGCGATGAGCTCGGTGCGGTGGATGGAGGATGGATCAAAGGTCATCTCTAGCTCGTGTGTCCCTGCTGGGATGTAAGCTGCACGCAGTACGTAGTCAGCTCGTATCAGAGGGAGCTCCTGCTTTCCATCGAGCATGAGCTTCCAGCCATGAGGGTAATAGACCTCAGAGAAGATGAGGAGGCGGGGGTGTGTAGTAGTAGTGCGGTAGGTAGCCTTATTAGGTGTGTAGCTACGTAGCTCGACGATAGGCTCTGGCATCACCGTATCATTGGCTGCGAGGGGCTGATAATCCTTCAGCATCGGGCGGAAACGTTCGTCCACGATCCCCTTATCCTGAAGGGGTGTGTCTTCGAGTGCCTTCATCTCCTCATCGGCGTTCTTCACCCACTGGATCTGATCGACAAACCAAGCAGGGCCGAAAGCCTCCTCGTTGAACTCTACATGGAGCTTACCCGAGGCATTATCCGGGAGGATGAAGTAGCGAGTGTCGAGCATATTATAGACCTCCATATTCTGCTTGGATAGCTGGTGCTCGATGAGGTCTTGATAGCGGCGGAGCTTGGCAGCGTGATAGCCACCGACACTGCGGTGATGGGCGCTGGTCGTAGCGTCATTGAAGCTATTGACCGAGAGGTTCATCACTCGGTAGTGAGGGTCTTTATCCAGCAGGATCTGACGGTCGGCATCGGTGATGGGCTTAGCCTGCTGGGCTACGAGAGCCTTGTCGATGAAGTGCTCATCGTTCAGGTAACGCTTGTCCACGAGCCATAGGTCACCGAGCGTGATGACGCCGATGAGGATGTAGAGGACGGGAGACTTGATCTTGCCCCACACATATAGGGCACATGCCCCTAGCGAGAGCAGGAGGACGAAGACGCTACGCCAGGCATCCGATGAGACGATGCTCGCACGGGCATCCTTGAGGCTGGCCATAATGCTCGGTATGGGGAGCTGGCTATTGCCCATCGCCTGACGGAACATATCCTGCTCCTGATCGCTCATGAGGCTAAAGAACGTACCTGGGATGAGTGCCAAGATGAGGGAGAGACCAAGCGTCAGGCCAAGGCTCACCCAGAGGGCAACCTTATTCTGCAGCACGGCTCTAGGCTCACGTACGAACTGGATGAGGGCGAGAACAGCTAGTGCAGGTATCGTGAACTCCGCTACGACCAAGATCGAGGACACCGTCCTGAACTTGTTATACAGAGGCACATAGTCTATAAAGAGATCCGTCAGCCACATCATATTGTGTCCCCAAGCGAGGAAGACCGAGAAGAGTGTCCCGCCGAGCAGAGCCCACTTCAGGGGCCCCTGGACGATGAAGATCCCGAGGATAAAGAGCAGCAGGACAAAGGCTCCCACATACACGGGGCCTGCCGTGAAGGGCTGATCCCCCCAGTAGTGGTTCAGACCACCGATGATCTGCCTATAGTCAGCTGGCACACGCTCCATAGCGGAGAGGTTCTCCCCGAGAGCACCCGTTGCCCCTCCATAGACATTCGGTACGAGCAGGGTAAGGGTCTCGCCCTTGCCATAGCTCCAGGCTGTGATGTAGTCCTTGTCTAGACCAGTGGCCGTAGCCTCTGCCTTGCCCGCCATCTTATCGTCGGGGCTCGTCGTGAGCTCACTCCCCCCACGGATGGTCTCTGAGCCATACTCATAGGTATGGTAGAGGTTGGAGCTATTGATACCGAGGGCGATCAGCCCCGAGCCCAGCGTGACGAGGCTAGCGAAGACGAAGCGACGTAGCTGACGTCCCTTCACTGCCTCCCAGAGGTAGCCGAGGATGAGGAAGAGGATGAGAAAGGCAAAGTAATAGCTCATCTGCACGTGGTTCGACAAGATCTGTAGCGAGGCAAAGAGCGCCGTCAGCGCCCCCCCCAGCAGGTAGCGTCCCCGATAGGTGTAGATGATACCAGCGATGGTGGGAGGGATGAAGGCCAGTGTCATGAGCTTCCAGATATGCCCTGCCACCACGAGGATGATGAAGTAGCTCGAGAACGTCCACATCACGGCACCCAGCACAGAGGGTAGCCGCCCGAGACGTAGAGCTCTAAGGAAGAGGTAGAAGCCACCCAGCATGGCGAAGAGCAACCAGCTATATCCAGGCAGTAGGCAGAAGGGCCACTGGAGCGTCAGTATGCTCTGCACCTTGCTGATCACATAGAGCGAAGGATAGGAAGGTGAGATCTGATACATCGGCATCCCTCCGAAGAGGCTATTCGTCCAGTAGGAGACCTCTCCTGTGGCCTCGGCGAAGCGGTGTACGTCGGAGGCATTCCCGCTGGCACCCGCTACGTCCTGCTGGAAGAGTTCACGACCCTCGAAGACAGCAGGGACAAAGTAGGCAAGAGCGAGGAAAACAAACAGGATGAGGATCCCCCCAACCTTCGGGAGGTGCTCACGCAGAGACTGTGTGGAGATTTGTATCTTAGGTTTCACGTATTTATCTTTAATTATCCTTGCAAATGATTTATACACGATGCTCCAAAGTTACCAAAAAGCCCTCACTTAACGTACCCTTAGCCCTAAGTCACTCTACACTACCCCCGAAGGCGATACGATAAAAAGAGAAAAAGCCACTCCCCCTGGCATACGACATATCCTATATACACCATGAGCGATCGAGCTCACCCCTTCGCCTCTCCACGAGCTCTCCAGCCTCCCTTCGCGCGCGCGTATATATTATATATTATAGGTATAGTGCCTCGATAGAATGAGGCGGGGCGCGCATGATCTCTTTCGTACACTCCACTCTATGGCTCTTTGGGGATATTAGTTCTCATATCCGAGTGGAGCCTGGTCTATCCCTAGAACACCTAGGTGTTAGCCCCAAGAGGAGCTAAATAAGAGTGCCTACCGAGGACATACCGAGAGCGAGGTAGTGTACACGTGGGTACACAGTTGTATACACGTGGGTACACTGTGGTATACACACGTGTACACTCACCCCTCCTAGGTAGTAGGGATACGCTCGGTATGTCTACACCTAGGACTCAGATACTTCTACCTTGTGTATGTATGCTCCTCGGCTACCTTGCCCCCCAGCTCTATAGTGATTTCATGCGTAGGCTCTGATACAATAGGGCTAGAGAGCCCGATAGGTGGTGCCTCCTGCCTAGCATCCCATGAGAAGGAGAAAAGGAAAAGAGACCCTAACGATAGAGAGCCGTACAGAGAAAGTCTCATGGACATACCTCATAAGGGTGAAAGGCTGAAGACACCTTGGGAACAAGGGGGTGGGATGGATCGGTCTCTTAGCCACGCCCTGATACCAAAGACCAAACACCCGAAAATCGCCCTCTATAACCAACTCTATATCAAGCATCCCGAGAGGGGAAAAGTGAACATACCGAGAGCCCTTAGGCGGACTCGGTATGAACGCTGCCATCACCTATGTAAGGTGATTGGGGCGTTCATTATATGTTCGATCAAGCCTTCTCGGTATGTTAACTTTTGCCCTCTCAGAATGCCCTACATAGACTGCATCTAAAGGCCTTCTCCCTCGAGGGCATTCCCTCTCCCCGATTAGCCTGTGTAGACACTAGGATAAAAGAGAGTTAGCGATAGGGAGGGAAAGACACGAAGGATGTTAATATATTATTATTATTTCGTACCTTTGCACTGGTGACACTACACACATCACCCCACACACGATAATGAATACGCCAAGTACTCATCCTCATCTTATCAGCATCTACGGGAGGGCACAATCCACTCTCCCTAGAGGGGGTGCATCTTGGTACAGAGGCAGTATGCCCTCTCTCCCTCTCTGTACGCCTCCCTGTCGAGACTAATGTCCACCGATAGGCTGGTCTGTACATATATACACAGTACACACCGAGCATAGAGGCCCCTATCACCTAGTGAGAGGGGTGTGTCTGAGGCTCACGCACACACATTTTTTAATAACACAACATACATAATTATGAAATCACAGATTAGGCTAGGGCTCTGCCTTGCCTTAGGTCTCTCCCTCTTTTCTTGTAACTCACAGGGAGATCCTATAGAGCCCAATACACCCCCTGTACCCGAGGAGCGGCTTGCCTTCACGCTCAATCTAGAGGCTGAGGGTACTATCCCAGAGCTACGTGACTTCGATCTAGACTTTGAGGTTGGAGCGAAGGGTGCTCTCAAGGTAGACATAAAGAAAGGTGAAAAATACGAAGCCCGTTGCTTCCTGAGAAAAGAAGGTGAGGAACAGTGCTACTATGGCTCTGTTAAATTTACCGGAAAGGAGAATGGTAAGCTGGAAGTCCTGAGAGGAGCAAACTCCGAAGTAGACTTCTTCACTCAGAGCCAGCATAAGGGAGGGAATGCCGAAGAGAATAAATATGGCTTTACGAAAGGGGAGAAATGGTATCTACTCGTGGTCTTTGGTGGAGAGCACCTAGGAGGGTCAGGTACTAACAATTCACGTATACGATTCAGCAATGAGCTGAAGAGCGGGGGCGGAAAGACTCTTCCCCGAATAGAGGAAGGCAAAAAGATTAAGCTCAAAGATATCCCCTATGTCTCAGACTGGACACCCCTAAGTATCTGGCAAGAGGGGGGGAATGCAACTGGTATAGCACAGGCTCTGTCACCTCTGACCTTCAAGCCCGTCGGTACACTCCTTCGTATCCGTGTCAGAAACAATCTGGCCCATGCATCAGTCCAGGTACGAGGATTCGGCTTTGACCTAAATGGTGTTAGCTCCTCCGTGACCTTCTCTCTCCCTGGGACGGGCAACACTAAGCCCAGCTATACAAGTGAGAGAACAGGGACTAGATCTGTTTCGCTTCCGCAGTCTCCAGAGATCCAACCTAAGGGCAACGATAATGGCTACTATCTACTGTGGGTATATCCTGATCAGGAGACGGGAGGCACGTTCAAGCCCAATAACTGGAGCGTCAGAGATATGGCCACCGTGTCAGCAACTCCAGGTAAGACTTCAGCAAGTATGCCCTCAAACACTCCAGCCAAGGAGCTGAAGAGAGGTGCCTCTTACATGTTCACAGTGACAGTGGATCGCCCCCAGATGATCCTAGAGCTCCTAGATGAGTATAACTACGAAGGAGTGGCTCCCAAGCTAGCCACCAACCACTCCAACCTAGGGCGTCAGATGTACACCTATGCTGCTGCACAGAGCATAGCTAGCAGTCGGGCTGGTTACCACCTCCCCAACCAACTGGAATGGCAGATGATCATTGGACACCTTAATGCTTCGCTCCCCAATCCGCTAGGTCTTAGCATCTCGACTAAGGACGAACCCTTGCGTGGGATATTCCATACCACAGCTAAGGGGAAAGTCCAAGCCGACTATTACCGAGGCCCTCTAAATAGCAACAACGAAACAAACATATTCTATGGTCTACGCTTTAAGGGACTTGATGAGTATCAGTCAACAAGTGCCCACCTGTCGGCATTTCGCTATGAAGTAAAGCAGAACCCTTCTGATCCTACAGGGTATATCTATTGCATCCGCTCTCGCTACCTTGGGCCTAGCTCAACCCTCAAAATCGCAGACATAGCCAAGGAAGAGTGGTGGAATACACCTGACGCCGAAGAGGTCGTACGCTACCTGCCCTTCGCAGGTGGATACTTCCCTGGGGTATATGATGAGGGGACTAACACCTGGCTAGTTCAAGCTCAGAAGGATATCAACAACCCTTATCGAGTAGGCAATTGGGGGACGTACTGGACTAGTACTCTAGGAACCAAGAGTAGCGCAAAGGCAGCAGGGACAGAGTATCGTGTAATTGCTGGTGCTAAGTATTATACTGACTACAAGGACTGGGTGAATAAAAAGAAGGGATACAATGCCGGTATCCTAGCTCCTACCTTCTCTGGGAATCTCGGTAGCGTACCTGAGGATGGACATGCCAGTGTCCGTCTGATCAAGGACTACCAGAACTACCAACAGAACGACTAAGCACATCTCATCTCTCATTTATTTATCGATACGATTATGAAACAGATTCCATACGAACGCCCCGAGATAGAGGTGATCACACTACCATGTCAGCCCCTCTCTATCCTAGTCTCCTTCTCGGCTGAGGGGGGATTCGAGGACTTCGAGGAGGGTGGAGAGCTCTAGCTAAAGTCTAGACCTTGACACAACGAAATAGGGGAGAGCCACACCTAGGGTGTGGCTCTCCCCTACTCTTTTGCCCCAGCTCAGCCAGCTAGGGAGGAAATCTTAGCTATTATCCGGATTGTATGTCCCTCCTTAGAGACTTTTATGCGACCTAGCTCCTATAGTCCTGCCTTTAGGGCTATAAATTAATATGACTAGGGCGCTATTACCTGCAGGAGGCTGCGTCACTAATACCGCTGGTATACCCTAGGCCTGTTCACTTGCCTACGCAACCTAATACTAAACAGGCAGGCTCAGAAAGAATATAAAACAAACTTCCCAGTACCCTCACCGGTAGATTACCTGTAGAGCACTGGGAATAAAGGATAAGATATGGTATCGGGATGTCTATCCCATGTACCCAGAGCCGGGATCGAACCGGCACGAACTTGCGTCCATTGGTGTTTGAGACCAACGCGTCTACCTATTCCGCCATCTGGGCATAGTGGATCTGGGCGCAAAGATACTACAAATTCCCCTTTCTCCGTACCTCTCCACCTTTATATTAAGGGGGGAGTAGCCGAATCAAGCTCCCAAGCCCAGCCTTCGCCCCTAGTTGGGCAAGGCTGTCCGCTCATAGCGGTAGCCCAGGAAGGCTAGCCCAAGGGCTATCCCCAGCCGATAGAGCACATACAGGCTCTGCGTATAGAGGCGGAAGGCTAGCGGGCTCGACGGCTCTGCCTGCTCGTGCATCAGCGCACTATGCGTCTGCTCTGCTGCTCGACGAAGGAAGTTCGTATAGCGACGTTCCTCCTCGCCACCAGCCTCTAGCCCCAAGACCTCCTGCGTGACATACTCATCGAGCTCATCCCAGCCCCTAGGCTGACGTAGCTGGAGATAGAGCTGCTCGCCTCCTAAGGCACCATAATGCTCCCAGTCTGCATCCCACTGCACCGCCAGAGCCATTCCCACGAAGGCAATCCACCCCAGCGATACCAGCGGATACTGCTCGAAGTCCGGTACGGCATCCCCAAGGTAGGGCTTCACGACATCGAGGTAAAGCTCTGTCAGGTCCTCCGTCTCGAGGAACTGCTTGCCGAGCAAGCCCTCCTCTTGCGCCAAACGCAAGAGGAGTCCCTCTAGCTCGTCCGTGTACCGCTCTAAGTATTCTTGATCCTTATTCATCTCTATTAAGCTTCATTCCCCGCAAAGGTACAGCTTTTACTCCCGAGGGAAAAGGTAGAGAGAGAAGGCCTAACTTATAGATTATACCGCTTCTTCAGCTCCCTCGTGTACCTATCTACCTCTGGGAAGAGATATGAATCGGTAATTCCAAGCTGTGCTAGTTCCTTAAGGATGTCCGCCTTCTTAGTATGAGGAATAAAGACTTCATGCTTAATCCATTCCGATGGGAGCATCTCGTATATCCTCTTATCTTCTCGACTCCTGTCCTCATCTCCCTTGACCAACCTTAAAAGTTGCCCCTCAGATTCCATACCGGAGTTAAATCCAAGACCGAAGATAAAGAACGCTCCTGCTTGATTGATTATACGAGGGTTACCATACTTGGCTTTAACTAAGAATATATTTGCTAGCTCACAAGGCTGAATCAGTGGCTGGAAATGAGGCTTCTCCGCTCTAATCTGATGAAGTAAGATCTGAATGGGACCTTGTTCATTAAACCACTTCAAATAATCAGAATGAACCTTATGTGCCGGCATATTTGAGAGTATATACTCCCAAATCTCAGTTGGGCGTGCCCCTGGGTTCGGGATAGGTTTTGTTGGGTGCTCTACTGACGATTCAAGTTCTTCGTAAAAGGAAACACCCTTCTCATAGAGAGGGATCTCTATCTCTTTATAGCTACACTTTGCAAGATTCGCTAGGATAGAGACTGTGTCACTATCATAATGCTTTATCCTATCCTCTTGAACAGAAAACAAATAAACTCTTCCACGTTCCTCATTAGAAACCTGGCAGGCGAAGTACAAAGCAACAAGGGGATTTGTCGTTACGTCGAGAAGGCGAGTCGGAAGCTCATAGTGCTGCATCTGAACCAGGTAGTCTAGAGCTGATTGGCAACCAGAGAAAGTCTGAGGCAAACGAGCCACCATATCACGGTATAGCAGATGTTCATTCCTTATTCCTCTTTCTTCGGATGCTCGGAAGATTGAGGGACTCAGATCCCAGCCTTCTTCTGCATGTCCCCGGTAGAAGACTTCGGTACCAGTCT
>NZ_CAJZFJ010000012.1 GCF_915070105.1 uncultured Porphyromonas sp.
ATCTTCGGCGTATGCTCCTTGACGACCTTGCCCTCGCACTATGGTGATTTCATGCCTCAGCCCTGCCCTCCCTATACCCGACAAATTCACTCACCCCCGAACACTGCCTATCTAACATACTCTATATCAAGCATACCAAGTAGGCAAAAACGCTCTTACCGAGAGCGTACTTGCGCTCTCGGTAAGAGCGTCCTCATCACCTATGTAAGGTGATTGAGGCGAACATACCGAGTCCTCTACTGGGCTCTCGATATCTTCACTGAAGCACGCTTCTAGAGCCCGTCACAGCGAGGGAATGAGGTCGCCCAATGGCGGTTAAGAGCTGTACCTAGGAGAGACCGCAAGACCTCTTGCGGGGAAGGTGACATGAAACAGGGCTCAGAGCAACCTACCCACGATGACGAAGACGACCTACTCCGCCCCTCGCCGATCCAACACACGACGACACACCCCAAGATACGACTCAACATGATCCAAAAGGCGGACACCCCACAGCCCAAAAGACGGACACAACAGCCCCCAAAGAGGGCTGTAGATACGAGCATCTACGGGAAGAGAAGACTCCTTAAATATTTTATTATGTGCACCTTACACCACATTTAGAAAACTATTACTAACTTTCGCCCAAAGTCAAGGAGAGAAACTCTCAATAGCGAATAACACAACTATTATAATGATGCCCCTAGCGACACGACATGACACAATGACCCCTCACCCCTAACCCTCGCTCTACAGCACGAGGGGGTAGCCTCCCCGCCGTACTCCTACCTCATGAGGACAAGGGTGAACAGCATACTCCACACCCAAAGCAAGATCCAGGCTAGTCTACATAAGACCTTATCAGAAACACGAAAGGTAATACGCAGGAGCCCTTACCGCTCCTGCTCTTGATCGTGCCTCCGTGACAGCCCCTGTGGGAAACACATCTGCACCCCGGCCGATCATACTCACCCATACCTAAGCTCTGGAGGTAACATTAGGAGACCTCACAGAGAGAATTTTTGATACACAACAATCCTTATGAGACAGATACTAAGATATGCGATGGGGCTACTTGCTCTCCTCCTCGTCCTCCCCGCCTGTAAGCGGAGCAATGACATCGAAGAGCCCACGCTAGACCTATCCAAGAACACCCTCACCTTCGCTAAGGAGGCCTCTGAGCAGAGCGTCACCGTACAGACCAACAAGGACAGCTGGACGGCCTTCGTTACCCAAGGGGATTGGCTCGCACTCACTCAAGAGGGCACTACCCTCAAGGTCAAGGCTCAGGCTAATAACCAAGGGACTGAGCGCACCGCCTCCGTCGTCGTCAATGCCAGTGGACTACAGCGTGTGATCGCCGTCAAGCAGACCTCGGGGAGCGTCATCCTCGAGCCCGACAGAGCACTCGTTGAGATCCCCGCTGAGGGTAAGACCGAGAAGGTCTACTTCGAGACCAACACCAATCAGGTCAAGGTCGCTCTAGGGGCAGAGGCTGACTGGCTCACCCTCACTCAGGGTCGCAACAGCTTCACCGTCACCGTCAAGGCCAACGAAAAGAGCAGCAAGCGCTCCGCCAAGGTCATCCTCACTGCTGGTACCGCCACCAAGGAAGTCGAGATCCGTCAGGCAGGCAAGGAGTTCTATGTCCTACCCCTAGTTGACTTCCCCGCCGACCTCACCCGAGTATGTGCCTACGAGCAAGGGCGTAACCACATCTTGATCAAGACCCCCGATGGCTTCATCAACAAGAACTACTATCGCTTCCTGACTAAGAGCCCTGTGATGACCTTCATCCAGTACTACTTCGACACGGAGAATGCTAAGGGCTTCGCTGGTGCCTCCTCCGTCTGCTTCGACACCAAGCTCGTGAAGGACAATGCAGAGTTTGATGCCTTCCTGGCTGACAACGGCTTCACCGACAAGAAGCAGGGCAAGGACGCTAACGAGATCGTCTACCGGCACGCTCGCGTCGACCTCGTTGTCACCGTCACCGTCCAGTCCAACGGCGCTATCATCGCTACCGAGTACCAGCCCAAGGGACAGGACAAGGACTACCCCACCTTCTCCACCCTCCCCATGACCAATCAGACGAAGTACATGGGTGACCGAGATATGGCCATCAAGGGTACCAAGCCCGAAGGGAAGAAGAAGGATGAGATCCGCAAGATCGAGACGGAGCAATACGGCTGTGAGCTCGCCCCTGACGTCAAGCAGGAGAACTACGACCGCTTCGACGCCAGCAAGAAGTCCTTCGAGGGCGAAAGCTACCGTGGATACTTCTACGTCGTTCCCTCCAAGACCATCCCCGACAACGACAAGTACATCGGCATGGTAGAGGGTACGCAGGCTATGTACCCCAACACGACCCTCGGCTACTGGGCAGACTTGCTCGGTCGCTACAGCCTGACGAAGGAAGCTAAGGCTCTCTTCGAAGGTAAGGGCTTCAAGTTCTGGAAGAAGCTCAGCAACGGCTACGATGCCTTCCTCGATAAGCCCAACAATCAGGCTTACCTCATGCGTGTCGTACCCAGCTTCAAGGGCAAGCCTACCATCGAACTCCAGTCCTCATACGAAGACCTCAGCGATATCAACCTCGGCATGCCTAAGGGCGGTGTCTCCGTCGAAACCCTCGCTGACTACAAGGCCTTCCTCAAGGCTAAGGCTAGAGAAGACGCTGCAGCTCATCGCCTAATGGAACGTGCTGCACGTGGTCACGAGCTCCTAGTCAAGAAGGGACTCGTTCGCTAAGTACTTTCTACTCTATGGAGTACACTAGAGGCTAACTAGCGCCCATACTCCATATAATATATAAGCCTACCCCACTAGGGAGGGACGAGCAGTACAAGCTCAGCTCTCCACCTAGTGGGGTAGGTCTCTTTGTCCGTCTATAAACCTGCATCCGAAGGGAGAGGAGAGACAGGTGGAAGGTACTGTGCTCAGGGGCATTCGGTGACTTTGCTGTATCTTTGGAGAGATAGGGGAGCAGGTATCTCCTACCCCACTTTACCTACTCACTGAATATCACGATATATAATATGACTGGAATGCTCCATCGTAGGGGGATCTATACCCTCCTCATTAGCCTCGCACTCTATAGCTGCCGAGGGACACTATCCTCACAGGAGGAGACGCTCGACCCCATAGACTATGTAGAGACCAATATGGGAGGGATCAGTCACCTACTTGTCCCCACTTACCCTACCATACACCTGCCCAACAGCATGATGCGTATCCACCCCCAGCGGGCGGACTATGCTTCGGAGCAGATTGCAGGCCTACCCCTCATCTTGACGAGTCATAGAGGGGTATCAGCCTTCGCCCTCAGCCCACGCAGTTCGGTGACCGACTCCATCCCCACCGTCACACACTACAGCTACGATGCCGAGGTGGTGCGCCCCTACTCCTACGAGGTGCGTCTCCTAGAGCCCGAGGTGCAGGTGAGCTATGCACCTGCGGCACAGAGCGCCCTCTACAGCCTGACCTTCGAGGGCGAGGGCACGGGACGATACCTCGTCCTCTCTAGCGCCGAGGGCGAGCTACAGGCCTTCGGACGCACGATACGTGGCTACCAGCAGCTAGAGGACTCCACACGTGTCTATATCTATGCCGAGAGCGACATCACCCCTCAGTCCTACGGGGTACGTGGTGAGCATACGGGGCTGGTAGCGATGACCCCCCAGCAGGCAGAGGGACGTACGATCGTCCTCTCCTATAGCCAGCCCACAGTGCGCTTACGCTACGGCGTCTCCTATATCAGTGTAGAGCAGGCACGGCGCAATGTAGAGCGTGAGATCCAGTCCTATGAGGTACAGCTGGTGGCCAAGGCGGCACGCAACGAGTGGACCAAAGCCCTCGGGAAGGTTCAGGTCGAGGGTGGCACAGAGGCCGAGCGTCGCACGTTCTACACTTCTCTCTACCGCACCTATGAGCGCATGGTGTGCATATCCGAGGATGGACGCTACTGGAGTGCCTTCGACCGACAGGTACACGACGACGCAGGAGTCCCCTTCTACACCGACGACTGGCTCTGGGACAGCTACCGAGCAGCCCACCCCCTGCGCATCCTACTTGACCCTCTCAAGGAGCAGCAGATGCTCACCTCCTACCTCCGTATGGCAGAGCAGTCCCCCGAGGGGTGGCTCCCTACCTTCCCCGAGGTCACAGGCGACACCCATCGTATGAATGGGACACATACCATAGCCTCCTTCGCAGATGCTTATGCCAAGGGACTCACGGGCTTCAACCTCAGCGCTGCCTATGAGACCGCAAGTAAGACGCTACAAGAGAAGTCCTACCTCCCATGGACACGTATACCCAAGGGACCTCTCTCTGAGTACCTCGACAAGCACGGCTACTTCCCCGGCCTACGCATCGGTCAGCAGGAGACCGATCCCCGTGTGACGAAGTGGGAGAAGAGACAGAGTGTAGCGGTGAGCCTCGGGGCAGCCTACGACTACTGGTGTCTATCACAGCTCGCCAAGTTCGCAGGGCATGACGAGGAGGCTGCAGGCTACCTACGTCGCTCCTACGACTACCGCAAGCTCTTCAACTATGCTACAGGCTTCTTCCATCCCAAGGACGACCGAGGGCACTTCATCCAACCCTTCGACTACGAGCTGTCCGGAGGCCTAGGAGCACGAGACTACTACGATGAGAACAATGCCTACACCTACCGCTGGGATGTCCAGCACAACCCCGCAGACCTCATCTATCTGATGGGAGGCAAGGAGCGCTTCATCGGCTACCTCGATGAGACCCTACGTACACCTCTGAGCAAGAGTAAGTGGGAGTTCTACAGTACCCTTCCCGACCAGACAGGGGGCGTAGGTCAGTTTTCGATGGCCAATGAGCCCAGCCTCCACATCCCCTATCTGTACAACTACGCAGGTGCACCTTGGCGGACACAGCGACTCGTGCGTAAGCTGATCGATACGTGGTTCCGCCCCGACCTGATGGGGGTACCTGGTGACGAAGACGGTGGAGGTCTGAGCGCCTTCGTGGTCTTCTCGATGATGGGTATTTACCCTGTCACACCTGGACTACCTATATATAATGTCGGTACCCCCTTCTTCCCTCGGGTGACGCTGCAGCTGTCCTCTGGTCGCACCTTCGTGATCGAGGCGAAAGAGACCTCCACCACGAATAAGTACATCCAGAGTGCCGAGCTCAATGGCAAGCCTCTTGACCGAGCCTGGCTACGCCACAGCGAGCTCGCAGCAGGAGGACGACTCGTACTCGTGATGGGGTCTCGCCCCAACAAGGCCTGGGGAGCAAATACCCCTCCCCCCTCAGCTGAGCGAATCGACCTCAAGCCTGCCAAGTAGGGCTGGAGCCAATAGGGGGTAGGAGTGGATAGGTCTAATAGGTCCAATGGGTCCAATAGGTGCAATAGGTCCAATAGAAGCCTACCCCACCACAGACTCTCAGCCTAGGACGCATTGGATATTACACCTATTGCACCTATTGGACCCATTGGACCTATTAGCCCCCTCCCCCCTAGTCCTAGCTCTCTCCAGCCCTCCCCCCCTACTCCGCAATCCCTACCCTGCTCCACTAGCATTCATAATACTACGACAGCCTAAAAGAAGTAATGCAACGACAGCAATACGTCCATGAGTTCATTGCTCATACCAGCCACAATATCTTCCTCACAGGGAAGGCCGGTACGGGTAAGACCACCTTGCTACACCAGATACGGACAAAGACCTACAAGAGCTGCATCGTAGCAGCTCCGACTGGGATAGCAGCCCTCAACGCTGGAGGGGTGACACTACACTCTCTGCTCCAGCTCCCCATCGGAGCCTTTATCCCCGACTCCTCGGCAGAGCTGACCAATATCCCCACAGACCAGCTCTTCGTCACCCCCAAGGGGATACACCGCCACATACACCTGCAGGATCGCAAGATACGTCTACTACGTGCTATGGAGCTCCTCGTCATCGACGAGGTCAGTATGCTACGAGCCGATACGCTCGACCTCATAGATGTCGTACTGAGGTCTGTGCGCCGTAGTCCTCTACCCTTCGGTGGTGTGCAGGTACTCTTCATCGGTGACCTCCTGCAGCTCCCCCCTGTCGTCAAGCCACAGGAGTGGGCGGTGCTCCAGCACTACTATGAGAGTCCCTTCTTCTTCCATGCACAGGTACTCCGGAAGTATCCCCCTCTCTACATCGAACTGACTCACGTCTACCGCCAGCAGGATGGAGCCTACCTAGAGCTACTGAACCACCTCCGCTACAACAGCCTTACTGAGGCCGATCACTCCTGGCTACAGAGCCGTATCGACCCTCACTTCGACCCCATCCACAACGAGGGCTACGTCACCCTCACCACGCATAATGCTCGGGCAGATGAGATCAACGAGCGAGCCCTCAATGCCCTCCCGGGTGGCTATCAAGACTATCATGCACGCATCTCGGGTGAATTCCCCCAGCATCTCTACCCAGTAGATCCGCTACTGAAGCTGAAGGTAGGTGCACGTGTGATGATGATCAAGAATGACCAAGAGATCCCTCGACGCTTCTACAACGGTATGCTCGCCACAGTCGAGCACATGGAGGGGGATGAGCTCTGTGTACGACTCGAGAACGGAGAACTACTTAACGTCCCCCACTACTCGTGGGAGAACGCCCGCTATGTACTCAAAGAGAAGACCGGGCAGACAGAGGCAGAGGTGCTCGGTACCTTTAGCCACTACCCCATTCGCTTAGCCTGGGCGATCACCATACACAAGAGTCAGGGGCTGACCTTTGACCGAGCAGCCATCGACCTAGAGACTGTCTTTGCCTCGGGACAAGCCTACGTAGCCCTCTCTCGCCTACGTAGCCCAGAGGGACTTACCCTGCTCTCCAGCATCAGCCCAAGGACACTCACGACACCTCAGCCCATCGTAGATTACGAGGAGACACGTGTGGAGGATAGCGTACTGGAGAGCACACTTACCGCCGAACGCACGACCTACTGGAGGACACAGTGTCTCACTGCCTTTGCCTGCCAAGAGTGCACACGACTCTGGCGAGACCATGCTTACAGCTATCGTATGGAGAGCGAGCGTAGCAAGAAGAGTGCCTTCGGAGACTGGGCGGCAGAGTCCCTAGCCAAGATGGAGCAGATACAGCAGGTAGCCGACCGCTTCATCGTACAGCTTCAGAGCCTTTGGACACAAGGCGAGGAGGCACTACCCCTAATCGCAGAGCGCATAGGGAAGGCGTCGGAGTACTTCCTTCCCCTATGGCGAGAGCTCCTCGTGGGGCTTCTGGAGGTACAGGTCAAGGCTCGGGGGCTAGGCAAGGTCAAGGAGTTCGTCGCTGAGCTCGACGAACTACAGCGGGTAGTCACCCAGCACATCAGCCTAGTCATACGCATACAAGCCTGCATACAAGCTCTAGGCAAGGGCGTCTATCCCGACCGAGAGAGCACCCAGATAGACGAACAGATAGAGACTTGGTTCAGGGAAACCCGAGCAGCCGTCAAGACACCATACATCGTCCCCGCCCCCAGCACGGAGAAGACCAAGAAGCGCGAGCCTAAGGCCAAGAAGGAGCCCAAGCTATCGACCCAAGAGCAGACGCTACAGCTCCTCAAGCAAGGCAAGAGCTACCTAGAGATCGCCGACGAACGCTCCCTACAGCCCTCCACCATCCTCGTGCATATCGCTCAGCTCCTAGAGCAGGACCTCATCACCGAGAGAGAAGCAGGCATAGAGGAGGAGACGATGCAGGAGCTCATCCCACACTTCGAGAAGATGAACCCCGAGGAGGGGCTACGTCCCGTCATGGAGGCCATTGGCGAGGCTCATCCCTATGGCATCCTACGCCTCTACCTCGCAGCCTACCGCCATCTCCATGCTCCTCGCTCCTCGAGGAGGTGATCCCCTTTCCTTGGCTCTTCACACAATTACCTCGGCGAGGCTTCCTCCCACACTCACACGTTAGCTGAGCCCTAGGATACGACTCCTTAGGGAGGTGTCTTGCTAAGCACTTCGACCCGTGCCCGTCCCCTGATGTAGAGGGTGATGGACACGGTTCTCATCTTACCCCGATGACAGCCATGGGGCATATTCGAATAAAATTTAAGATATTTGTACTACGAAAGTTAGAGATAATTATATAGAATTATTCAGTCCAATGACTAAAAGTGCATTGCAGCAGGCGCGTAGCAAGTACGCCCCCAAGCTGCCTAAGGCCCTGGAGGGGGCAGTAACGGTTCGTCTCGGAGAGGCTACCCAGAGCGTTAGCGACCAAGAGGCAATCAAGGAATTATTCCCCAATACATACGGTCTGCCTAAGCTCACCTTCGAAGCTTCGCAGCAGGGGGAGCAGGGTCAAGCCCTAAATGTAGGTGTCATCCTCTCAGGTGGACAGGCACCCGGTGGACACAACGTCATCGCAGGTCTCTTCGATGGTGTCAAGAGAATCCACCCCGACAGCCGTCTCTATGGCTTCCTCATGGGGCCAGAGGGACTCATCAAGCATAACTACAGAGAGCTCACAGCTGAGCTCATCGACGAGTATCGCAATACTGGTGGCTTCGACATCATCGGCTCTGGTCGTACCAAGCTCGAGGAGAAGGAACAGTTCGACAAGGGTCTTGAGATCCTCAAGCAGCTCGATATCCGTGCTCTCGTAATCATCGGTGGCGACGACTCCAACACCAACGCAGCCGTCCTAGCTGAGTACTATAAGAGCATCGGTGCTCCTGTACAGGTCATCGGTTGCCCCAAGACTATTGATGGTGACCTGAAGAACGAGCAGATCGAGACCTCCTTCGGCTTCGACACTGCTACCAAGGTCTACGCAGAGGTCATCGGTAACGTACAGCGTGACTGCTTCTCTGCTCGCAAGTACTGGCACTTCATCAAGCTCATGGGTCGCTCTGCCTCCCACATCGCTCTAGAGTGTGCCCTACAGGTACAGCCTAACGTAGCCATCGTCAGCGAAGAAGTAGAGGCCAAGAACCTCACACTGGACGACGTCGTCACCTCCATCGCTGAGGTCGTCGCTAAGCGTGCTGCCAAGGGCTGGAACTTCGGTACGGTACTCATCCCCGAGGGCCTCATCGAGTTCATCCCTGCTATCAAGTCCCTCATTGCCGAGCTCAATGACTTCCTCGCACACCACGAGGCTGAGTTCCGTGCAGTAGCAGCCGAAGAGCAGCGTGCCTTCATCATCAGCCAGCTCTCTGAGGCTAACTCCAAGCTCTATGCTAGCCTCCCCTCCTCTGTCGCTCGTCAGCTCACGCTCGACCGTGACCCCCACGGCAACGTACAGGTGTCCCTCATCGAGACGGAGAAGCTCCTAGCTCAGATGGTCGGCTCTAAGCTCGCTGAGTGGAAGCAAGAAGGTCGCTACTCGGGTAAGTTCGCCTCCCTCACCCACTTCTTCGGCTACGAAGGTCGTTGCTCTATGCCCTCGAACTTCGATGCTGACTACTGCTATGCCCTCGGTCGTACGGCAGCCTGCCTCATCGCCTCTGGTGTCACGGGCTATATGAGCTCCGTGCAGAACCTCACCGCCCCTGCTCACGAATGGATCGCTGGTGGTATCCCCACGACGATGATGATGAACATGGAGCGTCGTCATGGCGAGATGAAGCCTGTTATCCAGAAGGCTCTCGTAGACCTCAAGGGTAAGCCCTTCGCCTACTTCACGGCTCATCGTGATGAGTGGGCAGAGGAGACAAGCTTCGTGTACCCTGGTCCTATCCAGTTCTTTGGCACGCCTGAGATCTGCGACCAGCCCTCTCGTACGCTGATCCTAGAGCAGACGAAGTAAAGACTCGCTACCCTACGTAGCAACCCCAACGATAGAGAGGCTATCCCAAAGTGTGGGATAGCCTCTCTTCGTATTCTTGGCGTCGTCCTTCCCCCTACCCTTAGCTCCCCCTCCATCAGGGCCGACGCATGAAAACACTATTGAGCGAGGGCAAAGTAGTCGATGAGCGTACAACGAAGACAGGACTATCTGCGTACTAGCTGCAGATATACCCAGCGTATACCTACTACCTATGAGGGGCGAGTATACACGCGTGTACACAATAGTATACCCACGTGTACACAACTGTATACACACGTGTACACTACCTCGCTCTAAGTATATCCTCTGTAGAGCTCGCTTGTATGTCTATTCCTTGGGAATAAAAGGTCTAGGCGCTCGGCTAAGGCCTCCTGAAGATGGAATTATATACTCAAAGAGTCAAAGACTGGGCTGTACGAAAGAGATCATGCGCCGCACCAGCCCCCTCCATCACCTCTGCATCTCTAGTCATTACTCCTAGGGCTGTCCGCACCAGCCTATAAAGGAAAGGCTCCCCTCCAGTCAAGATGCTGGAGGGGAGCCTTTCTCTCAGGTAAGGGTGATCTACTCTTACTTCTTCGTCAGAGAGAAGTCTGCAACAGAGAAGATCTTAGAGCCCTCGAGGTAATAACCCGTGAAGGAGGTACCATCTTGTTTAGCTGCAAGGTATATGCAGATACCACGTATGGAGGCGAGGTTCCCCTCCGACCTGAAGGTAAACTTCGGATGCTCCACAGAGGCCTTGTCCCAAGAGCCTAGGCAAGTGCCACTAGCATACAGTGAGAGGTTGGCCTTGCCATCGCTACCGGGGAAGTTTGCCCCCCAAGCAGCGACACAGAGGAACTGCCCCTGAGGGATCCCAGCCCCCTTGCTGGCAAGGAGTCCATAGGTCAGCTTGAGGCTATTGGTCACGGCATCATACTCTAGGGGAAGGTCGGCGGAGAGTCCCTTGAGGATGAGCTTCTTCCCATCAGGTGACTTGACGAGCTCGACCTCCATATCGACATTAGCATCCTTATAGAAGCGAATACCCTGCATACGGTACTTCCCTACGAGGAAGTCATAGCCTAGGGCACCATAGCTTTGGGTGAACTTGACTGCCTGCTTATAGAGAGAGCCGAGGGAGATCGTCACCATAGCCTCACGATAGACCTCCGTCATAGGGGCGGCGGTGAAGATGAGCTTATCGGCCTCCTTCTTGAAGGTTAGCCAGGTGGGCAGATTCTCTACCTTGGGCTCTAGCATAGACATAGCCCCCTTGATTGGGAGCTCAATATCTCCCCCAGCACGAGGGACCTCATAGCTAGCCTTAAGGTCCGCTATATAGGCATAGGCTCCGAGCTGGGTGATAGAGATACGTTGCTTCTGCTCGCCACGTGTGAGCAGGAGGTTGGCTGTACGAGTATCCCCCTCTGGGTTGGGAGCGATGGTATAGGTCAGCTTATTGCCAGAGGTCGCTCCTACCTGAAGCCACTCTGCATCGCTCTTGGCAGAGAAACCTTCCTCGGAGAGCGTAGCGGTACCTGTCCCTCCCTCAGCCGTGAAGCTATGGTCGGAGGCCAGCACACGGAAGGTCTCTATGGTATTCTCCTTAGGAGTTTCCTTTCGGCAGGCACTTACCCCCACGAGGAGGGTAAGCGCTAGGAAGAGGAGTGAAATCCTATTATTAATCGTCTTCATACGTGTATGTTATTTCTTTATGAATGTAGGCTTCTGGAAGGCAAAGTCTCCGCCAAAGCCCTTGTAGGCACCTACATTGATGACATATAGGTAGAGGGAGTTGGCGTCATAGCCCCATCGGCCATTGGAGACCAGGACATACTTCTTACCTCCGGTATAGGATGGGTCAAGCTTGGAGTACATCCCGAGGCCCTCACCCCACGAGATACGTCCTGCATCAGCATCCCATACGATGAGTCGAACAGGATTGATGTCCTTCGTCACACGCTGCGTCTGTATCTCGAAGCGTTTGTTCGCAGGATCGTAGGATGCTAGGATGACCAGCTTGGGGGCAACACCCTTAATCTCATAGACGTTACGAGCATGCTGTGAGAAGGTCACCTCTCTAGGAGCCTGCCAGTTCACACACTTCATATCATACGTCCCAAGGTACTCGGCGAAGCCTGCGTAGTCTGGGTCTTGGCGGGGAGAGAGCTTGTCACCAGCAGCAGTCCGATAGCACTGCTCTGCCTCATCCCAGAGTAGATCTGAGACACCAGCGAAGGGGGTACGGAAGTGTATCCCAGTGGTGGTATAAGCGTATGGGTGCTCCTCCCGCTTACCCGTAGCTGGGTCCTCGATTGTGAACGAATTGTAGCCCCCCTCATTGGGATAGACGATGACCTCCTTGCCCCCGATCTTACCAGAGAGTCCATAGCAGTGCTGGGTGTAGAGGCTATGAGCAGTCGGGGTCTTAGCCTTGAGTGCGATGGCAGCATCTAGGAGCTCCTTGGCATCCTGCTTAGCCCGAATGAGGCGCATGACGTTGCCCGTCTTACGGCCACGGACTAGGAGGGTATCTGGGGAGGTAGAGCGCATGAGGGTGAACTCATAGTCTCCCTGGAAGCCATATCCCGTACCATCACCCTCACTCTTATCTGGGTCAGAGAAGATGTGTAGGGGCTGGGTATAGGTGTCGAAGCTCAGGGTGATCCCCTTGTCGTTCTTGACGTGGTAGCCCCCTCTCACCCAGGTATTCGTTGGCTCCTCGGAGATAGGAGTCTCAGAGGCTACGGAAGCCATATTCTTATCTCCGAACTTCAGAGCCACCAGGTAGCCTCCATACTTGAGCCTACGATGGGGATAAAGCTCGAGGATCCAGCCATTGGAGGAAGACTTGAGCGTCTCTAGGAACTCTCGGGAGGCTGCGTCTAGTCGGTCTGCTGCGGGCCGATCAAAGGCCTGCTCGGGCTCCTGCTGGCAAGAGACCAGTCCAAGGGAGAGCAGTAGGACTAGCCCCCCAAGTGTCTTGCCTATTCGGTGAAGGATGTGATAGCCGTGGGGCATCAATATATTGGTCTTCATCGTGTCTTGCATATTAAATGGTGAGACTAGTCTGTGTACTGGGGTATGATCTGACAGCGAGTATCACCTGGGGTATGATCCTTGGTGAGATCGAGGAAGTGGCGATCCTGCAGGAGACGCCCCCAGACAAGGGCTCGCTCCTGAGCGTGGTCGTGAGCTGATCTGCGAGGTGCAGATAGACCACGCAGCAGAGGCTGCCACTCGGGCTTGATGAGCTGGAGATTAGGGATCTCCTGGAGACGGCGAAGCGAGATAGCTCGTAGGGCATCCATATCGATCTTCCACGTATTCTTCATATACGTCTTGATGATATTGATCTTCTTGAGGAGCTTTGCCTTGCCCTCCTCACCAGCAGCCGTGAAGATAGCACTCCACTCTGCGTCGGAGAAAGTAATCAGCGCAGCCGTGACCTCAGCGATGTCCTCACGTGGCTGGCTACTAGCATAGGCCGTGACGAAGCCCTTCGGGGCATAGTCTGCGAGCGTACGACGGTTGTACCAAGAGGTAGGAGAATAGTCTGAGGCCGAGATCGTATTGTACTCATCGGGCCAGATCTTGTTCTGGTGGAGGATATGGCTAAACTCGTGGTGCATGACCTTGAAGAAGGTCTTGTTGAGCGACACGGGGTCATTCTCATTGAGCCAGTTCACCTGGAAGAGGGTCACCTTCAGTCCACCCTCAGCGGTACCCTGGGTGATCGTACCATCACCATTCCACATAGCAGAGCCTATTAGGCTGAGCTGTCGGGGTGAAGCTCCACGCATGAAGTCCGTCCCTCCTGTGGCTTCGTTGTAGGCCCCATACCAGGCATGGAGGACGATCTGGGAGAGCTTCATACTCTTCTCCAGCTCAGCAGGGGCGAGGTTGCGGGAGCGGTCGGACTCGATATTCTGCATCGCATAGAGTACCTGCACGTTGTAGGCATCGGTGTACTCCCTACCGAGCCACTGGTCGAATGCAGTCTGCTCCTCTAGGCGAGGCTTGAGGACATGTCTATTGGGATCAGGCTGATCGGTGTCCTTGCACGAGGCCAGAGCGAGGGTGGCCAATAGGGTTAGTGCAAGGGGGCGATATATGCTTGTTTTCATTATTCACTCGTGATGAAGAGTTTGACTTAGTACCCAGGGTTCCCCTGCATACCGGCATTGCGGATGGAGGCTGGGATCTGAAGGGCTCGGCGGTGGTCATCGACACGCAGTACCATGGCCTTCCCATCTGCGGGAGTGTGTGTGATCTCGATGCCAAAGCGCTTGATGTCATCCCAGCGTGTCCCTTCGTGCACCGTCAGCACACGGCGAGCGTGTAGGACGGCCTGCATCATCAGGGTCTGGGTACCTGCCTCGAGGTCAAACTTCGGGTGCAGGGGCTTAGCGATCGTCTTGAGACGCTTCTCGATCACCTCACGCTCCTCTTCGGTCGTATCATTGGTGACCTCGGTGCTGTAGGCCTTAGTGATCGTGGCTACGTCACCTGCCTTACCACCCTTAGAGAGGTACCAAGCAGAGAGGTCTGCAGCAGCACCATCATAGTCCTTGAGCATGACACGAGCCTCGGCTCTCCAGAGGAGCACCTTATCGACGTCGAAGGGCATCGCTACGATATGGGGCTGTCCCGTCTGTGCAGCGATATTGGTGATCTCAAAGATCTCGGTGAGCTTAGGCGTGAAGATGCGCTCTGCCCCCCCATAGAGGAGGTCATAGTGGACGAGGCTATGCCCCCATCCCCCACCACTGCGGTAGGTCTCATTCTGGGCAATACGTCCACTGTGGGCGAAGCGTACATGGCGCAGGCCTCGTCCCCAGAGGGAGCGAGTCGTCTGGAGCATGATATTGCTGATGCTACGAGGGTCGATATAGGCTAGAGTCACCTCGAGGACGTTGGTGAAGCGGCTGTAGGCAGCTACATCACGGATACCAGCGACAGCACCTGTCCCGAGGACCTCATCGGCATACTTCTTCGCCTTGTCCCACTTCTCATAGTAGCAGTAGAACTGTGTGGCAAAGGCCTTCGCTGCACGTGTCGTGAAGTGATACATAGGCTGCACATAGCGCTCATCATCGATCAGGGGCATCCCAGCCTGTAGATCTCGTTCGATCTGTGCATATACCTCAGCTACGCTCAGACGCTTAGCCTGCTCCTTGATGGACTTCTCTGGAGTGAGGAAGTAGGGTACGCCTATATCCGTCTGGCTCGTACGTCCATAGTAGGCCTGAGCGAAGACATTCACCAGCAGGAAGTGTGTATAGGCACGGCAGAGTAGAGCCTCCCCACGAGAGTGATCGAGCTCACGTGGACTCCCGAGCTCCTCGATGGACTCTAGGGCTTGGTTGGCCGTCATGATCGCATCGTAGCAGGTGCTCCAGAAGTTGGTCTCCGTATCCCAGTCCGTCCCACTATTGGACTCCCAGTAGAAACCCTCGTGGTTCTCTAGGTTGGAGTCCTCGAACTTAGGGCCATTGTCCTCTACGTTGTCTGTGCGGTGCTCTACGAAGCCCATCGGCATGAGCGTCGGGTAGGCAGTGACGAGCAGGCGCTCTATCTTGTCGGCACGATTGAGCTCGGTGCGGGAGTCGGGCATCTTGTCTAGGAAGGTACAGCTAGAGAAGAGCGTCCCCAGAGCCAATACACCTAGTAGGATATGATTACGTTTCATAGTGTCACGTCATTATATAGTTAGAAGCCTATGTGTACCGTCGCCGTGATCTGGCGTGCTAGAGGGGCGGCGACACCACCCGAGCGGAAGAACTCTGGGTCTTGCCCGTAGAGCTTCTTATCCGCATAGAGGAGGGCGAGGTTCGTAGCCTGGAGCTTCAGCGAGGCGGTCTTGAGGAAGCCTAGACGCTTGACGAGGCTCGTCGGCAGGGTGTAGGTCAGAGAGATCTCCTTGAGTCGGACGAAGCTACCATCAGCCACTCGTGCGGTAGAGTAGTTGTAGGCGGCGTAGCCCCGAGAGAGGTTGGAGTAGCTTGCGTGGTCCTGTACCGAGGCTAGGACGGGGATATCCGTCTTCTGCTCATCGCCTGGGATCATCCAGCGGTTCTTGAACTCCTTGGGGGTCGCCCAGAGATCACTATAGCCCGAGGCAAAGGCGGGGTGTAGGCGTAGCTTGTTGCCACCAGAGTAGGTGAGGAAGATGTTGAGCTTAAAGTTCTTGTACGTGAAGATATTCCCAAAGCTCCCATTGAAGGTAGGCTCTGCTGAGCCCTCGTACTTGAGGAAGTCGAGGTCATCGATCTGCTGGAAGTTGATCTCCTTGTAGTTATGTCGATTGATTGTCTGCCCATTGATCCTAAAGGTCGGGAAGCCCTCATTATCTAGGCCCGTGTAGGGGATAGAGAATAGAGAGCGAACGGGATACCCCTGACGGGCGAAGCCGTTGCCAGAGAGGAAGCTAAACATGTGTCGCTTGGTCGTCAGCTGGGTCACTTCGTTGTGGTTCGACCCGAAGATGAAGTCTGAGGTCCAGCTGAAGTCCTTCGTCTGGATATTCTTCGTCGAGATCGAGAATTCAAAGCCGTGGCTCTTCATCGTAGCCACGTTGCCGTAGCGTGAGCCCCCGATGGTGTAGGTCGTACCGATGAGGTCAAAGTTGTTACGCTTGTAGGCATCAGCCGTGATGTTCACCCTGTTATTGAAGAGTCCCATATCGATCCCGACGTTGAACTCATGCTTCTTCTCATAGGTCAGCCCAGAGTTCTCGTAGCCCGTGATCTCATTGGTATTCTCCGTGAGGTCGGCCGAGGGGCGCCAGACGGAGCCACTACGTACGACGACACGAGAGTTGGTGAGCCACTTCGGAGCCTCGGCCACCAGAGAGTAAGAGGCCTTGAGGGTCAGGTGTGAGAGGAGCTTCTGTCGGTCGAAGAAGCTCTCCTCGTGGGCATTCCAGGCACCAGAGACGTTCCAGGTAGGGAGCCAGCGAGCCGAGCGGCTACGTCCGAGCATATTGGAGCCCTCGTAGCGGGTCGTCCCCGTGAGGGTATAGCGTCCCTTGTAGGAGTAGGTAGCAGTGAGGAAGTAGGCCAGTGTACGGTCGTAGGTACGAGAGAGGACGTAGTAGGGAGCATTCTTCTCCTTGAGCTGCTTGAAGAGGTGATAGTCCCAGAAGGCATTTAGCCCGCTATCGTACTGCATCCCATAGCCATCGAAGGCTCGGTAGAGACGATCCTGAGCATTCAGCTCCATCCCCAGATAGGCATTGATGATATGGTCGTGCTGGATCGTCGTATTGTAGTTGGCCGATAGACGTAGGTCGTAGCTGGACATCTTACGCTGGTTGGTGTCGTAGAAGCCCCCTACGGGCAGGATCGTCTGTGGCAGGGTATTGGGCTTGTCCTGATCTCGCCACAGGTACTTATTGTTATTGATCACCGTAGCATCCTGCATGGCACGGTAGGCCTGAGGGCGATTGGAGTACTCCGTGACGATGCTCTCCGTATCGGTATAGGTATCCTTGTAGGCACCGAGGAGAGCCAGGGTAAGCCCCTTGATGGGCTTCCACTTGAGCTCGAGCTGGAGCTTGACGTCCTTGACCTCTAGGTCGATATAGTTGTTGTCAAGCTCATGCTTGATATTGAAGGGAGCATACTCACGCATGTAGTACTCATTGGGATCAAGCGTACGGCTCGTATTCAGAGCATAGGAGTAGGGGTTGATGTCGAAGCTACGAGAGACCGTCCCATTGACCGCATCGGCAGACTGCGAGAGGGTACCTGGAGCACGTTGGATACGTGAGGCAGCGTTGATCAGGGCAGAGACGGAGACCTTAGGGGAGAAGTTGTAGGTAGCGTTGAGGTTACCCGTGTAGCGTCGTACGTTGCTGGAGCGCATCCATCCTGGGTCAAGCATCGCCGAGAGGGAGATGTAGGTCTGGAGGTTCTTCGTCCCTCCGGAGAAGCTCAGGGAGTGGTTCTGCATGATCGCCGGGGAGAAGAGCTCCTGGAACCAGTCCGTGTTGCGGAGCTCACCCTTGCGCAGGTACTCGGCCTTGGCCTCTGGGGTATTAGCTAGGGCAAACTGTCCTGTGCGTGGGTTGTAGGTGTGCATCAGGTGATACATCTTACCATAGATCCCACTAGAGGCTGCATTATAGACGCTGGAGAAGTTCAGCCAACCCTTCTTCTCCATCTCGCTGTAGGCCTCCATCTGATCCTGCGAGTTCATGATGTTGAACTCTCGGTAGGAGGGGACGAAGCGAGAGGTAAACTCGCCCGTATAGGAGAAGGAGCTCGTACCGCTGCGACCCTTCTTGGTCGTGATGACGATCACACCTGCCATAGCCTTTGCCCCGTAGATAGAGGTAGCAGAGCCGTCCTTGAGGATCTGGAAGCTCTCGATGTCATCGGCATTGAGCCCTGCGATCGCAGAGCTAAGGAGGGTGGTAGCATCACCAGAACTTAGGTCATCGGCGCCGATATTGACTACGTCCTCCTGGATCACCCCATCGACGACCCATAGGGGCTTAGAGGATCCATAGATAGACGTAGCACCACGTACACGGATCTTAGGAGCCGTACCGAAGGTACCTGAGAGGTTCTGCACGGAGACCCCAGCGGACTTTCCTTCCAGGCCTCGGCTGATATCAGCCATACCCGACATCTTGACCTGGTCGGCTTTGAGCTTGTCGCTCGCCCCGGTGAAGAGGCGCTTATCGGTGGAGACCATCCCGGTGATGACGACATTGTCGATCATCTTGGCATCGGGCTCCATGCGGATGGTCATCCCATCCTTAGCGGTGACACGGGCCTCCTTATATCCGACATAGCGGATCAGGAGCTGTGTCTTACCAGCGGGGAGCTTGAGCGTGAAGTCTCCCTTAGCACTAGTCGTGGTACCCTGCTTGGTACCTACGACGAGGACGGAGGCCATGGGCAGGCCCTCACCTTCCTCATCGAGTACTTTTCCTCGGATCGTCTGTCCTGCACCTTGAGCGAGGAGCTCACCCGAGGAGGCGAGGAGTAGGCCTACGAGGAGTAGACCTATCCTAGTGCAGTACTTACCCAATCGAAGTAGTCTTAGATTGTTCATAAGCATGTAGTTAATTGTATGTGTGAAGTTATGTGTGCTTATCGCTGATCCATGGTGCGAGTGTATCAGGATCGGGTGTGGAGGAGATCACCTCACCCTGTGTCGGGGTAAGGCATGTATGTCCACACGGCGGCAGTGATACAGTTGTTTGTATTGTCCTGCATCGTTGTAGTAGTATAGTTAGTAGTATCCCAGGGCTCTTTTGGGAGCATTCGACTGCTCAATACACCTGCCTTGTTTCCCTCCGATACAGGAGGGGTATAGCTCGGAGCACCTTTCCTTAGAGCTTTCCACAGCAAATTTATTTATTCTACTACGGAGAAACAAATATCTCACGAATATTTCTCCTGCCTCCCCCCAAGAGCTGATGTATGCAATCACTAGAGGGCAAGGGCTAGATAAGCGAGATGCATACACCGAAGACAGAAACACCTGAACCCTAGACACATATTTATCAGGCATATAGCTACTACTTAGGAGGGAAAAGTATACACGTGGGTATACAATAGTGTACACACGTGTACACTGATGTATACACGTGTGTACACTACATCGCTCTAAGTATCTCCCCGGAAGGGCTCTCGTAGGCTGCTCTCCCGGGGCTAACACCTAGGTGCACCAGAGAGACTCCTAAGGCACCCTAGGTCATGGAATAATACCCCCGAAGGAGCGCAAGAGTGGAGTATCCCCTGTGACGAGGGCAGACATGCCGAGTCCCCTCCTAGGACGCATACCGAGTCCCACAGCTCCACCCTCGGGATGCTCACCACATGCCCACTGATAGCTATGTATCCCTTCCCCTCATAGCCATATATAAAATGGAGTGTAGCGATACCCCGACTGACGCTATTCCTATAAGTACATGCACAGCTCCTCCAGGACAGCTATCCATGCGTCTCGGAGACGGAAAGAGGCAGAAAAAGGGGAGGGATTTTGTGTGGAAGAAAAATAAGTTATCTTTGTGGTAATCCTTAACTGCACTTCTAGAGAGGGGTCCTAGGAGGGAGGTGATGGAGAATTGGTACATTACACACCCTAACAACTAGCGTATAGTGTCCTCATCGGGAGATGCGCTGGTCACACAATTCGTCTGTTCATTATGGCTTACAAGGCAAGTATTGTGCGCAGAGCCGTTTGCTTGCTTACTGCGCTCTTTATAGCTCTACTCTCCATGAGCGTAGAGCTGACGATACACCTCTTAATGGGGCGAAAGGACTATATAGTACATGGACTCGCTATCCTAGTCCTGATAGTGCTCTCGGCACTTATCTCTTACTTATCTTGTCAGATCTATGGTATATCCAACCGCGCCGTTATGCCTTGGGTAGCCCTCTACACCACGATCATTACGCTGGCTATGCACTTTGCCCTGAGTAGCCTATCTTTGTAATCATCTTAATACAACAAACTACAATGAAACAGATCATCTCTACCCCCAACGCTCCAGCAGCCATCGGCCCCTACAGCCAGGCGATCCTCGTCGGTGACACCCTCTATGCCTCTGGGCAGCTCGGTATAGACCCTGCTACGGGCGACTTCCTCGAGGGCGTGACTGCGCAGACAGAGCAGTCCTTCCGCAACATCCACGCGATCCTAGAGGCCGCTGGTCTCAGCATCGACGATGTGGTCAAGACGACTTGCTTCCTAGCTGACATGGGAGACTTTGCAGCTATGAATGCCGTCTACGAGCGTCAGTTCACAGGATCTTATCCTGCACGCTCTGCCGTAGCCGTCAAGACCCTTCCTAAGGGCGGGCTGGTAGAGATCGAGATCATCGCCATCAAGGGCTAGCCGTACAGCCTCCGATAGGGGGCAGATAGGAGCGAGGACTATGGATACCTAGACACAGAGATAGGGACATTCATAGTATTTTACTACCTTTGCTCCCGAGCGTTGTGCCCAGCGCCTCCAGAATAGAATCTGTGTGTATCTGGAGGTGAGGGCTTAAAAGGGAACCGAGTGCGAGTCTCGGACAGTCCCGCTGCTGTGAGCATATCATACTGCTACCACGATGAGCTGAGACGATCAGCCACCACTGAGGGTTCTGTGTCCTTGGGAAGGTGATGCGACGGTAGACAAGGTATGCGAGTCAGAAGACCTGCAATGCTCTTCTAAATGCTTCGAGGAAAGCTACAAGTGTGGGTACCCCGCACTTGGAATTCATTCCCCAAAGAGGAGTCCGCTCTTTTAAATCAAGAGGATCTTCGGCTTGCCGTAGTAATTTAGTGGATATGCCTCAGGTAGCGTCCAGATGATAGGGGGAACACCTCTACTGTCAGGACGACTTACCTGAGGCTTATTCGTTAGAGTCGTCCCCTTTGGGTTATCTTTGTCCTAGAGACATCAGTATATACATATAATATAGACGTGACACTTATGAAGCTACTACGTGTGCTCCGGCACACGACCCTAGCCCTCCCCCTACTGCTGGGGCTCTCGAGTGAGAGCTCATACGCAGCCCCGACAGATAGTCTTCGTCTCATTCCCCGCCCAGCCTCTGTCGTACGGGCAGAGGGGAGCTACACCCTCCCCAAGACCCTCGTCGTGAGACGTAATGCCCCCGAGTCCCTGCGCAGAGGGCTGGCACAACTGACAGGTCGTAGGGTCATGGTGAGCTCACAGGGTAGTAGACGACTACGCACCCTCATCGATCGGCGGATCGCTGGACATGAGGGCTACCGCCTAGAGATCAGCTCGGATGGGATCACCCTCTCTGGACGAGATCAGACGGGGCTACAGCAGGGTGTACAGACCCTACTACAGCTGGTAGAGCAGTATGGTGATCGCCTACCCCAGCTGACGATCACCGACTCTGCACGCTTCGCCTACCGAGGGGTGATGCTGGACGTCTCCCGACACTTCATGCGCAGCGATATGATCCTACGTCTACTCGACGAGATGGCTCGCTACAAGCTCAACCGCTTCCACTGGCATCTGGTCGATGGAGGAGGCTGGCGCTTCCCCAGCACGAAGTACCCCCTACTGACCAAGAAGGCAGCCTACCGCATGACCAACGACTGGGACTCCTTCTGGCAGAAGGATCGCAAGTTCGTAGACGAGGGCACACCCGGTGCCTATGGTGGCTACTACACTCGGGCGGAGATCCGCCAGGTGGTAGAGCACGCCACACGACTGGGCATCACGGTGATCCCCGAGATCGAGATGCCCGGGCATAGCAATGAGCTCTTCGCAGCGTACCCCGAGCTGAGTTGCAAGGGGCGCTGGGACTTCGAGAGCTCAGATATGTGTATCGGCAAGGAGCAGACCTTCCGCTTCGTAGAGGATATCCTCAGTGAGGTGATGGAGCTCTTCCCCTCTCGCTACATCCACATCGGAGGCGATGAGGCAGCGATGAACCACTGGGGGAAGTGCCCCGACTGCCGCCGACGTATGGAGCAGGAGGGGCTCAAGGATGAGCATGAGCTACAGAGCTACATGATCCGCCGTGTCGAGAAGTACCTCAATAGCAAGGGACGCAAGCTCATCGGCTGGGATGAGATCCTGATGGGTGGACTAGCCCCCGATGCCACAGTCATGAGCTGGCGAGGAGAGGAGGGTGGCATAGCAGCTGCCCAGGCAGGGCATGATGTCATCATGACACCCGGAAGCCACGTCTACCTAGACTTCTACCAGAGGGAGTCTGACGGCGAACCTCGTGCTAACGGAGGCTTCACCACACTGGAGAAGGTCTATTCGTACAACCCTACCCCTGCTGTACTCAAGGAGAGCGAACAGAAGCACATCCTCGGGGCGCAGGCGAACCTCTGGACCGAGTACGTACTGGATGAGCGACATGCCGAGTACATGCTCTTCCCCCGCATCCTCGCTCTGGCAGAGCTTACCTGGAGTCCCCAGAGCGTGAGGAGCTACCCAGACTTCCTCGCCCGTGTCAATCACCACCTTCCCCGCCTACAGCAGCGAGGGATCAATGCCTATCCCCTACGCCGTATCGCAGTAGATATGCAGGTGGATAGCCTAAAGCGACAGATCACCCTGAGCCTCTCTGCCGAGCGTCCCGATGCCGAGATCCACTATACGATAGACGGCACTGAGCCTACCCCAGCCTCTCCCCGCTATGAGGGTCGTCCGATCATCTGCACCGACTCCGTACTGCTGGTAGCTAAGCTCTTCCAGGAGGGCAATCCCCTTGACCTCCCCAGCATCCACTACCGAGCAGACTACCACAAGGGGATCGGCAAGAAGATCACCTACAACGAGCACAGCTGGAACTCCAAGTACCCAGCAGGCGGCGAGCGTGCCCTACTCAATGGTGTACGTGGCACCCCCACCTACCTAGACGGCAAGTGGCAGGGACTCACGAAGCCCCTAGATGTAACGATCGACCTCGGAGAGGTAACAGAGCTACGGCATATCTTCGCACGCTTCATGCAGGAGCGCATTCAGTGGGTATATATGCCCGGTGAAGTAGAGATTCTACTGAGCGAGGACGGAGTGAACTACCGCAGTGTGGGTAAGCGTACCACCCAGACAAGCGAAGAGGAGTACAAGCCCGTCTTCGAGACCTTTAGCTTCCCGATGAGGGAGCGAGCACGCTACGTCCGCCTACGAGCAGCGAACAACCGCTCTGCAGGACACTTCATCTTCACCGACGAGATCGTGATCTGGTAGCTCTAGCCCCTAAGCATAGAGCACATATCTGTAGAGCTGGCTACCTAGGGTGATGAGCCCTCTGGGGGGCCAGCTCTACGGCTCAAGAGAGATAGGGGTACCACATACTCTAGCTACCTTTGTAGGAAAGAACAAGTATTTCATGGCAAAGAAAAAGACCATCTATCACTGCTCCGAGTGCGGAGCCCAGTACCCCAAGTGGCAGGGTTTCTGCTCGCAGTGTGGCGTATGGAACAGCATCGAGGAGGAAGAGATCGTCGTAGGGAAGAAGGAGACGAGCTCTACCTTCACCGCCGCCTCCATCACCAGCTCCCGCCCCATACGGATACAGGACATCGAGCGCAAGGAGGAGGCACGACTTGACCTAAGAGACCCCGAGCTGAATCGTGTGCTCGGAGGGGGACTCGTCGAGGGAGCCTTCGTCCTACTCGGCGGTGAGCCTGGGATCGGGAAGTCTACCCTGATCCTACAGACCGTCCTCAGCATACCCTACCGCACCCTCTACGTCTCAGGGGAGGAGAGCCTCTCCCAGCTGAAGATGCGTGCAGACCGCCTCGGCGGGACGAACGAGGAGTGTCTGATCTATGCAGAGACGAACCTAGAGAAGATCCTACATACCGCACTAGACGTACGCCCCGAGCTCGTCGTCATCGACTCCATACAGACGATACAGACCGAGCTTTCCGACACCTCTGCTGGGAGCGTCTCACAGATACGAGAGTGTGCAGGTGCCCTACTGAAGTACTGCAAGAGCGAGAACGTCCCCGTGATCCTCATCGGACATATCAACAAGGAGGGAAGCATCGCAGGGCCTAAGATCCTAGAGCATACAGTGGACGTCGTCCTACAGTTCGAGGGCGATAAGCACTATATGTATCGTATCCTACGAGGACAGAAGAACCGCTTCGGTAGTACTGCCGAGCTCGGCATCTATGAGATGCGACAGAGTGGACTACGCCCTGTGGAGAACCCCTCCGAGCATCTAATGAGCCACACAGGGCTGCAGCTAAGTGGTGTCGCCATCGCAGCTGCGATGGAGGGGGTGCGCCCCTTCCTCATCGAGACGCAGGCGCTGGTGAGCTCTGCCGTCTATGCTACCCCCCAACGCTCCGCTACGGGTTACGACACTCGGCGAATGAATATGCTGCTGGCTGTGCTGGAGAAGCGTGCTGGCTTCAAGCTTATCCAGAAGGACGTCTTCCTCAACATCGCTGGGGGTATCCGCCTCAACGACCCTGCCTCCGACCTAGCCGTGATCTCGGCCGTCCTCTCCTCGAGTCTAGACCTAGCCCTCCCGGAGGGGATCTGCCTCACAGGAGAGGTAGGGCTCTCCGGCGAAGTACGTCCCGTGAGTCGCATCGAGCAGCGCATCATGGAGGCCGAGCGTATCGGCTGTCGAGCTATGCTCCTGCCCGAGAGTAACCTAGCTGGGATCTCAGAGGACAAGGAGCGTAAGATCCGTCTCATCGGGGTGAAGACCGTCGAGGAGGCCTTCCGTGTGCTCTTCCGTGGCGAGGGGGGATAGACTAGAGGCTGAGTGTACCCTCGCCTAACATCCTCCTACTCCCCGAAAAGCGTGCTCCCCAAAGAGTAGGCACAGTGCCCCACCCCAGCATTGCTGCCCCCTGCGGATTGGCGATATAGCGGGATGAGGAAGGGGGGGAGAGAGGAGTGAGGAAGTCTTGCCCGACCTCCTAGCAGAGGATCCCACCACCGCACCACACTCCAGCTAGTCACCACACATAAGATCAAAAAGTTATCCCTCATCCTCCAAGGGCAAAGAGGATATAGAGTAGGGGCTGATCTCCACTGATGGAGATCAGCCCCTAGTTTTTTATAAAGAAGGTCGGCTTAAACACCCTACATCCTCAAAAGAGCGAAATAATAGGTCTAAGTCCACACAAAAAAATGCCTAAACCTAGACAGAGGATATACACAATTATTTTCAAGAAGTAGAGAAACAACTTAAATTCATCAGCAAAACACCAAAGAGAGAACATGGCATAAACACTATTTTCTTAATAAAGAATTTTACTATATACACCCCGTTATAAACCTATTCTACGATACGACTTTTTATATAACTTTGCCGCGTGGAACGCCAGGTAAGCATACCACAGGAGTTTATTTCTGAACATATTAGAACAAAGACTGCATCGATTCTACAACAGGTAGCTTTACAGCTCAACTCAGTAGCTCCCCTATGGGAATGCATGCTAGGTAGGCTCTGGACACCCACCACAACAAAAGACATAATTAATGTACATGCGTAACATAATCATGTAATACTAACGTATTTTATGGGAATACACTACAATGAAGACCGCCGACAGAAACACTCCATGCGTCGAAGCGTGTGCGTGTGCGTCTTGGCTGGTCTCTCGCTACCAACGCTCCTAGCAGCTAGTCCTGCAACAGAGCAGTCTCGTGTAGCCAAGGTGGAGACCTCCACCAACCTCAATGACCAGAGCTCAAAGAAGGTCAAGATCATTGGAGTCGTGACAGACTCTAAGACGGGCGAGCCCATCGTCGGGGCTGCAATCCGCCTCAAGGGCTCCACAACGGGGGCACTGACCGACGTGGAGGGGAACTTTGAGCTACAGGCTCATCCTGGCGATATTCTCCTTGTCTCCTCCATGGGATATACTTCCAAGGAAATTCGTGTCGGGAAGACCAACATCCTCTCCATCTCCCTCACCGAGGACGCTAAGATGCTCGACCAAGTCGTCGTCACCGCCTTCGGTACGGGACAGAAGAAGGAAACCATCACGGGTTCGATCCAGACGGTCCGCCCTATGGAGCTGAAGGTACCTGCAGCCAACCTCTCTACCGCCTTCGCTGGACGTCTAGCTGGGGTCATCTCCTACCAGCGTAGTGGGGAGCCAGGGAGCAACGGTGCAGACTTCTTCATCCGTGGTATCGCCACCATGAACGGCTCTGAGCCTCTGATTATCCTCGACGGTGTCCAGATCTCCAAGGCTGACCTGAATGCCCTCGACCCCGAAGTCATCGATAGCTTCTCTATCCTGAAGGATGCTACAGCCTCTGCCATGTATGGTACACGTGGGGCAAACGGTGTCCTGATCATCAAGACCAAGAGTGGAGCGGACCTAGAGCGTCCCGTCATCGGGGTACGTATCGAGAACTATATCAATACCCCCATACACGTACCTCAGACAGCTGGTGCTGAGACCTACATGCGCATGTACAATGAAGCCGTGAGGAACCAAGGCACAGGCGATGCACTCTACTCCGAAGACTACATCCGCAACACCCTCGCTGGCACTGATCCCTATCAGTATCCTAACGTGGACTGGTACAAGGAGGTCTTCAAGAGCATGACCTACAACCAGCGCGCCAACATGAATATCCGTGGGGGTACGTCGAAGATCACCTACTTCATGAACTTCAACGTCAGCCATGAGACAGGGATGCTCAAGGGACGAAGCAAGGACTTCTTCTCCTACAACAACGGGATTGACTACCTCAAGTATGCGTTCCAGAACAACGTAGACTTCCACCTCTCCCCAAGCGCAACGATCGCCCTACACCTAAACGCTCAGATCAACGACTACCATGGTCCTATCACAGCCAGTAATGGTGGTGGGGGTGTGAATGAGGTCTTTAACTCAATCATGGGTACCAACCCTGTGGCTAACCCCATCATGTTCCCACAGGGAGATGCACTCTGGTATCGCTGGGGGGATCTAAGATCGGCTCCTTCACTCCAGCTAACCCTGTAGCTATGGCAGCCTCTGGGTATAAGGACACCTTCGAGAGCACAGTGATCGCTAACATCGACTACTCTCAGAAGCTGGACTTCATCACCAAGGGACTTAGCTTCAAGGGACTCGTCTCCTTCAAGAACTGGAGCTTCAGTAACGCCTTCCGTTTCCAAGGATACAACTCCTACATGCTCGCCTCCCCAGCAAAGGATGCCAATGGGAATTATAACCTAACCTCCCTCGGTGGTGACCCCACGAAGCCCATCCTCGGTACGAACGGGAGCACCCAAGGGGATAGACGCTTCTACATCCAGGCTTATCTCAACTACGATCGTAGCTTCGGAGACCACAACGTAGCGGCTATGGTTCTCTATAACCAGGATGAAGTTACCATCAATAATCCCAGCTCTGACCTCATCGCCTCGCTTCCTCGCCGCCGTCAGGGATATGCCTTCCGTGCCTCCTACGACTATGCGCAGCGTTACCTGCTTGAGGTGAATGCTGGGTACAACGGCTCTGAGAACTTCGCCAAGGGACACCGCTGGGGTTTCTTCCCATCCGTCGCTGTGGGCTGGAACATCAGCAAGGAAGCTTTCTGGAAGCCTCTACAGAATGTAGTCTCTAACCTCAAGCTCCGTGGATCCTACGGGCTTGTCGGGAACGATAGAACTGTAGGTCAGCGCTTCATCTACCTCGAGGAAGTCGTCATCTCAGGTGATAAACATCGCCCCAACTTCTCTACGGGGTACGATGGTAGCTATGAGAACCGCCGTGGACCAGGCTTCACCCGCTATGCTAACCCCCAGATCACTTGGGAAATCGGTAAGAAGCTCAACGTCGGGCTTGACCTACAGCTTTTCAAGTCTCTTAACCTAACGGTGGATGCCTTCCAGGAAATCCGTAGCAACATCTTCCAGCAGAAGCAGACCATCCCCAACTACTTCGGTACAGCCGATGCTAAGATCTATGGTAACCTAGCTAAGGTAAAGAACTGGGGTCTGGATGCAGCTCTAGAGTACAACAAGCAGTTCAACAAGGACTGGACACTCCAGGCTCGTGGTACCTTCACCTTCGCTCGTAACCGTGTCCTCGAGTACGACGAAGCTGCGAACCTCCGCCCAGCACTGCGTAATGTAGGTAAGCCCCTCAACACAATATGGGGCTATGACGCTGAAGGCTACTATATCGACCAAGCAGACATCGATCACAACCCCAAGAGTACACTTGGCAACATCGCCATCGCTCCAGGGGACCTCAAGTACAAGGATCAGCCCGACAAGGATGGCAACTACGATGGCAAGATTGATGCCGACGACCGCGTCCCTATGGGCTTCCCCACTGTGCCTGAGATCAACTATGGTCTAGGCGCAACGATCAAGTACAAGCAGTTTGACTTCAACTTCAGCTTCCAGGGACAGGCTAATGTATCGCTGATGATGAGTGGTTTCCACCCCTTCGGTACACAGGTTCGACGCAACGTCCTGCAGTGGGTAGCTGATGACTACTGGAGCCAGAACAATCAGAATCCCAATGCTCGCTACCCCCGCCTAACGCTGCATGACAATAACAACAACCAGCAGGCATCCTCACACTGGCTACGCAATGCAGCCTTCCTGAAGCTACGTAACCTCGAGGTAGGGTATCAATTCAAGATGGCTCGTATCTATGCAAACGCAACGAACCTCCTAACCTTCTCCCCCTTCAAGCTCTGGGATCCAGAGATGGGTGGTGGCCGTGGGATGTCCTATCCTCTGCAGCGTACCTTCAACCTCGGGGTACAGCTCACCTTCAAGTAGTCGTCTATCACGCTGTATTATCATAGAAGAATCCGATGAACAGAATATATAAGCTAGCCCTCCTCTGTGGGGCTACTCTCCTACTCGGTAGCTCTTGCTCGAACTTCCTCGACATCGTCCCCGACGAGCGTCCCACGGAGAAGGACACCTACTCCGACCGTAACAAGGGGCTCGACTACCTCTACTCCTGCTATGCGTACCTTCCCAATCCTGGGGGGACGACAGGGAGTCTCGACCTGCTGACGGGTGATGAGGTAATTACCTCTTTCGAGCACGAATCCTTCGCCAGCTTCCCTAAGGGAAAGTACACGGCCTCTAACCCTGGTATTTCCTACTGGAACACCTTCTTCCAGGGGATCCGCCAGTGCTACATGTTCAATGATGTGATCGACAAGCTCCCTGACACCTCCAATGAGGAGAAGGCTGACTACAAGGCTCAGGTAAACTTCCTGCTGGCCTACTATCACTATCTCCTACTACGCTGTTACGGCCCAATCATTCTCGTCAAGGAACTTCCTAACGTGAACACTAAGGTCGAGGATTACGCTGCACGTACGAACTTCGATGAGTGTGTCAGCTGGATCGCAGCTAAGTTCGACGAAGCTGCTGCAGGCCTGCCTGCTACACGCAACGATGTGAAGAGCCGTGTCGGACTCGCTACGAGCACCGCTGCCAAGGGCTTCAAGGCTAAGCTCTATCTCTATGCCGCCTCTCCTCTCTTCAACGGAGGACAGCCAAGCCTCTTCGAGTCGCTCAAGGACAAGGATGGCAACCACCTAATGCCTATGACCTACGACCCTCAGAAGTGGGTACGTGCCAAGGATGCTATCAAGCAAGCAATCGACGCTGCCGAGGCTGCTGGCTATACCCTCTATATGAAGGATGACCTGTACAAGACTGAAAACAAGTATCCAGAGAATGGCATCGAGCGTCGCCTTCGCCTCAACATCCTAGACTGGGTGGGCAGCCCCAACCCCGAGGTGATCTTCGCAGACTCTCGTGGTGTCGGTCTATATGACTTCCAGGGCAAGTCCACACCTAAGGGTGTCGATGGTAGCGAATATGGCTACAATGGTGTCGGTCCTACGTGGGCTATGCTCAACCGCTTCTACACCAAGAACGGTCTCCCCTGGAATGAAGACCCAGAGACGATGAACCTAGACCCTCTAGAGGTCGTGACTGTAGACGCCGCTCATGCTGCACATGCTAAGGAGGGAGCGAAGACCATCAAGTTCAACCTCGAGCGTGAGCCTCGCTTCTATGCTTGGATTGGCTTCCAGGGGGGGTACTTCGAGATCCTCAACAAGGAGCCTAACAACCCCCTCTACCCCACGCCTAACTTCATGCCTGAGGCTGGTCGTGTCCTCCTAGACTTCATGAAGAATGGGAACCAAGGGAGAAAGAACCGTAACAACAACTACACTCCCAGTGGCTACCTGAACAAGAAGGGTACCTTCCCCAACCAGCTCATGGCTAAGAATGGTGTGACCGTCATCTCTCACCCCTGGCCTCTACTGCGCCTTGCGGACCTATACCTCTCCTACGCAGAGGCCTGCGTCGAGACGGGCGACCTAGCTGAGGCTAAGACCTACATCGATAAGATCCGTACGCGTGCTGGTATCCCCACTGTAGACGCTGCATGGGGCTCGATCGGGGTAACGCCTGACCAGGCTAAGCTCCGCCAGATCGTACGCCAGGAACGTCAGATCGAGCTCTACCTAGAGAACCAGAACTTCTGGGATATGCGTCGCTGGCTCCTCGCTAAGGATGCCTTCGGTCACAAGGCTAAGGGGCTCAACATCGAGGCTACGAGCATCGAGGAATTTGCTAAGCTCAAGGAAGTAGTCTTCGAGCGTGCGTTCTCCGATGCCAACTATCTCCTACCGATCCCCATCGCTGACATCAATAGGAACGGCAACCTCATCAACAACCCAGGTTACTAACCCATCATAGACGATAAGATGAACAAGATATTCATAGCCCTCATGCTTGGATCGCTTGCCCTAGTGTCTTCCTGTAAAAAGGAAGACCTAGGTGCCAAGCCCACAGACCTAGACCAAGCCTCTATCACAGCTGAGCCTGGGCCAGGATCTGTCCTACTGAAGTGGGCGATCCCTCAGGGTGCAGACTACCGCTATGTCCGTGTCTCCTACACGGACCCTGCGACCAATAAGCCCGCCATGCGTCTAGCGAGCGTTTACTCGGACACGCTACGTGTCGATGGTCTACTCGCCCGCTATGGCTCGATCGAGTTCAAGATCTGCCCCGTCGGACAGAAGGGTGCAGAAGGGACTACCCACACGATCTCTGCTCAGGCTAAGCCTCTGCCTAAGGTCACGAAGATCACAGACGCGCCAGCTGAGAAGCTCGTCCTCGCAGCGGGTGCAGACGACCTCTTCGTCAGTGACCCCGAGAAACGTGAAGGCCCCAAGGCAGACTTGATCGACAACAACAATGGAACCTTCTACCACGAGAACTGGAGCCAGGATTCAGGTCCACGGCGTCCTATGCCTCACTACATCGTGATGAAGCTCCCTAGAGCTGTCAAGGCATTCCACTTCTTCATGAAGGGGCGTAACAATGCCAACCGCTCTAACCCAGTGGAGATGGACATCTATACGAGTGATACCTTCAATGGCAACTTCGACCTGAAGGCTAACAATGCCGTCCTAGTGAAGGCCTTCACGGGTCTACCCGATGCTCAGGCTGCTGACTACAACTCTCCTGTGATGCTCGCCGATAAGGCTTACACGTACGTTTGGTTCCAGATCAAGAAGGTCTACAACAACCAATCTTACGCTGCCCTAGCTGAGCTTCACGTCTTTGCCCATAAGACTGAGGTCTATGATCCTGAGACAGGTGAGACGACCAACGAATAACGGCATTTGATAGATTACCTTCCAGAGAGGTCGAGTAGGGAGATAGATCCATTCTAGCTCTTGCTCGACCTCTCTATATTACAAGTAAACGCTGAACGAATGAAGACCTTTAGACTTCTTAGCCTGCTTTGTGCGGCTATCCTAGGGATAATCTTCGTCTCATGTAAAGCCGCCGATGACCCAAACAGAGGCAGGGGCGGTGGGACGAACAGCACTCAGACGAAGCTTCCCGACAACCTCGACTTCAAGAGCGAGTCCTCCTCGAAGACCATTCAGGTGGGAGACCTCCCACAGGGCTGGCGCGTACAGAGCAACCAAGCCTGGTGTAGCGCAAAGTCACAGGGCAAGACCCTCATCGTCGAGGTACAGACCAACGACGAGACCGAGATCCGTCAAGCCAAGCTCACCATCAGCTCCTCTGCTGGGGAGAAGCACATCACCGTACGCCAGCTAGGTACGGCTCCTGCTATCCTTGTCGACAAGCAGATCTTCACCCTACCTGCCTCTGGTGGTCCCATCGACTTCGTCATCACGACCAATACGCAGATCGAGGTAAAGCTCCCCGAGTGGGTCAAGGCTCCCTCCGAGCTAAAGGCCATGCGCAAGGAAAGCCATTCCTACGTAGCCCTCTCCCACACAGGCGAGAGCAATCGTGTCGCCAAGATCGAGATCGTACAGAAGGGTGTCGCTGATGCCTCCAAGGCTATCCGTGCCATCATCTCCCTCACACAGCTCGGTGCGAAGGACTATGTAGCAGGTAGCACCGAGAACCTAGCTGATGACGAACAGATCAAGGTAGTCAGCGGTCAGGCCTCCTCCTTCCAGCCCAATGGTGGTGAGATCGAAAAATCCTTCGATGGAGATATGGGTACGCTCTATCACTCCAACTGGACCAATACGGGCAAGGACTACTTCCCCATCACGCTGACTTACCACTTCGCCGAGGTATCAGAGGTAGACTATCTCGTCTACTATCCACGTACCAGCGGACAGAATGGTAACTTCAAGCAGGTCGATATCGAAGTATCGAAGGATGGAGTGAACTTCGAGAAGCTCGTCTCCAAGGACTTCGGAGGGAGCTCACTGCCCACACGAGTCATCTTCGATCGTCGCCTACAGGCCAAGAGCTTCCGCTTCATTGTACGTAGTGGAGTTGGCGATAGCGGACCAGGCTTCGCTGCTTGTGCCGAGATGATGTTCTTCAAGCGCAGCAGCAAGGTCTTCGACTACAAGACGCTCTTCGCAGACGACCTCTGCACCACCCTACGTCCCGATGTCACCGATGCCAAGATCGCTCAGTGCACCGATCCCTTCTTCCGCAACCTAGCCTTCTTCATCAAGCAAGGTAAGTACAATCAGGAGTTCCGTGTTGCCGAATTCAAGCCCTACCTTCACCCCAACGTGATGGCAGCCCGCAACAAGACCAACCCCTACTCGCTCCTAGATAACCCCACAGGTATATCGGTCAAGCAGGGTGAGGACCTCATCGTCTTCGTCGAGGACACCAAGGGCTTCGAAGGTCTAAGCCTACGTGTACAGAACCTCGACAAGCCCGGTGGTGATGGCTTCGGCGGTGAGTACTACCCACTCTACAAGGGTATGAACAAGATCAAGATGCGTGCCCCTGGTCTTGCCTATGTGATGTACCACACCATGGACGAGGCTAAGCTCCCTTCGCTACAGCCTATACGTATGCACTTCGCCACAGGTACCGTCAACGGCTACTACGACTCCCAAAATCCGAAGCTATCTGGTCGCTGGAAGGAGCTCCTGAACAAGGCTTCAGATAAGTACTTCGACGTCCTCGGTAAGTATGCTCACCTGACCTTCGAGACCGCTAACTTCCGCAACTATACTCCCGAGGGGCGAGACATCACTAATACCTACGACAGCATCGTACGCAACGAATGGGTACTCCACGGCTACTACAAGTACAACTGCAAGCCTCGGAACCGCATGTACCTGCACGTCATGTACCATGCCTATATGTACGCTACGTGGTACCACACGGCCTACGTAGTCAGCACGGCAGAGGCTATCCTAGACCCAGCTAAGATGCGTAACCCCAAGTCACAGGGTGCTGCTTGGGGACCTTCGCACGAGATCGGGCATATGAACCAGATCCGTCCGGGAGCCCTATGGCATGGGATGACAGAGTGTACGGTGAACATCCCCTCGGAGTACATCACGACCTACGTCTTCAAGCAGCCCTCTCGCCTGCAGGAGGAGCGTATGGGTGATGGCAACAACCGTTACTCGCTCGCCTTCTCGCACATCATCGCCGGGGAGACACCATTCTGCTCCGCAGGGAGTACGAACTCTAAGGATGGTGTCATGCAGGGGGTCGATGTCTTCAAGCAGCTCGTACCCTTCTGGCAGCTGGAGCTCTACTTCGGCAGGGTGCTCGGTCATAGCCCTCGTCTGAATGCGGATGCTGTCTCGGGTTTCTACCCCGACCTCTACGAATACTTCCGCAGGCATGACTCTCCAGGGACACCTGGTCTACAGCAGGCAGAGTTTGCCTATGCTGTATCCAAGGTGGCCGGGCGAGACCTCACCCGCTACTTCGAGCGATGGGGCTTCTTCCGTGCCGTGAATACGATCATTGATGACTATGGTAAGAAACCTTTCGTCCTCACCGAGGTGGAAGCAAACGCAGTGAAGAATCGTATCGCTGGCCTAGGCTTACCCAAGGATGACATCGCCCTAGAGTACATCACCGATGGTAATGCATATCTCTTCAAGGATAAGCCCAGCATTATCGAAGGAAGCAAGGCTAGCATCAATAGCCAGTCCGTAAAGATCAGTGGATGGAAGAATGTCGTTGCCTTCGAGGTGTACAACGCTCAGAATAAGCTCATCTTCGTCGCCGACGCTACCTATCCCAAGGAAGGGGAAGCGCACTTCTTCCTCGGCTCTTCTTGGGTCAAGGGTAATAGCATCAAGGCCGTCTCTGCAGGCAACGCACGTGTTGCCGTCCCCACAGAGTAGCCTTCTCCACTTGTGAGCCTTGGCACCCCCATCTAGGGGGTATCCCACTCACAGAATAGTAAGCAGTACGACACCCCTGCCCTATCTCGTATAGGGCAGGGGTGTCGCACATTCTGCCTCGACCCCTCCGCCCCATCATAGCCCTCATAGATATGTAGGCAGACGGTGTGGAGGCATAGAGTGGGAGATACGCACACTACGTCCCTACCTAGGAGCGAGTCACCCGTGCTCATCCCCTCACATAACACACTCTGTACTAGACTCCCCGAGCGAGCCAAAACGAGCATACCGAGTACGTCTCTACGCTCCTATAAAGAACGCCCTCATCACCTATGTAAGGTGATGAGGGCGTTCTTACCGAGAGCGCATGAGCGTTCTTTATAGGAGCGCAAGAGCGCTCTTACCTAGAGTGTGAGGGCATAACGGGATGCCCATCGTGAGAGGGATTGCGAGAGCTTGAGAGGCCCTCAGAGACAGACCTTATTAGACCTATTTGACCTATTTGACCCATTAGACCTATTAGCCCCGCCTGCCAGCCCTACCCACCAGCCTACCAGCCACCAGCCCTACTACCCTCTACTGCGGGAGGAGAAACGTCCAGTCCCGCTCGGTGGAGTGCTCGGGAGCGAAGCAGAAGCCCTCGGGACAACAGGCCTTGACCTCGTCCTCGGTGGTGAGTCCTCGGCGGATCACTTCGCCAGCGAGCGTCCCCCGAGCCATCTTGGTATAGACGACAATCTGCTTATGGCGACCATCGGGCTGTACGGTTAGGAAGGTCGGGGTGAGGACACGTAGCTGCCGCTCGACCTCTGCCCAATGGAAGAGCTGACGCATCTCCTCGCTCGCCAGATAGAGGAGCGTGCCTCCCTGTCGCTTGCCTTCCTCGATGAGTAGCGGGGTGAGGCGGTCTCGCCAGTAGTCAAAGAGACGCTCTCCCTCCCCACACAGGGGTAGGTGAATGCCCCCCTCCATCCGATAGGGACGTATCTGATCACTCGGTCTGAGCAGGCCATAGACGAAGGAGGTCATCCGAAGACGTTCGCCCGCCATCCGCCACTCCTCGGCAGTGAAGGTCTGCGCTGCTATCTTGCGGTAGACCATCCCCGAGTAAGCCAGCAGGGCAGGTCGCTCCGCTACCCCCTCGTCGAAGAAGGCTCTCTGCCGAGCGTAGACCTCGTCCCTTAGGCGAGGGCTTAGGGCAAGCGCCCGTCCCAGCTCTTGGGCTGAGAGGCGAAGGCTCTCGGCGATGATCTGATGTGCCTCCGAGAGGAAGCGGGGAGTGGAGGATGGAGCATCGGGACATAGCGACTTAGCTCCTGCGAAGGTCTTCGCCGGGGATATGAGGATAAGCATAAGATAGTCGGTGGATAAGGATGAGGATTACTTAGTGGCACGGAGCACCTCACGCTTGCCCGGAGGGCCTGCGAGGCGCTCCACGGCGAAGCCTGCACGCTGGAGGCGTCGGCGCACCTCCCCCTTAGCGCAGTAGGTGGTGAGCATTGCCCCAGGATGTGCGGCAGCGTATAGGCGCTGGAAGAGGACTTCGTCCCATAGCTCGGGCTGAGCCTCGGGCGAGAAGGCATCGTAGTAGATGACGTCTATCCCCTCGGAGGGTATATAGGTCGTGAGATCAGTGTGTACCTTGTGCAGGGTGAAGGTAGGGCTCAGTGGCACATCTTCGCCCCAAGGGCTGCTGTGAAGTAGTCGTAGGAGGGTGTCGCCCTGTGTCTCTGTGGATAAGTCATAGGAGAGACGACTGTAGACATCCTCCCCGATCGGGTATTTCTCTAGGGTCGTGTAGCGGATAGGCTGATGGAGCTCTTCGGCAAGGAGTGCCGTCAGCAGGGCATTGAGTCCCGTACCAAAGCCTACCTCCAGCACCTCTAGGACTCGCCCACTGCTCCGATCCCAGTCCTCCAGCCTACCCCGTAGCGCAAGCCCCGTGTAGATATGGCGACTCTCCTGCACGGCTCCGTGCGTCGAGTGGTAGTGCTCCCCGAAGGTCGGAGTGTACAGCGTCAAGCTCCCATCCTCGGTCTCGTGGAGCTCAGGGGGAAGGTACGTCATCGGCCGAGCAAGGGGAGAAGGGGCGAGACCATCTGCCAGAGGGCAATCCCAGTGGCGACACTGACATTCAGAGAGTGCTTCGTCCCATACTGGGGGATCTCCAGACATTGGTCTACCTCGGATACCACAGCTTCGCTCACCCCGTGCACCTCATTGCCTAGGACTAGAGCATAGCGCATCGCAGGATCAGGGACGAAGGTCTCTAGGCTTAGGCTATCGTGTACCTGCTCTAGCGCGAGCAAGTGATAGCCCTCAGCACGTAGAGCACGTAGTGCCTCTAGGATGGAGGGCTCGTAGTGCCAAGCGACACTCTCCTCCGCCCCGAGGGCAGTCTTATGAATATCTGGGTGTGGAGGGCGTGCCGTGATCCCACATAGAGTTAGCCCCTCGAGACGAAAGGCATCGGCAGTGCGGAAGATGGAGCCTAGGTTATTCATACTCCTCACATCCTCTAGCACGAGACGGATAGGGAGCTTATCGCTCCGCTGGAAGTCCTGGAGCGTGAGTCGCTCCATCTCGGTAATCGTACGCTTTTTCATCACGAAGTCTAAGGGGGGATACCTCGGCTCGTGGGCTAGAGGGGGAGGTAGATGACCTTCTTCGTCTTGAAGTATTCCTCCTCGAAGGTTGGGTAAAGATCTTGCACCTCGATGATCCGCTTGTAAGGGCGGATCTCCGCCTGTAGCTCCCCACCCTTGAGACAGATGAGCCCATTGGGCATCCCGTTACGGTGCTCATGATGGATCAGGCGCTGGGTGAAGCCGACGAGTTCGCCAAGCTGCATCACGGCACGACTGACGACGAAGTCAAAGGTCTCCCGTACATCCTCCCCTCGTCCATGTAGCGTACGGACATTCGTTAGCCCAAGAGCCTCTGCCACTGCCCCTGCGACCTTCACCTTCTTGCCAATACTATCGACCAGTAGGAATTCGCACTCGGGGAAAAGGATTGCCAAGGGGATCCCAGGGAAGCCCCCCCCCGTGCCAAAGTCGAGGATACGAGTGCCCGCCTTGAAGCGAATCATCTGCGTGATCCCGAGGGAATGCAGGACATGATGCTCATAGAGCCCGTCGATGTCTCGGCGGGAGATCACGTTGATCTTGGCATTCCAGTCACGGTAAAGGGCATCGAGCTGAGCGAACTGCTCGATCTGCCTTGGGCTTAGAGAGGGGAAGTACTTCTTGATTATATCCATCCGATCTATGTGGGTAGGGCTAGTGAGGGAGGTAATGGGAGAGAATAGAGCCGGGGCGAAGGATCGGCTGTAGGTCCTCGTAGGGGACGAAGATCGTGACCTGCCCGAGGGCATAGGGGCCTATCTCGTAGGGATTGTAAATATAGGTCAGCCCCTTCGGGCCAATGGAGCAGTTATCATTCGGTGTGAGGTCCACCGCTGAGATACCCTCCTTCTCCTCCAGCTCCTCGAGGGTCTTAACCTTGTAGCTGATGAGGAGTCTACGCTGTAGGATCTTGGTCAGCTGCGCCGCATAGTCCTCGACGAAGTAGTCACTCTCCCTGAGGAGGGTCTTCGTGCGACGGTCAATATTGTAGAAGCCCGTCCCATAGTTGCCATGCACAGCACCAGCATAGTACTCAGCCAGATCCTTGTGTACACTGATCACTAGGCTGTCGATATAGCCTATCTTGGTAGAGAGCCGTAGGTCACTCTTGAGCTCGTTGAGGTCCTCCTGAGACATCTCTTGGGAGTACTGATCTTGTATGGTGTACTCGCTACTCATATCTCGGATGTAGGTATCTACAGCTGCACGAGGGGAGAGGCTCGCATACTGATCTCCGAAGGCTATTCGAGAGAATAGACGCTCCAGCGTAGAGTCTCCAGCGAGGTAGCGGAAGACGATGTTCGCATAGAGCGAAGGGCCACTCTTCTTCTTTTGGTCTTCATAGTACGTACCCTCCACTACGATGGAGTCCAGGCTAACGAGACTCGTAAGGCTAGCTAGCCCTGTACTATCTCCTGCTGCACCCTCGGTAGAGTCAGATGAGTGCGACGAGCACGACGAGCATGAGGGGAGGGCTAAGAGCGTCAGACCCACCAGCGCAAGGAGCGTCGAGACCAAAGCTATTCGGTAGTTCATCCTATGTAGAAATTAAATAATGTTGTAAGGCAAAGATACCACCTTTCCCTAAAACACAGATGTTTCATTCTCCGCATCATACGCAGTGTACCCCTAGGGTATCCCTCTACGTATTTCCCCTGCTCACCCCTCCCCCTCCCCTATCTGTCCAGCGAAGCAGAGTCCCTCCAACCGAAGGCAAGTGGCCTCGAAAGCCCTAAGTACGCCCCTGCCCTAAGCACCAGAGCTGACGCATGAAATCACCATAGTGCGAGGGCAAGGTCGTCAAGGAGCATACGCAGAAGATACAAGTATCTATGTCCTAGTCTAGATATGCCAAGCGAATACCTCCTACCTAGGAGGGATGAGTATACA